>NZ_CP043627.1:6671595-6988191 GCF_016804325.1 Methylobacterium aquaticum
TGGCGATCTCGACCACCCAGGCCGGCTCCAGCAGCACGCCCTATGTCTGGCCGGCGACCTCCGCCGACGGCTTCAGCGGCAGCTATTCGGGCTCCATCCCCCTCGGCTCGCTGTTCGCGATCCCCAAGGACGTCGACCTGACCAAGATCGGCATCACGACCTCCGAGGGCATGGCCCTGGCCAAGGCCTACCAGAATTACGGCGGCTACGTCACCGACACCGCCGGCCCGAACACGCTGCAGCTCGCCTATCTCGAGAAGGGCGTGAGCCAGACCCAGGTCGACAACCTGTTCAAGGACATGGGGGCGATCCGCTCGCACCTGGAAATGGTGACGAACAACACCGCCGCGACCCCGGCGGGCGGCGGCGACCACAGCGTGACCGGCACGCCCGCCACCACGACGCCGGTCACGACCGCCCCGGTCACGACCCCCGTGACCGTCCCGTCCACCGGCAGCACGGCGCAGCCGAGCGTCAGCCTCGGCAGCGGCTCCGACCAGCTGCTGCTCAAGATCAGCCAGGACGCCTATAACGGCAACGCGCAATACACCATCTCGGTGGACGGCAAGCAGATCGGCGGGGTCCAGACCGCGAAGTCCCTGCACGGTGCCGGCCAGTCCGACCTGATCTCGGTCCGCGGCGACTGGGGCCAGGGCGACCACGACGTGGCGGTCAAGTTCCTGAACGACGCCTGGGGCGGAACGGACGCGAAGGACCGCAACCTCTACGTCGACAGCGCCAGCTATCACGGCCAGGACGTCCCGACCGCCCACCTGACGCTGGCGGATAACGGCGCCAAGCACTTCACCTTCCACGACTACCTCGTCTGAGGGGCGTGACGGCCCCGCCCGCCGGGAGGTGGGCGGGGATATTCGCGTCTCGTGCGGTCCCCAAAAGATCTGATCGGATCGAGATTAAGTCACCTCTCCCCGCGGGCGGGGAGAGGGCTGTGTTCCCGTGCAGGGAACGCAGCGAGGCGGCAGCCGAAGGTGAGGGGGTGGTGCCGGAGGGGCCTCATCCGGAGACACCCCCTCACCCTCGCCCTGCGGGCTTGCCGCTGACCCGACAAGGGGTCAGCAGCCCTCTCCCCGCCCGCGGGGAGAGGGGAAACCCGCGCCTCATCGATATTCGAAGTTCAATCGGAAATTGCCTCACTCATTCCCGCTGCGCCGCCTGCCCCGTCCGGGCCCGTTGCCGCGCGCCGCCGAACGGAGCCCAGCCATCCCGTGACATCCCCCGATTCGCACGTCTCCCTGGCCGGCGCCGCCCGGCGCGCCCGTGGCCTGACCGCGCCGGCCCTGCACCGGCTGCGCGATCGCTTCGCCTCCACCGGGCCAGCCGGCCAGCCCGAGCCCGGACATGCCGCGCCCGGCGACGACGGCTTGCGCCACGACGCGCTCACCGCCTTCGGCCTCGGGCGGTCGCGCGCGGCCTCGGCCCCGCCGATGGTGGCGGCCCTGGCGCGGCTGCGCCACGTGATCCTCGGCGTCGCGGTCCTGAGCGGGGCCGTGAACCTGCTGGCGCTCGCCGGCTCGTTCTACATGCTCGAAGTCTACGACCGGGTGATCCCGAGCCGCAGCGTGCCGACGCTGGTCGGCCTGAGCCTGATCGTGCTCGTGCTCTATCTGGGCCAGGGCTATTTCGACCTGATCCGCTCGCGCCTGCTGCTCCGCGCCGGCAAGGCCTTCGACGAATCCTTGAGCCGGAACGTCTTTCGCGCCGTGGTCACCCTGCCGTTGCGCGGGCGGGCGGAGGCCGACGGCCTGCGGCCGATGCGCGACCTCGACCAGATCCGCTCCGCCCTGGCCGGCGGCGGCCCGGGCGCATTGTTCGATCTGCCCTGGATTCCGGTCTATCTCGGCCTGCTCTTCGCCTTCCACGTCTGGATCGGGCTCACTGCCCTGTTCGGGGCGCTCGCGCTCGTCGGCCTGACGGTGCTCGCCGAGATCCTCACCCGCCACCACGCCCGCGACGCCCGCGAGGCGGCGGCCGCCCGCGGCTTCGTCGCCGAGGCGAGCCGGCGCAACGCCGAGACCGTGCGGGCGATGGGCATGGAGCCCGACCTCGCCGGGCTCTGGACGAAGGTGAATGCCACGTCGCACGCCACCCAGGAGCGCACCGCCGAGATCACGGGGGCGATCCACAACATCGCGAAGGTGCTGCGGGTGGTGCTGCAATCGGCGGTGCTCGGCGTCGGCGCCTTCCTGGTGATCCGCCAGGAGGCGACGGCCGGCGTCATCATCGCCGGCTCGATCCTGAGCGCCCGGGCGCTGGCACCGATCGACCAGGCGATCGGCTACTGGAAGACCTTCTCCGCCGCCCGCGAATGCTGGCGCCATCTCGGGGCGGCCTTGAACGCGGCCGGCGAGGAGCCGGAGGGCCTGACCCTGCCGGCGCCGCGCGAGGGGCTCACCGTCGAGCAGGCGAGCGTCGGCCCGCCCGGCGGGCCGCGCCTCACCGCCCTCGACGTCAGCCTGTCGCTGGCGGCCGGGCAGGGGCTCGGCATCGTCGGGCACAGCGCCTCGGGCAAGTCGTCGCTCGCCCGCCTCCTCGTCGGGATCTGGCCGGCGGATCGCGGCGCGGTGCGCCTCGACGGGGCCCGCCTCGACCAGTGGCGGCCGCGGGATCTCGGGCGCCATGTCGGCTACCTGCCGCAGGAGGTCGAGCTGTTTCCCGGCACCGTGGCGGCCAACATCGCGCGCTTCCGGCCGGGGGCCGAGGCCGACGGGATCATCGCGGCGGCCAAGGCCGCCCGGGTCCACGACCTGATCCTGGCGCTCCCCGAGGGCTACCAGACCCAGATCGGCGAGCGCGGCGCGCTCTTGTCGGCCGGCCAGCGCCAGCGCCTGGCGCTCGCCCGCGCCCTCTACGGCGATCCCTTCCTGGTGGTGCTCGACGAGCCGAACTCGAATCTCGACCAGGAGGGCGAGGCGGCGCTCACCGAGGCGATCGCCGGGGTGCGGGCGCGCGGCGGCATCGTGGTGGTGGTCGCCCACCGGCCGAGCGCGCTGGCCGCCCTCGACCAGGTGATGGTGATGGCCCAGGGCCGCGTCCAGGCGCTGGGCCCCCGCGACGAGGTCCTGCCCGCCCTCAACCGCCCCCGCCCGATGCCGGCGGAGCGCCCGATGCAAGGCATGCAGGCCGGCTCGGCGAGCTTCGCACCGGCCTTCACCCTCAAGGTCGCCCAGGGAGGGCGCGCGTGATGAGCCCGATCACCCCTGACACGCAGGCCTCCATCCGCCGCCACCTGCTGGCCGGCGCGATCGGCGGCGCCCTCCTGTTCGTCGGCGCCGGCGGCTGGGCGGCCACGGCGGAATTCTCCGGCGCCGTCGTCACCGCCGGCTCGCTGGTGGTCGAATCCGACGTCAAGAAGGTGCAGCACCCGACCGGCGGCGTCGTCGGCGAGTTGCGGGTGAAGAACGGCGACCGGGTCGCCGCCGGGGACGTGCTGCTGCGCCTCGACGAGACGGTGGTGCAGGCCAACCTCGCCATCGTCACCCGCTCGATCGACGAATCGACCGCCCGCCGGGCCCGCCTCGAGGCGGAGCGCGACGGCGCCTCGGACCTCGCCGTTCCGGCCGAGCTGACCGCCCGTTCCGCCGACCCGGTGGTGGCGAGCCTGATCAACGGCGAGCGCCGCCTGTTCCAGACCCGGGCGAGCGCCCGCGAGGGCCAGAAGTCGCAGCTCGCCGAGCGCGTCGGCCAGCTCGACGAGCAGATCCGCGGCCTCGACGAGCAGATCGCCGCCAAGGCCCGCGAGATCACCCTGATCGAGCGGGAACTCGGCGGGGTGCGCGACCTGTGGGAGAAGAAGCTGGTGCCGATCCAGCGGGTGAGCGCGCTCGAGCGCGACCTCGCCCGGCTCGAGGGCGAGAAGGGGACGCTGGTCTCCACCATCGCCCAGGTGCGCGGCCGGATCACCGAGACGCGGCTCCAGATCCTCCAGATCGACCAGGACCTGCGCACCGAGGTCGGCAAGGAATTGGCCGAGATCCGCAGCAAGGTGTCGGAATATGCCGAGCGGCGCATCGCCGCCGAGGACCAGCTGCGACGGGTCGAGATCCGTGCGCCGCAGGACGGCCTCGTCCACCAGCTCGCGGTCCACACGGTGGGCGGGGTGGTGGCGCCGGGCGCCGAGATCATGCAGATCGTGCCGACCGCCGATCATCTCGCCGTCGAGGCCAAGCTCGCGCCGCAGGACATCGATCAGGTCCATGTCGGGCAGGCGGCATCGTTGCGGTTCTCGGCCTTCAACCAGCGGACCACGCCGGTCGTCATGGGGACGGTGTCGCGGATCTCTCCCGACCTGACCACCGATCCGCGGACCGGGCAGGGCACCTACACCACCCGGGTCGCCGTGTCCGACGCCGAGATGAAGCGTCTCGGCACGGTGCGCCTCACCCCCGGCATGCCGGTCGAGGCCTTCATACAGACGGAAAGCCGGACGGTGCTGAGCTTCTTCACCAAGCCGCTCACCGACCAGGTCGCGAGGGCATTCCGGGAGAAGTGAGAAAAGGGAACCGAGGGCGAGGCCCGTCCCGCGCGGGACGGGCCTCGCGGCGATTGCGTCAGCCGCCGATGGCGCCGGTCACGCCGACCACGGCCACCAAGAGCCCGCAGGCCAGGACACCGATCATCGCGTAGGTGATGGTCTTCAGCATCAAGGGTCCTCGTCATGCCGGGTTGGTTGGTGCCCGCCTCACGCAAGCGACGCGCCAGCGCGTCGATCGGGGGCGGGCGGCTCCGGGATAGAACGACGAACGCAGCGGAAGGTTCACCGCACCGCACAAACCGCGCATGCCCGATTGAGACGGGGGCGTCGGAATGTGCGGTGGCGCACGTTGCGGATGATCCTCACAGGTCGCGCGCCCCGCACCCTTCCCCCGTCTCGGCAGGGCTGGCCGGGGAAAGGGATGCGATCGCCCGGGCCTCCCCGGGGCCGCGTCGGCACCTCACTCGATGCCGAGCTTCGCCTTCAGCAGCGCGTTCACCGCCGCCGGGTTGGCCTTGCCGCCCGTCGCCTTCATGGTCTGGCCGACGAACCAGCCGAGCAGGGTGGGCTTCGCCTTGGCCTGCTCGACCTTCTCGGGGTTGGCCGCGATGATCTGGTCGATCGCCGCCTCGATCGCCCCGGTATCGGTGACCTGGCGCAGGCCCCGGCTCTCGACGATCTGGCGCGGCTCGCCGCCCTCGCTCCAGACGATCTCGAACACGTCCTTGGCGATCTTGCCCGAGATGGTGTTGTCGCCGATGAGGTCGACGATGGCGCCGAGCTGGGCGGCGGAGACCGGGCTGTCCTCGATCGACTTAGCCTCCTTGTTCAGGCGGCCGAACAGCTCGTTGATGACCCAGTTCGCCGCGATCTTGCCGTCGCGGCCCTTGGCCACCGCCTCGAAATAGTCGGCGGAGGCCCGCTCGGCCACCAGCACCGTCGCGTCGTAGGGCGACAGGCCGTAGGCCTCGATGAAGCGGGCCTTCTTGGCGTCGGGCAGTTCCGGCAGGCCGGCGGCCAGCCCATCGACGAAGGCCTGGTCGAATTCGAGCGGCAGCAGGTCCGGATCGGGGAAGTAGCGGTAATCGTGCGCCTCTTCCTTCGAGCGCATCGAGCGCGTCTCGCCCTTGGTCGGGTCGAACAGGCGGGTCTCCTGGTCGATCGTGCCGCCATCCTCGATGATGGCGATCTGGCGCCGCGCCTCGACCTCGATCGCCTGGCCGATGAAGCGGATCGAGTTGACGTTCTTGATCTCGCAGCGGGTGCCGAAGGGGTCGCCGACCTTGCGGACCGAGACGTTCACGTCGGCGCGAAGGTTGCCCTTCTCCATGTCGCCGTCGCAGGTGCCGAGGTAGCGCAGGATGGTGCGCAGCTTCGTCACGTAGGCCTTGGCCTCCTCCGACGAGCGCAGGTCCGGCTTCGAGACGATCTCCATCAGCGCCACGCCCGACCGGTTGAGGTCGACGAAGCTCATCGTCGGGGACTGGTCGTGCAGCGACTTGCCGGCATCCTGCTCCAGGTGCAGGCGCTCGATCCCGACCGTGATGCTCTCGCCGTCGGGGAGGTCGACCAGCACCTCGCCCTCGCCGACGATCGGGCTCTTGTACTGGCTGATCTGGTAGCCCTGGGGTAGGTCCGGGTAGAAGTAGTTCTTCCGGTCGAACACCGAGCGGTGGTTGATCTGCGCCTTGAGGCCCAGACCCGTGCGCACGGCCTGGGCGACGCATTCGCGGTTGATCACCGGCAGCATGCCGGGCATCGCGGCGTCGACCAGCGAGACGTTGTCGTTCGGCTCGGCGCCGAAGGCGGTCGGCGCGCCGGAAAACAGCTTGGAGCGGCTGGTGACCTGGGCATGGATCTCCATGCCGATCACCACCTCCCAGTCGCCCAGCGCGCCCTTGATCAGCTTCTTGGGGTTCACGGGAGCGTTCATGAGGGTCTCGGATTCTCGCAGGATCGTCCCCTCTCCCGCAGGAAAGAGGATGGTTTCCCGACTAGTAGGAAGGGCCGCGCGAAGCCGTCAAGCGCGCGGCGCGATCGTCCGCCGGGCGGTGTAGCCGACGATCGCGTAGATCAGCGCCGCCGCGGTGCGGACGGGGAAGAAGGTCGGGAGTTCCCGTCCGATCGGGGCCGGCCAGGGCACGCCGATGCCGGTCAGCACCCACGACACCAGCACCGAGCCGACCAGCGCGATCATCGCGACGAGGACGACCTTGCCGAACTGGTCCGCCTTCCAGCCGAGATACAGGGCGAGCCCGATCAGGACGGGATCGAACGCCGCCATGATCCAGACTTCGGGCGGGTAGTAGGGAACGGTCGGGTGGTTCACGCCCACCACGCCTGCGGCAGGGCGATGCGGCCCGCCGCCTCCTCGATCACCTGGCCCGCCGCGAACAGGGTCTCCTCGTCGAAGGGCCGGCCGATCAGCTGGAGGCCGAGCGGCAGACCCTGCGCGTCGAGGCCCGCCGGCACCGCGAGGCCCGGAAGGCCGGCCATGTTCACCGTCACGGTGAACACGTCGAGGAGGTACATCTCGACCGGGTCGGCCTTGGCCTTCTCGCCGAAGCCGAAGGCGGCGGACGGGGTGGTGGGGGTGAGGATCGCGTCGACGCCCGAGGCGTAGACCTGTTCGAAGTCGCGCTTGATCAGCGTGCGGATCTTCTGCGCCCGGACGTAATAGGCGTCGTAATAGCCGGCCGAGAGCACGTAGGTGCCGATCATGATCCGGCGCTTGACCTCGCGGCCGAAGCCGGCGGCGCGGGTCGCCTCGTACATCCCGGCGATGTCCTTGCCCGGGACGCGCAACCCGTAGCGGACGCCGTCGTAGCGGGCGAGGTTCGAGGAGGCCTCGGCCGGGGCGACGATGTAGTAGGCCGGCAGAGCATACTTGGTGTGCGGCAGCGAGACCTCGACCACCTTGGCGCCGGCCGCGCGCAGCCAGTCGGCGCCCTGCTGCCACAGCCGCTCGATCTCGGCGGGCATCCCGTCGACCCGGTACTCCTTCGGGATGCCGATGGTCAGGCCCTTCACGCCGCGATTCACCGCCGCCTCGAAATCGGGGACGGGCAGGTTGACCGAGGTCGTGTCCTTGTCGTCGTGCCCGGACATCGAGGTCAGCAGGATCGCGGTGTCCTGCACCGTGCGGGCGATCGGCCCGGCCTGGTCGAGGGACGACGCGAAGGCGACGGTGCCCCAGCGCGAGCAGCGGCCGTAGGTGGGCTTGATGCCGACCGTGCCGGTGAAGGCCGCCGGCTGGCGGATCGAGCCGCCGGTATCGGTGGCGGTGGCGCCCAGGCACAGGCGGGCGGCGACCGCGGCGGCCGAGCCGCCCGACGAACCGCCGGGCACCAGCTTGGTGTCGGAATCCCTGCGCCGCCAGGGCGAGATCACCGGGCCGTAGGCGCTGGTCTCGTTCGAGGAGCCCATGGCGAACTCGTCGAGGTTCAGCTTGCCGAGCATCACCGCGCCGTCGCGCCACAGGTTGTGGGTGACGGTGGATTCGTAGTGCGGCTGGAAGCCGTCGAGGATCTTCGAGCCCGCCGTGGTGGTCACCCCGTGGGTGCAGAACAGGTCCTTGATGCCGAGCGGCAGCCCCTCGAGGGGCCGGGCCTCGCCGGCGGCGAGCTTATGGTCGGCGACGTCGGCCATGGCGAGGGCCCGGTCGGGCGTCTCGAGCAGGTAGGCGTTGAGCACGCGGGCCTTCTCGATCGCCGAGAGATGGGCTTGGGTCAGCTCCCGGGCGGAGAAGTCCTTGGCCCGCAGGCCGTCGCGGGCCTGCGCCAGGGTGAGGTCGGTCAGCTCTGCCGGCTTGGTGCTCACGATCGTCTCGTCCTGTCGGGGCCTGGCGGCCGCCATGGGTGCGCTGTCGTCGGTCTCGGTGGTCTCGAACGCGACTACTCGACGACCTTCGGCACCACGAAGTAGTTGTCCTCGGTCAGCGGCGCGTTGAACACGATCTCGCGGGCATGCCCGCCATCGGTGATCACGTCCTCGCGGCTCTTCATCGCCATCGGGGTCACCGAGGTCATCGGTTCGACATCCGCGACGTCGACCGCGTCGAGCTGCTCGACGAAGGACAGGATGGCGTTGAGTTCGTCCTGGAGCGGCGCCACCTCGTCGTCGGTGACCGCGATCCGCGCCAGATGCGCGATGCGCCGGACCGTCTTGGCGTCGACCGACATGGGCACTCCGTTCGGACAAGCGGGAAACCGGGCTCGTCGAAAGCCCGGCGGCCGGTTCACGGCCGCGAGGCGCTATAACACCGGCTTTCGCGCTGCCGCAACGGGCGGGTGGTCAGGCCGCCGGCCGCTGGAGCGGAAGCGCCGCGATGTCGTGGGCCCGGCTGATCGGCGCCTCGATCATCACCGCCCGCGGCTTGAAGGTCCGGCGCGCCTCCATGCCGCCGGTATAGAGCACGGCGGCCGCGGTCAGCAGCATCAGCTTGTGCTTGCGCGGCATCCGCCGGGGGGCACCGGCCTGCGGCGCCGGCTCGTCCGGGAGAGCCGCGGCCCGGCAGATCCGGCGGCCGATGGCCAGGATCGCCTCGGCCGGCACCCGGCGGGCCGGGGCCGCCGGAGCGAAGCTCCCGCCCCGCAGCGGGCTCGCACCACCGTCGAGGTCGAGGGTCGTCCGCCCCTGGGCCGGAGCGCCGGGCTGCGGCGCGGGGACTTCGTCCTGCCGGCCGGGGCCGGACGAGAAGGGGAGGATGACGGCAGCCACGGCGACCTCGGTGCGGGGAGACGAGCGATTAACGTTTCGTTAATCTCGCCAGTGCCGCCCCGCTACGTCAACCTTTCGTTAACCCTAACGGCGCCGTCCGTGCAGGTCCGCGAGGGCCGCCCCGGGGGAGGGCGGCCGCCGGTCCCCTACACCGTGACGGCGGTGCCCTTGTGCGGCACGACCACCTGCACGCCGCTGCCGTCGAGCGCGGACACGAAGCGCTCGGCGCTCTGGTCGACGATCGGGAAGGAGCCGTAATGGCAGGGAATCACCGCCTTCGGCTTGAAGAAGCGCTTCACCGCCAGCGCCGCGGTCTCGGCCCCCATGGTGAAGCGGTCGCCGATCGGCACCATCAGCACGTCGGGCCGGTAGATCTCCTGGATCAACGCCATGTCGCCGAAGATGTCGGTGTCGCCCATGTGGTAGATCGTCGGCTCGCCCTCGGCGCGCACGATCACGCCGTTCGGCAGGCCGAGCGGCACCGTCACCCCGGCCTCGCTCATGCCGGCCGAGTGGTCGGCCCGCACCAGGCTGACCCGGAAACCCCCGACGTCGACGGTGCCGCCGGTATTCATCGGCTCCAGTTTCGTCACGCCCTTCGAGGACAGCCACATGCACAGGTCGTAGTTGGTGACGACCGTGGCGCCGGTCTCACCGGCGATCTCGACCGTATCGCCGACATGGTCGCCGTGGCCGTGGGTGACGAGGATGTGGGTCGCGCCCGCGGTCGCCGCCTTGCGGTCGCCCTCGAAGGCCGGGTTGCCGCTGAAGAACGGATCGATCAACACGTGGTGGGAGCCGAAATCGAGGCGGAAGGTGGAATGGCCGAACCAGGTGATGCGCATCGGATGACCTCCGGGCGAAGGATTTTTCGGAATGGGCGGCCGGCCGCCCGGACGCTCGGGCGGGGTAGGGCCGGCAGAGCCTACCTAACGCGCGGAGGCCGACCGTGAACCGGGAGACGATCGCAGCTTTTGCCGCCGAGTCGCGCGGCGGCGCCCGCCTGCTCGGGCTCGATCTCGGCACCAAGACGATCGGGCTCGCCCTCTCGGACGTGCAGCGCCGGATCGCCTCGCCGCTGGAGACGATCCGGCGGGTCAAGTTCACGCCCGATGCCGCGGCCCTGGCGGCGATCGCGACGAAGCACGCGGTCGGTGGGCTGGTGGTCGGGCTGCCGCTCAACATGGACGGCAGCGAGGGCCCGCGGGTGCAATCGACCCGGGCCTTCGTCCGCAACCTCAAACCCATCCTGCCCCTGCCGGTGCTGTTCTGGGACGAGCGTCTGTCGACGGCCGCCGTCACCCGCACCCTGCTCGAGGCCGATGCCTCACGGGCGCGGCGCGGCGAACTCGTCGACAAGCTGGCGGCCGCCTACATCCTGCAGGGCTGCCTGGATGTGCTCGACGGGCTGCGTGAGGATGGGGAGGAGGATTTTTCGGAGGGGTAGGGCGCTGCCGCTTCAACCCTCCGCCCCTCTGCGCAGGGCTGTCCGGGGAAAGGAATGGCGCGCCTCCCCTCTCCCGTGTGGGAGAGGGGCCGGGGGTGAGGGTGACACGCTTCCGTGTAAAGCTGTGACCGTTGTGCTGGCAGCTCCACGGTACGCGCTATACGCGGCACCGTAGCACCCTCACCCCTACCCCTCTCCCACACGGGAGAGGGGATCCCGCGCCTCTTCTTTTCCCCGGACAACTCTCCCCCGCAGAAGGGGGAGGGTTCAGGCGCAGTCCCCTATTCGCCCGCCGCGCTCTTGGCTGCCGGCTTCTTCGCCGGGGCCTTCTTGGCGGTCGTGGTCTTCGTCGCGGGTGCTTTGGCCGCCGCCTTCCGGGCCGTCGGCTTGGGCGTCGCCGCCTCGCCCTCGGCCCCGTCGGCAGCCTCCGCCTTCGCGGTCTTGGCCTTCGCGGTCTTCGTCTTGGCCGCTGCCTTCGCCGGCGCCTTTCGCGCCCCCGCCTTCTTCTTCGTCCCGCCGCCGGCCTCGCGCCGCGCCGCGATCAGGCGCAGGGCCTCGTCGAGGGTCACCGCCTCGGCATCCGCCCCCTTCGGCAGGGTCGCGTTGATCTCGCCGTCGGTGACGTAGGCGCCGTAGCGGCCGGCCTTGACGGTGATCGGGGTGTCGCTGCCTGGCGCGGTGCCGATCACGCGGCCGGGATCCTGGGCCGGGCGCCGTCCGCCGCCCTGCTCCTTCTGGACGATCAGGTCGATGGCGCGGTTGGCGCCCACCTCCAGCACGTCGTCGTCCTTGCCGAGATTGGCGTAGGTCTTGCCGTGCTGCACGTAGGGACCGTAGCGGCCGATATTGGCCAGGATCGGCTCGCCGGTCTCCGGGTGACGCGCCACCTCGCGCGGCAGCGACAGGAGCTTGAGCGCCTTTTCCAGATCCACCGCCGAAGGAGCGAGGCCCTTGGGCAGGGAGGAGCGCTTGGGCTTCTCCGCCCCCTTCTCGGTCGAGGCCTCGCCGAGCTGCAGGAACGGGCCGAACCGGCCGTCGCGGAGCGTGACGGGCAGGCCGGTCTCGGGATCGTCGCCGAGCACCCGCACGCCGGGCTGGCCGCCTTCGCCGGAGCCCTCGCCGTCGCCGTCGAGGCCGGTCGCGTTGAGCTGGCGGGTGTACTTGCACTCGGGGTAGTTCGAGCAGCCGACGAAGGCGCCGAACTTGCCGAGCTTGAGCGAGAGCTGGCCGCTGGCGCAGGTCGGGCAGGCGCGCGGGTTCGAGCCGTCGGCCTTGGCCGGGAAGATGTGCTCGGCCAAGAGCCCGTTCAGGGCCTCCAGCACCTCGGTGGTGCGCAACTCCTTGGTGCCGGCGATCGCCGCGGAGAAGTCGCGCCAGAAGTCGCGCAGCACCGCGCGCCAGTCGATCTCGGCGTTCGAGACCCGGTCGAGCTGGCTCTCCAGGTCGGCGGTGAAATCGTACTCGACGTAGCGGCGGAAGAAGCTCTCGAGGAAGCCGGTGACGATCCGGCCCTTGTCCTCCGGCACCAGGCGCTTCTTGTCGATCTTGACGTATTCGCGGTCGCGCAGGACCTGGAGCACCGCGGCATAGGTCGAGGGCCTGCCGATGCCGAGCTCCTCCATCCGCTTGACGAGGCTCGCCTCGGAATAGCGCGGCGGCGGCTCGGTGAAGTGCTGGGTCGCGGCGATGCGCTCGCGGGTGAGCCCGTCGCCGGCCTTCATCGGCGGCAGGCGGCGCGATTCCTCGTCCTCCTCGTCGTCCTTGCCCTCCTGGTAGAGGGTGAGGAAGCCGTCGAACTTCACCACCTGGCCGGTGGCGCGCAGGTCGATGCGGCGCGGGCCGACCTGGGCCGAGATCTCGACGGTGGTGCGCTCCAGTTCCGCCGATTCCATCTGGCTCGCCACCGTGCGGGTCCAGATCAGCTCGTAGAGCTTGGCCTGCTCGGGCTCGAGGTAGCGCGCGACGTCCTTCGGCAGCCGGGCGAGATCGGTCGGGCGCACCGCCTCGTGGGCTTCCTGGGCGTTCTTCGCCTTGACGCTGTACTTACGCGGGGCGCCGGGCACGTAGGCGTCGCCGTACTCCGCGCCGATCACCTCGCGCGCCTGGGCCACCGCTTCGGGCGCCATGTCGACGCCGTCCGTCCGCATGTAGGTGATGAGGCCGACGGTCTCGCCGCCGATCTCGACGCCCTCGTAGAGACGTTGCGCCACCCGCATGGTCTGGGCCGGGGCGAGGCCGAGCTTGCGCGAGGCCTCCTGCTGCAGCGTCGAGGTGGTGAAGGGCGGCTGGGGATGGCGCTTGGCCGGCTTGGCCTCGACCGAGGCGACCGTGAAGGTGGCGAGCTCCAGGTCGCGCCGGAAGGCCTCGGCCTCCTCGGCGTTGCCGACATCGAGGCGCTGGATCCGCTTGCCGTCGGCGCCGACGAGGCGAGCCTCGAACACCGCGCCGCTCTCGGTCTTGAGCGTGGCGACGATCGACCAGTATTCCCGCGGCTTGAAGGTCTCGATCTCGCGCTCGCGGTCGCAGACGAGGCGGAGCGCCACCGACTGCACGCGGCCCGCCGAGCGGGCACCCGGGAGCTTGCGCCACAGCACCGGCGAGAGGTTGAAGCCGACGAGGTAATCCAGGGCGCGACGCGCCAGGTAGGCATCGACCAGGGCCTGGTCGATCGCCCGCGGCTGGGCCATCGCGGTCGCGACCGCATCCTTGGTGATGGCGTTGAAGGTGACGCGCTCAACGGGGATGTCCTTGAGCACTTTCTTGGCCTGGAGCGCCTCGAGCACGTGCCAGGAAATCGCCTCGCCCTCGCGATCCGGGTCGGTCGCCAGGATCAGCTTGTCGGCGCCCTTCACGGCCTTGGCGATCTCGGCGACGCGCTTGGCCCCGCGATCCTCCAGCTCCCACAGCATGTGGAAGTCCTGCTCGGGATCGACCGAGCCGTCTTTCGCCGGAAGATCCCGGATATGCCCGAACGAGGCCAGCACCTCGTAGTCGCTGCCGAGGTATTTATTGATCGTCTTGGCTTTGGCGGGCGACTCGACGACGACGACTTTCATGGACGGGCTGCCTCTTCGAAGAGCACACCGCGGCAGATCGGGCTTCAACTTGTGCGGGGCGGCTGGCGCGGATTTTCGCGCGGCGAAGCGGACAAGTGGGTGATGACGCGGCGCTTGTCAAATACCGCCGATGGTCGGATGCGTTCCGTCACGCCCGTCCTTGCGGGGCGGTCGCCCGGCTCCTATAGCCCTGGTCTCAGGATGAGCACCCAGTCACTCCCCGGCTTCCCGCACCGCCACCTTCTCGGCATCGAGGGCCTCTCGCCTCTCGACATCGTGGCGCTCCTCGACCGTGCCGACGAGGCCGTCGAGATCAGCCGCCAGGTCGAGAAGAAGCGCACGACGCTGCGCGGTCGCACCCAGATCAACCTGTTCTTCGAGCCCTCGACGCGGACCCAGTCCTCGTTCGAGCTGGCTGGCAAGCGCCTCGGCGCCGACGTGATGAACATGTCGGTCGCCTCTTCGTCGGTGAAGAAGGGCGAGACCCTTATCGACACCGCCGCGACGCTGAACGCGATGCGCCCCGACATCATCGTGGTGCGCCACCACCAGGCCGGCGCGGTGCAACTCCTGGCCCGCAAGGTCGATTGTTCGGTGGTCAATGCCGGCGACGGCGCCCACGAGCACCCGACCCAGGCGCTGCTCGATGCCCTCACCATCCGCCGCAACAAGGGCCGGATCGAGGGGCTCCAGGTCGCGATCTGCGGCGACGTCCTGCATTCGCGGGTGGCGCGCTCGAACATCATCCTGCTGATGGCGCTCGGCGCCCGGGTGCGGGTGATCGGCCCCTCGACCCTGCTGCCGCCGGGCCTTGCCCGCTTCGGCGTCGAGGTCTTCACCGACATGCGCAAGGGGCTCGCGGGCGTCGACATCGTCATGATGCTGCGCCTCCAGCGCGAGCGGATGAACGGCTCCTTCGTGCCCTCGGTGAAGGAGTATTTTCGGTATTTCGGCCTCGACGGCGACAAGCTGAGCCATGCCAAGCCTGACGCCCTGGTGATGCATCCCGGCCCGATGAACCGCGGCGTCGAGATCTCGTCCGAGGTCGCCGACGGCGCGCAGTCGCTGATCCGCGAGCAGGTCGAGATGGGGGTCGCGGTGCGGATGGCGGTGCTGGAGGCTCTGGCGACGCACCTGCCGAACGCGTGACCTTGAATGGGTGAACTTTGGTGAAGGGCGCCACGGATTAACCCTCCCCCCTCTGCGGGGGAGGGTGGCGAGCGGAGCGAGCCGGGAGAGGGGCAGCGCGACGCTGCAAGACTTGGCGCCCTTCATTACGGTCGCGACGTATCCGGAAGCGGCGTCCCCTCTCCCGCCCCGCATCCGCGGGGCACCCTCCCCCGCAGAGGGGGGAGGGGTTACGGGCGGCGAGCTTGAGGAGAGATCGGTGGAGCAAGAGAAGCGAAATCCGGTCTCCGAACGCCTCAGGGATTTCGCGAAGGATCAGCGCTCTCTTGCGACTCGCGCCGAGGCCCTGTTCTGGAGCCAGGTCCGCGCTGGCCGCCTCTCCGGCCACACGTTCAAGCGGCAGGTCCCCATCACCCCTTACATCGTCGATTTCCTCTGCCCCTCCGCCCGGCTGATCGTCGAACTCGACGGTGAGCCGCACGAGACCGCCGAACGCCGCAAGCGCGACGCCACGCGCGATGCCTGGTTGCGGGGTCAAGCCTTCGAGATCATGCGGGTTTCGAACGAGACCTTCCTCGGCAACCCCCAACTCTCACTCGACGCCGTACTCGCGGCAGTCGAGCAACGCTCCGCCCTGCTTCCGCCGAACCCCGAGCGGCCTGATCCATGACCACACTCCTCCTCACCAACGCCCACCTGATCGACCCCGCCACCGGCCGCGAAGGCCCGGGCGCGGTGCTCGTCCGTGACCGGGTGATCGCCGACATCCACTGGGGCACGCCCGCTTCCGTGCCCGAGGGCGCCGAGGTGATCGAGTGCGGCGGCCAGGTGCTCACCGCCGGCCTCGTGGATCTCCGCGCCTTCGTGGGCGAGCCCGGCGCCGAGCACCGCGAGACCCTCGCCAGCGCCAGCGCGGCGGCGGCCGCCGGCGGCGTGACCACGCTGGTGTGCATGCCCGAGACCAACCCGCCGATCGACGAGCCGGCCATCGTCGATTTCGTGCTGCGCCGCGCCCGCGACACCGCCACCACCCACGTGCTGCCCGCCGCCGCCATCACCAAGGGCCTCGCCGGCCAGGTGATGACCGAGTTCGGCCTGCTGACCGAGGCCGGCGCCGTCGCCTTCACCGACGGGCTCAAGGCCGTCACCAACGCCCAGGTGATGCGCCGCGCGCTCACCTATGCCCGCGATTTCGGCGTGCTCCTGATGCAGCACGTCGAGGAGCCGACGCTGGTCGGCGACGGGGTGATGAACGAGGGCGAGATGGCCTCGCGGCTCGGGCTCCACGGCATCCCGCGGGAGGCCGAGACGATCCTGCTCGAGCGCGACATCCGCCTCGTGCGCCTGACCGGCGGGCGCTACCACGCTGCCATGATCTCATGCGCCGACTCGGTCGAGATCGTGAGGCGCGCCAAGGATGCCGGCCTGCCGGTGACCTGCGGCGTCTCGGTCAACAACCTGGTGCTGAACGAGAACGACATCGGCCACTACCGCACCTTCTGCAAGCTCTCGCCGCCCTTGCGCACCGAGGCCGACCGGCAGGCGGTGGTCGCGGCCCTCAACGAGGGCGTGATCGACGTGATCGTGTCCGATCACAACCCGCAGGACGTCGAGACCAAGCGCCTGCCCTTCGCCGAGGCCGCCGACGGGGCGCTCGGCATCGAGACCCTGCTCGCGGCCGCCCTCCGCCTCGTCCATGCCGGCGACATCGCGCTGCCGCGGCTGCTCGCCGCCCTCTCGGCCGCGCCCTCGCGGGTGCTCGGCCGCGAGACCGGGCGCCTGAGCCCCGGTGCCCCGCCGACCTCGTGCTGATCGACCCGGATGCTCCTTACGTCCTCGACAAGCGCCAGCTGAAGTCGCGCTCGAAGAACTCGCCCTTCGACGAGGCGCGGCTGCAGGGCCAGGCCTCGCTCACCCTGGTCGCCGGCCGCATCGTCCACCGTGCCGAGGAGACGCGCTGATGACGCCGGACTGGATGCAAATCGCCCTCTGGCTCGGCATCGGCTACCTGTTCGGGGCGATTCCCTTCGGGCTGATCCTCACGCGGTTTGCCGGCCTCGGCGACGTGCGGTCGATCGGCTCAGGGAACATCGGCGCCACCAACGTGCTGCGCACCGGCCGGAAAGGCCTCGCCGCCGCGACGCTCGTCGGCGACGCGCTCAAGGGCACCGCCGCGGTGGTGCTCGCCTCCCGCCTCAGCGGGCAGGAAGCCGCGCTGGCGGCCGGGCTCGGCGCCTTCCTCGGACACCTCTTCCCGGTCTGGCTCGGCTTCAAGGGCGGCAAGGGGGTCGCCACCTTCATCGGCGTGCTGCTCGGCCTGTTTCCCCTCGGCGTGCTGGTCTTCGCCGCGATCTGGATCGGACTCGCATTCCTGCTCCGCTACTCCTCGGCCTCGGCGCTGGCGGCGTCGGCCGCCACCCCCGCCGCCCTGTGGGCCCTCGGTCAGGGCCGCCTCGCGGTGCTGTTCTGCGTGCTCGCCCTGCTGCTATGGTGGAAGCACGCCCCCAATATCCGCCGCCTCCTGGCGGGGACGGAGGGGCGCATCGGGCAGAAGGGCTGAAGGTCTGACAGCGACCCTCACCCAAGGTTCGGCAGGTTGCCGAGGGGAGAGGGTCTTGCAGTTAAGCGATGCGCAGCGCCTCGACTGGCTCCGGCTGATCCGCTCCGAGGGCGTCGGGCCGCGCACCTTCCGGGGCCTGGTGAACAAGTTCGGCGGGGCCGGGCCGGCGCTCAAAGCCCTGCCCGGCCTCGCCAAGGCTCGGGGCAAGCCGATCCGGGTCACCACCAAGGCGGAGGCCGAGCGCGAGATCGCGGCGGCGGCCCGCCTCGCCGCGCGCTTCGTGGCGATGGGCGAGGCCGATTATCCTCTCCCGCTCCAGGCCACTGCCGACGCGCCGCCGCTCCTCTGCCTGCGCGGCGACGCCGCCTGCCTCAAGCGCCCCTCCGTCGCCATCGTCGGTTCGCGCAACGCGTCCGCCGCCGGCCTCACCTTCACCGAGCGGCTGTCGCACGCGCTCGGCGCCGAGGGGCTGGTGATCGTCTCAGGGCTGGCCCGCGGCGTCGATGCGCGCGCCCACAAGGCCGCACTCCAGAACGGCACCGTCGCGGTGCTCGCCGGCGGGCACGACCGGATCTATCCCTCCGAGCACGAGGAACTGGTGGCGCGCATCCTCGACAACGGCGGCGCGGTTGTCGCCGAGATGCCGATGGGCTGGGAGCCCCGGGGCCGCGACTTCCCGCGCCGCAACCGCATCATCTCGGGGCTCTCCCTCGGCACGATCGTGGTCGAGGCGGCGCGCCGCTCCGGCTCGCTCATCACCGCCCGCTTCGCCCTGGAACAGGGCCGCGAGGTCTTCGCCGTGCCGGGCTCGCCCCTCGATCCCCGTGCGGAGGGCACCAACGACCTCATCCGCGACGGCGCCACCCTCTGCGCCGCCCCCGAGCACGTCATGGCGGTGCTCGCACCCCTGATCGGCGGGCCGGCGCCGGACAGCGGCGCCGAGGACGCGGCCGACCGGCCGGAACCGGCGCTCTACTGGGACGAGATCGACTTCTCCGCCGAGCCGGTCACCGCCATGGCGGCCGAGCCGGCGCAACGTCCCCTCGAGGAGCCTGCGACGCCGTCGGCGCGCCAGGACGAACGGGCGATCCTGCTCGAACTCCTCGGGCCCTCGCCGGTGCCGGTCGACGCCCTGGCGCGGCAGGCCGGGCTGTCGGCCCGGGTGGTCCAGGGCTTGTTGATGGAACTGGAGCTCGACGGGAAGATCTGGCGGCATCCGGGTGGGGCGGTGTCGCTGCGGTAACAGCCATCACCAGCCGCATATGGACATCGACGCTCACACCAGCGCCAGCCGATCGGCTCGACAATCTTTGTACCCTCCGCGTCATTCCGGGGCCGCGCAGCGGAGCCCGGAATCCAGACACGCCGGTGGAGAAGGACAAGGCGGAACCCGACCAGCCTTTTTCTGAGCGGTCGGCGGCTCTGGATTCCGGGCTCCGCTTTCGCGGCCCCGGAATGACGCGGTGGATATGAAATTCGGGAGCGGCCTGACAACGATGTCGTGGCAAAACCTTACGGCATCTCGCCCCGGTGCATCGCCTCCACCCGCTCCGTAAACCGCCCATCCGGTCCATGCAGCACCAGGGCCGGCCCCAAGGTGAACGGCGCCCGGCTGCCGCGCATGCCGGCCACCAGCACCCGGATCGCCGCCGCCTCCGCCCGGGGCTGGACCGGCGTGACCGTGAGCCCGCCGAACCGGCCGGCCAGGGCGTCGAGGCAGGCGGGCAGCGCATCGGCCCGGTGGATCAGCACCAGGCGGCCGCCGGGGCGGACGAGGTCGGCCGCGGTGCGCAGCCAGGCCTCCAGCCCGCCCGGCTCTGGAAAGCCGTGGGCGGCAGCCCGGGCCGCGACCGGCGAGACGCGATGCCGCCCGGCCTCGAAGAAGGGCGGGTTGGTGAGAAGCAGATCGACGGAATCGGGCAGGAGCCCCGCGCTCCGGCGCTCGCGGCCGGGCGCCGTCACGTCGGCCTCGATCACCCCGACGCGGTCGGACAGACCGTTCTCCTGCACGTTGAGACGCGCGAGCGAAGCGGCCTCGGCGTCGCGCTCGACCAGCATTACCCGTACTCCCGGGCAGGCGCGGGCGACCGCGAGCCCGACCGCACCGGTGCCGGCACCGAGGTCGCAGACGGTCTCGCCGGGCCGCGCCCCGGCGCCCGCGGCGAGCAGAATCGCGTCGGTCCCGGCCCGGTGACCGCCCCGCGGCGGCTGGCGCAAGGCGAGCCGTCCGCCGAGCCAGGGCTCGGAGGGGGGAGGGGCGTCATGCATGACGCAGCTCGTGCGCGAGGCCCGCATCGGTGAGGATGCGCCGGGCTTGGCGGGCATGGTCCTCCGGCACCAGCAGCCGGCGCGGGAAGGCGCCGATCATCCCCTCCATCACGCTGATGTGGTTGTCGGCCACCAGAACCGGGATCTCGGCGCCGGTGAGAAGGGATTCCGCGAAGCCGATCAGGACGAGATCGTTGGTGCGGATCAGCTCGATCATGGTGCGTTGCGCCGGTTCCTGCTCGGATCGCGGCGGCCATACCACAGTGTCGCGCCGGTTGCTGCGCATCCCCAGGCCTCGGCCCCGGGTTCAGGGCCTTGCGGCAGCTTGCGTGTTGCCGCCGGGGGCGCTCGCGTGCCAAAGGGGGCGGGAGTAGATCGAGGAGCCCCGTGGTGCGGGGCGGCGCTGAGGAGATCGCGCGGGCGTGGGCGTCGTACTTCCCCTTCAGGACAGACCCTCCGATCCGGAGGCCAGCCTCGACGCCCTGGTGGGGCTCGTGGCCGGCGGGATGGAGCGCGTCAACGCGATGATCCTGTCGCGCACCGGCTCCGACGTGACGATGATCCCGGAGGTCGCCAACCACCTGATCTCCTCGGGCGGCAAGCGCCTGCGCCCGATCCTCACCCTGGCGACCGCCAGCTTGAGCAACTACGACCCGGCGAGCGACGGCGACGTGAAGCTCGCCGCCAGCGTCGAGTTCATGCACACCGCGACGCTGCTCCACGACGACGTCGTCGACGAGAGCGACATGCGCCGCGGCAAGGTCGCGGCGCGGATCAAGTGGGGCAACGAGGCCAGCGTCCTCGTCGGCGACTTCCTGCTCGGCCAGGCCTTCAAGATGATGGTCGAGGTCGGCTCCCTGCGCGCCCTCGACATCCTCTCCTCCGCCGCCTCGGTGATCGCCGAGGGCGAGGTGATGCAGCTCACCGCCGCCCGCTCGACCGAGACCACCGAGGATGAATATCTTGCGGTGATCCGGGCGAAGACCGCCGAGTTGTTCGCTGCCGCCTGCGAGGTCGGCCCGGTCATCGCCGCGCGCCCGGCGGCCGAGATCGCCGCCTGCCGCAGCTACGGCATGAATCTCGGCATCGCCTTCCAGCTCGTCGACGACGCCCTCGATTACGGCGGCACCAGCGCCGATCTCGGCAAGAATGTCGGCGACGATTTTCGCGAGGGCAAGATCACCCTGCCGGTGGTGCTGTCGTTCCGCCGCGGCAGCGACGAGGAGCGGGCCTTCTGGCGCCGCACCCTGGAGCGCCAGGAGATCGAGGAGCCCGGCGATCTCGAGACGGCGCTCGCGACGATGCGCCGCCACAATGCCCTCGAGGACACG
Organism: Methylobacterium aquaticum; assembly: GCF_016804325.1. NCBI lineage: Bacteria > Pseudomonadati > Pseudomonadota > Alphaproteobacteria > Hyphomicrobiales > Methylobacteriaceae > Methylobacterium > Methylobacterium aquaticum. Next base: position 6,692,597 of record NZ_CP043627.1, read on the forward strand.
ATCGAGCGGGCGCGCCATTACGGCGCCATGGCCAAGGATGCGCTGGCGCTGTTCCCGCACTCGCCGATGAAGCAGGCGCTGCTCGAGGCGGTGGATTTCTGCATCGCGCGGGCCCGGTAGGCGAGGCCGACGGCCTTCCGACCCGGCGCCGACGGGCGTGGCCTCCGGCCCGCCCGTGCCGCCGGGCTTTTTCGAGTGCCGGAACTGCCGCGCCCGAGGCCTGGACGGGCGCCTACCTCGTCGTGTCGGGCGGGGCGGCGAGCACGCGATAGAACCCGTCCGGATCGTCGCGCCGATCCTCCACCGCCCGCTTCAAGCCCGCGACGATGCGGGCCGCGATCGGCAGGCGGTAGTGCAGGGCATCCCAATAAAGGGTGTCGTCCCGCGTCACCGCCGACGGGATCCGGAAATCGACCAGCGTCGCGCCGTGCCGCCGGGCGATCTCGGCAACCTGCGCCTTGCAGGCCGCCTCGCGGGCCGCGGAACGGCTGCCCGGACGCGGCTGCGCCGCGACGTTGACCGGCATGAAGGCGACGAGCTTGAGCCCCCCCGCCGGGACGAGGCCGAGGAGGTCGTCGAGCCAGGGCAGGGCCGGCAGGGAGACGGGCCGCTCGCCGGCCTCCGCACCGGACCGCGCCTCCGGGCCGGGTCCCTCGCCGTGGATGTGCGCCGCCGCCCGCGCGGCGTCGTAGCGGGATTCCGGCGGGGTGAAGACCTCGTAGCCGTCGCCACGGATCCGCGCCGGCATCCGTCCGAGGGCGTGGAGCAGCACCCGGCCGGCGATCTCGGCGCTCTGCTGGTTCCACTGATGGAACGGCGCATCCCAGCCGAGCGGCTCCCGGTACAGCCAGGGCGGGAAGGGCCGGAAGGTCAGGCGCTTCGTGTCGGCCTCCGTCTCGCACCACGGCGCGTCGAGGCCGAACAGGACTGCCGTCGCCGGCGCCCGCGCGAGGAAGAGCCGGGCGAGCCGGGTCTGCTCCCAGGGCGTCGCCGCGTTCATCGCGAGGTTGGCGAAACGGCCGCCGAAGGCCCGGTCGAGAGCTTCGGGATCGAGGAGGCGGGCGGTCGAGGTGCCGAACACCGCCGCGTCGAAGGCGCCGCCCCGCACCACCTGCGGGTACATGAAGCGCTGGTTGAGATCCATGATCGGCCCTGGCGCCCGCCCGGGCGCGGCGCGCAGGCCGTAGGGGTCGAGGATCGTCACGAAGGCGAGCACGCCGAGACCCAGGGCCCCGGCCGTGCCGAGGAGCAGGCCGGCGAAACGCCGCCAGTGGGCGGGAGGGCTGGGCGTTGCGGTGTCTGGCAGCATCGGGACGCGGGTTGATGTGGGCGGCCCTGGTCTCCCGGTTGACCCGGCCGCGTCAACCCCCTATGTCCGCGTCTGTCCCAAGCAGGATCGGGCCGGCCCACCAGCGCCGCGCCGTCGTCCGGGACGCGGGCGCGTAGCTCAGCTGGTAGAGCAACGGACTTTTAATCTGTAGGTCCTGGGTTCGAGTCCCAGCGCGCTCACCACTTATCTAGTCTACATCAACGACTTAGGCGGTTGCGACGATGCGGCCATTTGGCCGGAGTGTCCAAGATTATCCGACCTGTGTCCAAATCGCCCCGTTCGATCTCGCCATCGTGCCGCTAGCAGGGTAGGGCAGGGATCATGACCCCCACCATCCCCGACACCGTCCTTTCCTGGTCCCGCGGCCTCGCCAGCCTCTCCCCGGGCGTCGTTCCGTGCCGCGGGCTGCGTCCCGACGAGTGGCGCGAGACGCATCAGCGCTGCCAGGAGTTCGTCGAGCGGTGGGGGATGCAGGCGCACGAGGCCGGATGGGACACGCTGCGGCTTTTCGGCGTCCACCCGGAGCTCGGCACGATCCGCGGGGACTACAGCGGGATCCTCGTGACCCTTTCGGTCGAAATCCACGAGGTCACGCCCGAATGGATCAAGCTCGGGAGGTGGACCGCCTACCGACACGAGCCTGTGAAGATGCCGGGCATGATCCCGATCTGGGAGACCAAGCGATGACCGGCGGCGGGGAAGAGTGACCCGCCGCAACCCCCGCCGGGCGTACGACGAGACCGGCCGGGAGATTGCGCCGCCGACCGTGGGCGACATGCGGGCCCAAGGCGATTTCACCGCGGCCGTCACCTGCCACGGCTGCCAGCGGCACGTCGTCATCAGCACCGATCGGTTCCCGGACAATCTGCCGTTCCCGGACATCGCGCTCCGCCTCCGCTGCTCGTCCTGCGGCGGCAAGCGCGTCGGCGTGATGATGGATATGCAGGCCCATTACGCCCGTCTTGAGGCCAAGACCGGATGGAAGATGGAGTCCAAGCCGTTCCGCACGATGCTGGAGCCGGATGAGCAGGCCCCAGACGCAAAAACCCCGCTCGGCGGCTGCCGGCGGGGCTGAAGGCGTCTCGGGAAGGCGGAGGCTATGGGTGCCGCGATCGGCCTTGCACGTCCTGCTCCCGCTCGATGCGCTCAAGGATCTCGGTCTGCTTCCGGGCCTCCTCGCGCATGATCCTCACGCACTCGGCGATCCGGCGCTGAAGCTCGACGCACTCGCGCAGGATGTCCCGCATCTCCCGGGTCATGTCCGTGAAGGCCACCGCGCCCTGAAGATGCAGAGCGCCATCCGGCGCGGCGAGCGTCGCCCCGGCCGGCGCGGCTGGCGCGGCTGCGGCATCCTTCGCTTTGTCGGCCTTGAGCATAAGTCTCAGGCCGAAGATTACGATCAGCGCTCCCACCGCCGCCTGCAGGACCGGGAAACCGGACAGGCTGTCGTAGACCCCCTTCAGGAACCCGGCCTCAAGCATCGGTGACCTCTCCCCCGTGCGCCCGCGGCTTGGGCGTGAGCACCAGACCGCTCGCAGCGGCCGACGCCCTTAGCTCTTCGATCTGGCCCTCGAGGGTGTCCTTGCGCCGCACCGCGTCGCGGCGCGCGATGTAGCAGGACAGCAGCTCGAACATCGTCAGGGTGCCGAAGACCGGGATGTTGAGCGAGGGGGAGTTGGCGTGGAAGGCGTCGAGGAACAGCGCCAGGGTCAACTGCCCCCAGACCACGGCGCTGAACAGCGCGCACCAGGCGCGGATGTAGGCTCCCGATGGGAAGACGCGGCCGTTGTTGATGTGGCCGTTCATGTAGAGGGCGAAGGCCCGGGCGATGCCGACCACGGCGTAGAAGGTCGCCATGTTCTCCTCGGTGGCGCCGAGGGCGGCGATCGGCCGGAGAGCGGACCGCTCGAAGGTATCGCCAGGCATCGCGAGGGTGAGCGCGATCATGATCATCATGACCGCCATCGCCCACTCGAACAGGCGTTCCGAGCTATAGGGCCCGGCCGGGTGGCTGGGGTCGGCCTCGAACAGGGGCATCAGCGCTTCCCCCAGCCGCAGGCGGCGACGCCCTTGGCGTTGTGCACCCGGATCTGCCGGCGCGTCTCCGGCGTGTCCTTGGCGCTGTACGTGATGGGCGCCGCGGTCTGGCAGAACCGGGCCGCGTCCGCCTGGATTTCAGGGGCCGAGCACGCGAAGACGAAGAAGCCCGCGGCCGCGCAGGTGAACGTCATGGCTTCAGCCCTTTCGCAGGAACGGATCGGCCGGATCTTCCGGCGCTGCAGCCGCAGCATCGCCCGCTGCCTTGGCGACTGCCTCCTGGCGCTCCGCCTCGCGCCGGCTGTCCTCGGCCTGCGTCTTGGCGCCGAGGTCGCGCAGGGCGCCCTCCGCCCGCCTCCGGGCCGCATAATCGTTCGCGGCCCGGGACAGGAATGCCAGGATGGCCGACAGCCACCAGGGCAGGGAGATCACTGCGCGACCACCTTGGGGCCGGCTGCCTCGGCGATGTGCGGCGACGTGGTGACGATCTGGGCCACTTGCGGCACCGCCGCGGCGCTCTGCACGAGGGCGGTATTGCGGCGGGCGTAGAGGCCCCAGGCGGTGACGGTGATCGTGACGATGGCGCCGATGACCGCGGTGGCGGTGTCGGCGTCGATCCAGCCGCGGCCCACGGCGATGCCGCCGCCGAACTGGAGGAGGGTGCGCAGGAGCGCGGCAAGCTGTTCCTGGTTCATGGTCGTGTCCTTGCGAGGGGAGCTTAGGAGGTAAGCTCGGGCTGAATGAGGGGACCTCAGGCGGTCTTGTCGTCCTCAGGCAGAGCGACGCGGCTCGGCTGGAAGACGCTGCGGTTGAGGGCCATGAAGCCCTGCTCGATCGCCGTGCGGCCGATAGCGAACCACCGCCCATCGACGGCGCCGGGCTCCATCTGCGCCAGCTTGTCGAACTGGCGCAGCACGCGCTCTTCGAGGGCCTTGTTCTCGTTGACGAGAGCCACCTTGTCGTCGGTCTGGGGCTGGTAGCCGGCCACGGGGAGGCCGTGATGCTGCTTGCTGGTCATGATGGTGTCCTGATTGTGGGGGATGTGCTCGGCTGGCCCGGCCGGCGCGGGTCGAACTGCCGCAAAATCTACGGGGGTTGGTTAGGCGGCGATCAGCTTGCCGCAGGTCGGGCACTTCGCCGGATCGACCGCCGGTGCGGGTTCGGCCGCCATGGCGAGCGCCGCCTTGCGAACCTCTTCGACCCGCCGGCCCCAGCCCTTGCCGAACCGCGGCCAGGTCGAAAGCTCCCGCAGGAACGCCAGCCGCCCGTCGCACAGGGCGTCGATCAGGTCAGCCGGCTTATGCTTCGCCACGGCCGCCAGGGAGATCGGCCCAAGCTTGCCGTCGTCGGCCACCTTGAGCGCCCGCTGGAGCCCGATCACCGCCCGCTTCGGCCCGCTGTTCACCGCGAAATCGAACAGCGCATAGTCGAGGCCGGCCGGCAGCGCGTCGCCCTGGATCGCGTCCCAGAACCGGCGCCGGTAGATCGGGGCGACGGTCGCGGGTGTCAGCGCCCGCACCTCCGCCTTCGTCGCCGGCCGGCCGAGCCACAGGCTCAGCGTACCGATCGTGACGCCGAGATTGGTGGCGCCCCCGTTGTCGTGCGGGTCGTCAACATAGCCTCCTTCGCTCTTCAGAACGAGCTGCAAAGATCTTGCGAAGCGCTCATCTGCGCCGTAGACTGACATGGACTAACCTTTCTGGGGATGGCAGATGGCGGCGCCACTAGACATTACAGGTGAACGCTATGGTTCATTGGTGGCCATTAGTCGTGCAGCGAGTGCTGGCAAGCGCACGACATGGCTTTTCCGTTGCGATTGCGGCGCAGAGGTTGTGCGCGGATTGGAGCCCGTCAGGAGAGGAGACACCCGGAGTTGTGGGTGTCTCAGGATTGAGGTGACGAGAGCGCGCTCAATCACACATGGGCACCGGACGGGAAGGAAATCCTCGCGAACCCTCCGCGCATATTACGGCGCACTTGGGCGGTGCTATAATCCAGCAGACGAAAAGTACTCGCAGTATGGAGGGCGAGGCATCCAGGTGTGCGAAGAATGGCGGCAGGGCTTTGAGAGTTTCCTTGCCGACATGGGAGAGTGCCCGCCACATCGGTCCTTGGACCGGGTAGATGTCAATAAGGATTATGAACCGAGAAACTGCCGATGGGCAACAACCATGCAGCAGGCTCGCTCTAGGACAGACAACATCATTGTCAAACACAATGGGCGCGATCTCGTACTGAAAGACTTCGCGCGCCTCATGGGGGTGAATTATGGTCCGCTTCACGCCAGGGTGCGCTATAGGGGCCAAGACCCTCATGAGGCGGCGAAAGCCCTAATAGGCTAGCCCCCGGGATCCTGCGGATCGTCCGACCATCCACCCTCGTGTGTCAGGACAAGCGAAAGCCCCCGCTCGAATGTGCTCGCGGTCATCAGGATCTCCAGATTGCTGCGAAAAGATGCGCGCGAGGCGCTAAAGCGGTGATAGCGAGGCCGCCGCGCCGCCGGTGCAGCGCGCCTGCGCGTCGAAACTCGTGCCGGAGCTGCCCGATCCCGACGGGAACACCGTGTTGACCGTCACGACGCTGCCGCTCGCGCTTGCAGAGACATCAAATCCGGTCGACGGTAGCCGCTCGGGCGTGCCGACCGTGGCCGAGACTGTGCCGTTTGAGTTGAACAGGGCGAGCGTGGCCCGGGTGACACTCGGGCCCACGTTGGGGATTACGCCGGTTGCCACCACCTCGCAGTACAGGCTCGCGAAGTTGAGCCCGTCCATCGCCTTGCCGACGCTGATCCGGAACACCGGAACAGCGAGGTTGGGCGCGGCCGAAACCTGTTTGAAAATGCCGTCACGCAAGTCGTTGGCGAGCACGCCCGTGACAGTCGAGGCAATCATCTGGGCGTTGTTCTTGTTGACGACGATGCCGTTCGCGATATTCGTGCCGATCAGCCGGACCCCGAAATACGGCACCCCATCGGGGGAGAAGTCGAACACCGCCCCCATACCGCTATCCATCTGCGAATTCACGACGCTGATGGAGCTGCGATAGACGGTCCCCGGGCCGATCGAGATCAGCGAGGCGCCGACGGCGTTGGTGTTGCCGGCGCAGTGGCACTGATTGATCAGGATGTCGCCGACGACGGCACCTGTCCCTTCGTAGCGGAAGATGGCCGAGTCGGCGTCCGACAGCCCGGTCTTGATATTGGTGTAGGTGTTGCCCGTGCCCGAGCCGGCCGGGTAGTACCAGCCGTAATGCGCGCCCCGCGCGCCGGACAGGATGGTGATACGATCCCATGATGTCCAGGCGGTGAGATTTTCCTGGCCGTAATCCGTCGTCTGCGTTCCCGTGGCTACCTCGAACGCGGCGTAGAAGCCTTGCGTCGTGAGATTGGAGAACCTGGCGTAAGAGACGTAGTTGCCACCGGTGATCTTGATTGCGCGTGTAGCGTTGTAGGCGGCCGGAGCCGCGCTCTGGTGCCGGAACGTGCAGCCCGAGACCTCGACCTGCGAGGGCGCCGCGGCATTCGCGGCGATCTGGAGGATCGGGCCGTTGTGGAGACCGACCAGCGTGCAGACCGCCTCGCCGTCGCCGCGCAGCGGGATCGGCTTCGAGAGCGTGACCGGTGCGGTGGTGATGCACAGACCCGCCCCACCGAGATGCAGGGCGCGGCCGAACAGCACCGCGACGTTGGCCGCGGCCTGGTATGCGGCCGTGTCGTTCGAGCCGCCCGCGCCCCCGTTGCAGACCGCGCCGAACGATTGCGGGTAGACCGGGAGATCACGAAACACCGCCGCGAGCGAGCGCCGCAGGGCGCCGCTGTCGGTCGGCGCCAGGGTCAGATCGTCCGCCGGTCCAGTGCTCCCCTTAGGGAGCCGGATCGGAGCAGGGGCGCCTTGAGCGAGCGCCAGGGACGGCGCGAGCGCCAGCAGCGCCGCGATGAGCAGACGGGGGGTACGCAAGAGAGACCTCATCACTGCGCGATGACGACCGGCCCGCCAGGGCCGAGTTTGTAGGGCTGGCCGGTTGCGACCGGAGCAGGATCGTCGGGGTTGCTGGACGCGACAGGCAGGCTGTTCATCCAAGCAAGATAAGTCGATGTAAACGCCGCGATGTCGCCCACGGTCACAACTACGGCGCGGTCTACTGCCAGCCCGTCCGTTGCCTGTTTAAGGCCGCCAGTTGACGACAATGGTATATCGGTCGGATCGTCCGTATCGGGGAACCGTCCGAGGATAGCGGCGATCCGCTGGCCTGCGCGACCGCGGTACTCGACGGGCTGTCCAGGTCCCACGATCATCGCATCAGGCGATGCATCCGGGGCCGGTGATGCCGCCATATCGACCCGGGCCCAGACATCCGAGCGGATCGATGTGACCAGGAGCCCGGCAGGCGACGGCGCGACCGGCTGAGATCCGGTTGGGGTGGGGACCGAAGTGACTGCTAGGACGGTGCCGCCCAGGGGGGTGGCGACCCCAGACGGCGCTAGGGAGACATACGTGATTTCGAGCATCGTCAGAGCCCCCGCACGACACTGGCGAGCAGATTGCCGTACTGCCGCAGCATGTACGGGCCGTCGTGGTTGATGCCGTTGGTGGTGCTGACCGCGCGCCGCGACATCCCGCCGAGCGGGACCGGGCTGTCGGGGTCAACGTAGGCGGCGACCGGGACGTAGGCGGCATCCTCATCAAGGGCCGCCTGCTCGACCTGGCGATTGGTCTCGCGCCACTCGTCAATGGAGTTGACGCTGTTCGAGGTCGCGATCAGCGGGACGCCCATCACGATCACCTCGGCGCCTCCTGCTCGGAGGGTCTGGATCATGGCCCGGATGCGCAAGTAGGTGAAAACACCGCCCAGCTCATTCATGCCGAAGCAGATGACCACGACATCCGGATTGCTGGCGATCAGGGCGTTGATACGCGGCGGGTAGTTGCCGTTCGGCTCGGTCTGACTGGCGTCCGTCCCGCCGACACCCCAATTATCGTGGATGACGGTACAGGCAGATGCCGCCTCGATCGCCTCCTTGAGGCGCCACCCCCACCCAACCCGGATGTGCCGGGAATTGCCGTCGCCCTGGTTATAGCCCGGCAAGGCATTGACCACGTCGGCGCCGATGCGGCCGGTCCAGTAATAGCCGCCCTGGCTCTGGAGTGCCGTGTCCCGGTAGGTGCCGTTGGGCACGGTGTAATAGCTCGGTCCCGACCCGCCGCCGCCCTGCTCCGGGATGCTGTCGCCGTAGACGGCCAGACGGATTGTGCGACCGGTCCGCATGGCTTGGATCAGCCCGGGAAGGCGCTGCCGGCTGTACTCGCGCCACGGCAGGCCTTTGAGCCGGACATCAACCTCGCCCTGGAGCGGGACAAGATCGACGCCGTCGCTCCGGGTCACGAAAGCGCCGTAGAGCGGGACCAGACCAAGCGGGACATCTGGTACGAATTCTCCAGCATCGGCGGGTCTTTGCGTGCCTGCCGCCACTGAAACGGCGCCTGATTTTGGATCGACGCAGACGATGTCGTAACGCGTGGCGCGTCCAGTGTAGGACACGTTGCAGAAGACAACGCCGCTTTTGAGGCCGAGGATCGACGCGCGACGATAGTTGATGGTGTAATCTACGCCATCGACTAGGAGGGCGTTGTTATCCTGTCGGCGCACCTGCACCCCGGAGACGTACTGGTGGCTGAGAGGGATCTCGAACGGCTGCACGCCAATGGTGTCGGTAACAGGCCCCTCCGCCGGCCGGGCAAATACGACGAGCTGCCGAGAGACGTGGGCCGTCTGCCCAGCGTGCTCGATCACGCTTTCCGGGATTACGACCTGGGCTACGGGGGTGCCGGTATAGGGCCAGAAGCGCTGCAATTGCTCGGCGGGCGTCGCCGTGAGCGCCAGCGGGCGAACGGCCTCGTCCGGCTCTACGCCGACCGCCTCGTGCATCACGAAGGGCCAAGCATTGGGATCGCCCAGCGGGAACCAGGCGCCTCCAGGCTGGCGGGCCCACCCACGGTATCGGGCCGTGGCATTGGCCGGCGGTACTTGGCCGCGGGCGATGCCGAGATAGGCGGGTCTCCAGCCTGCGAGGCGATGCCTCTAACACTGGCGCCGCCCGGCCCCATGAAGGTCGGTGCGATCTGGCCGCCCTGCTGAAGGGCGATCGTCGACAGCGGCATTCCGCTCGCCAGCGAGGCTACAACGTCGGTGCCCTGGTAGAACAGGTTCTGGGCCTGATAGGCGTTGAGACGCCCGTTGCCGCCCCCTTCACTCCCCCTGATGCCGGTCACCTGCGCGGCGAACGCCGCCTTGGTACGCTCTAGCGCCGCAGCCCGCTCGTTTTCGGTCAGGATGCCGGCCTTGGACGCTTCCTTGATCTCCGCCAGGGTGGCGAGATACTGGCGCTGCGCCGCGAACAACGGGCTGTAGCGGGCGCGCAGGTTGTCGGCCGCGTTCGCAGCGGCCGCGAAGTCGCCCGCCGCATCTCGACCCGGCGCCGCGCCGATCCCGAACCGGCTGTTCAAGGTCTGCTGATTAGCCTGCGCCACGGCACGCGCCGACGCCTCCCGTGCGGCTCGGGCCTGGATTTCCAGGCGAGTGACCTTCTCCAGTTCACGCCCATAACCCGTGATCTTGTTCGCGGCCTGCTCGTAGAGCCGGTTCGCCTCTTCCTGCGTGAGGTTGCCGGCTGCCACGGCCAGGGTCGCCGTACGTTGGACAGCGGCCAGCCGCTCGGTGGCCGTGAAGAGGGGGTCGTAGGCTCGGCGAGCCCGAGCGACGGCACCCTCCATCGTCCCGATCGCCCGGGTCGTGTCGTTGAGACGCGCCGTGGCCTGCTCAACGCCAGAAACCTGGGCCTCGATTTTTATCCGGCGAATGGTCTCGATGTTGGTTGCCATCACGGGTCCGTGCTACGGCGCTACCGGGAGGTGCGGCGATGAAGTGGATGCTGCTCTGGGTGGCGATCTCGCCGGCGGGCGGGCTCACCAGCGGCTCGGCCCCGTTCGAGACCGACAAGGCGTGCTTCGCGGCTCAGCAGGCCATGGGCGGGCTGTGGTTCGAGGCGGAGCGCGGCGGGCGCGCCAACCCGCGGGAAAGCACCTGCGTGAACACCGAGACCGGAGAGAAGCGGTCCGCCATCAAGTCCCGCACCGAGGCCGAAGCAGACCTCAGGCGCTGGCAGGAGGGCCAGCGTGGGGCTGGCCGGTAGGCGCCTTCGCGTTCCGCCGCAGCAGGCCGCGCAGTCCCTTGTGGTCGTTCATCGCGACGCCGCCGGCCGCGACGGTGGCGACCCAGGGCTTGCGAGCCAGGTACTCGGCATCCATCCCGCGCATCACCGCGCGGAAGAACGCGAGTTCGTCGGCGTCGACCATCCCGACCCGGCCGGCGAATGCCTCGATCGCTGTCCCGGGAATCCGCCCCTCGGCGCCAAACCCGAGCGGGCGCTCGGTGCTCAGCTCCCAGAACGCATCCCAGAAGAACAGGTTGAAGGCCGAGATGCCCGGCCGCTCATCGTAGCCGTCGGGAAGCTTCCGCCCCTCGGCCTTCAGCCGCGCGATGTGCGCGTGCATCGGGCCGAAGTGCATCTGCCACCTCAGGCAGCGGGTGAGTTTCCCAAGGCGGCCTCGACCCGGGCGTCCGTCTCGCTCTCGACCAGCGTGCCGGCCAGCGCCACCGCCTCGCGGAAGAGGCGGAAGTCGGGGTCGGTCAGGTACCGCTCGGCGAGATCGCGCGAGTAGGGGATCGGCTGGTCGTCGTCGCGCTCGATGCCGTCCCAGTCGAGCAGGATGGCGTCGGCCATCGCCAGCCCGAACAGCCGCTCCGTGACCTTGGGCTTGACCGCGCCGCCCGGCTTGCCGTCCTCGCGGTCGTCGTTCGTGACCGCCAACTGCCGGCGGGAGAGGGCGAGCTTGAACGCCTCGCTCTCGAACCCGCGCACCAGCAGGCGCATACCGGGGAACCCGGCGATGTCCTTGACCCACCCACCCTGTTCCGAGCGGGCGGAGTTCACCTTGATGGCCTTGAGCTTCATACGCTACGCGCTCCTGCCTTGTGATACCGATCAGGCGCTGGCCGCCGGGACGTTGAAGATCTGGCTGTCGATGCCGAGCGAATAGGTCCGGCGGATCACGTTGTCCGCGCTGCCGACGTTCTTGCGCTTCGACATCACGAGAGCCCGGAAATAGTCGATGCTGTCGGTGCCGGAGGGGGTCGGCCGGTCCGGGTAGACCACCTTGAAGGCGAACTTGCTGCTGGTCGCTTCGGCGGCCTCGAGCGCGGCTTGCCCCGCGTCCATCGGATCGTGCGCCACCGTGAGCGCCAGCGTGCCGGCATCGCGGGCACCCTTCGCCTTACGGACACGGGCGTCGTTGAGGGCGGTGAAGTTGACGCCGTTGCTCTCGTCGCCGAACTCGCCGAGCGTCTCGACCAAGCCGATCTCGACATAGGTCAGCGCGGCGAATTCGGCCGTGGTATCGGTGGCGGTGGTCACGGCCGAGCCGATGAAGATCTTGGCGCCGGAGGCGGTGACGATTTCGGCCATAGGGGTCTCCTCCGGCGGCTGCCGGTTGCTGGTGGTGTGGGTTGCAGGATGGGTGGTGGAGCGTCAGGCGCTCGGCGCGGCCGCGGCCTCGACCGCCTTGGCGACGCGCTTGTCCTCGGTGGTCAGCCCACCGGAGCGCAAATGCGCCACGAGGGTCGGGTCGTCCGGGGCGCAATTCACGGTCTTGGTCTCGCCTGGGCCGATAGCCTCCATCTGGACCATCCCGTCCTTGACGCCGGTCGGGACTTCGATGTTCTCGCGGGTGGTGTTCGTCAGTCGTGGCATTTTCGCCCTCCTCAGTCGTAGAAGCCGCCCGAATTGTCGTCGCGAAAGACGTATTCGTAAGGAACGGCGATGGAGAGGGAATAGTAAAGCCCCTCTTCATTTCGATCATCAATGACCGGCGAGGATGGCGAGAACGTCTGGATCCCGCCGAAGCGCCGATCGCGGAACAGGGTCGCCAACTGGTCGGCGAGGATGCTCGCCTTCTCAGCGCCGCCGCCGCGCTCGAAATTGACGAAGATCGCGAAGCCTCCGCTCTCGCGGTAGACCCGCCCGAGGGTGGCCTGCACCGTCTCGGAATAGGGGTACTGGATCTCCAGGTAGGCGCTGCCGTCCTGGGGCACCTCGGCGTTCTCGGGCGTGTTGGCGCCGAAGAAGGGCAGGGCCGGCAGGCCGGCGGCCTGGCGCGCCGCCACGGCATCAGGCGAGCTCCAGCGCTCCGCGAGGCGCCCCTCTACGGCATCGATCACGGTCTTGTGGGCCAAGGTCAGCCTCTGCCTGGGTCGATGATGATGGCCGGCTGCCGGGTCAGCCATTCCTCGTGCAGCGACGCTCGCCCGCCGCGGACCTCGCGCGCCATCTTCCGGGCCGAGGCCGAGCCCGACCAAGCGCCGATCGCGCCGTGCGGGAAGGAGCGGTAGGTGAAGCCGACGTAGGCGATGTTCCCGAACTGCCGCTTCGCCATGGCGGCGACGACCTGATAGACACCCTGCGGCGACTGCTTGCTCCACCCGCGCTCAAGGCGTCGGGTGTAGGGCTGCGAGTTCAGGACGACGTACTGCTCGGCCTTGGGCGGGTTGGCGATGTCGGTGAACTCGCGGTCGTCGGCGAACCAGTGATGGCTCTCGACGTAGCGCTGGCCTGGCAGCTTTGTGCGGGTGCCGCGCGGTGAGGCCGCCTTCAGCATCTCGTCGACGCGCGCGATCACGTCGAACAGGATCTCGAACTCGACCAGGATCCGGCTGCTGCCGGTCACCGCCGAGAGGTCGGGCCGCTGGGTCCCGTCGATGTAGATCTGGTGCTCCGGCTTGTAGCCGAGGGCCTTCTCGTTCTGCGCCTCGGCGCTGGCGATCTGCTCCCGGGCGAACTCGCGCACGTAGCCGGACTGCGCCTCGGGTGACCAGGCATCGCGCACCAGGAGCTCGAACTCCTGCGCGATCGGGGTGACGCGGCCGGCCATCAGGAGCCCCGGACGTTCAGGTCCCACCGCACCACGACACCGCGGATCCGGGTCGGGTTGGCGTATTCGACGTTCGTGCGCCGGCCGGCGATGGTCAGCTTGTCGAGCTTCTTGAGGTCGGGGAGCCCGGCCTTCGCCACGTCAGTGGGCGACACCACCACTTTCCGGTCGCCCTGCGTGACGCCGCCCTGAAGCTCCTGGGGCTGGTATTCACGGACCCAGAGGCGGAGAGGCGCCGCCGCGCCCGTGCCGCGCTGGATCTGAGCGTCGTCGCCGTGGAGGGCGATCTGCCGGTCGAGCGCCGCGATGGCCTGCTCCGGGCTCATCCGAGCACCGCCCGCACGTAGGGCCAGAGCAGGGCCTGGGCTTCGGCGTTCACGAGCCCGCCCGCGGGCGTAGAGGCGGCCGGCGTGGCATAGGTGAATGACCCCACCCCCATGACGTTCTCGCTCTTCAGGAGCGGGTCGCGACCGCGAGAGGACAGCATGGTTCCGATCGCCATGATCGCCGCGCGCTCGACGTCGGCCGGCAGGGTCCACTCGGCGCCCTGATCGTCCTTCGGCAGGGTGTAACCGGCCCGGTACTCGACCGTCAGGCCGAAGCCGCGACGCCCGTCCGGGTAGCAGTTGTGGTCGAAGCACCAGTTCGACCAAGGGCACCGCACGCCGCCCTGCAGCAGGTAGAGCACCTTCCCGCCGGCATCGATCTCGTAGTCGGCGGGCGCCAGCACGTCGCCCGTGCCGCGCGTCACGCTGATGACCTCGACCACCGGGTCTCGAGACAGCACCAGCCCGCCACAGTCGCGCAAAAGCGCGGGGCGCTCGCGCAGCGTCTCCACGCCGAACGGCCGGCGGCAGAACTGGACGATCAGGCTGGACGCCTGGTCGATCATCATGTCGACCGCGATGTCGTCGGCGGCTGCAAACCCGAGCATCGCCCGGGCTCGCTCGACCGTCGTGAGGCGCCTCTGGGTGTCGCACCGGCTCCCGAACAGCCTGCCTCTCATGTCCCGCGTGGGCAGGCCCAGGCCGTCGTCGCTGACCCAGCAGCGGCGGCCTCCATTCCCCACCTGGACGCTGAGGCCGACGAGAACGATCTCGCGCAGCGGTCCGGCGCCGACATCCTGGCCGAACTGAAGGGCCACCTCGATAGCGCACGGACGGCGCAGGACGTGTCCGAGATCCGCGCCCTCTACGCCGGTGACGAGGAGCACCTGACCCGATCCGAGCGCGAGACCTTCGAACACCTGTTCGAGCAGGCCGAGAACCGCGTCAGAAAGCCCGTGGAGCCTGTCGAGGCGCCGGAGCCGGCCAAGGCGCTAGCGGCTGCGGAAGCGCCCCAGGAGAGCGCATTCGAGCCCTGGTCCGACTACGAGGGGCGCATCCGGAAGCTGGCGCAGAACATCAGCACCGCGGATCAGGCTGGTGGACTGCGCAAGGTCTGGAAGGCCGGCAAGGACTACCGGGCGATCATGGAGGAGCGGAAGATCGCCACCCGCGAGCAGCGCGTCGCCCTGACTGCGGTGGTGCAGGAGGCGATCAAGCGCGCCGAGGCGCCGCCGGCAGAGGTCGCACCAGCCGCGGTGACGGTTCCAGGAGTGACCGATCAGGACCCGGAAGCGGTGCGCGCCTGTGGGGAGCGGGTCTTCGCGGCGCTCTCGGCGGCCCCGACCAAGGAGAAGGCCTTCCTCATCTGGTCTCGCAGTCAGCGCGACCGGGACGATTGCGGCGCCTCCGCCGAGGTGCTGGCCGCCTGGACCAAGGAATACCAGGCGATCCGCAAGGCGCTGCCCGAAGAGGCTGCCTGATCCATGGCCCGGCGGAAGGACGACCTGACCATCGTCCTCACCGTCGGCCGCGGCGGGCTTCACCCGGCCCACCCCGTCGACCTTGAGGCGCTGTCGCAACTGCCCCTCGGCACTCAGGTCGAGGTGGTGAAGATCACCAAGCCCCGCTCGCTCGCCTTGGTGGGCTGGTGGGAGCTGATGGGGGTCGCCGGCAAGGCACTCGAACAGCCGCCCCGGGCCCTCTCGAACCGCCTCCTACTCGAGATGGGCATGGTCGAGCGGCACGTCCGGATCGGCGGATTCACCGACGACCCCATGAGCCTGCGGGACTTCGACGAGACCCAACTCCGCCGGCTCACCGAGATGGCGAAACTGCTGCTCGCCCAGGAGATCGGTGGCGATCCCGACGAATTGATCCGCAACCACAAGAGGCTGAAAGGCGCGGCATGAACTTCATCAAATTTGTTCGCGCTTTGCGGGTCGCACTGTTTGGCATTCCGCATGGGCATACGTGGGAAACGATAGAGACTTCCAAGGTCCACGATCACAGAGGAAGGTGGACCGATACTGATTACGTCCTTCGCTGCAAGGGGTGCGGCGACATCAAGAAGCGGAGGGTGTGATGAATTTCTGGGATCACCATGGCGCGCTGTTCCTGCTCAGCGCTGTTTGCTTTCCGCGTTTGACCATCCTGTTCGGCACGATGCTGACGCCGCTGTTCGGCATCCTTGGCTGGATCGGCTGGCTGATCGCCCCGCGCTTCATCATCGCCTTCTACGCCACCGTCACCTACGGCGACCAGAACCCGTTCCTGGTGGCGGTGGCCTGGGTGGTGGCGGTCTCGGCGCTGTGCGGCGCCGGCGCTGGCACCCGGAGGGTGTCGTGACCTGGAGCCCGCAGCAGGAGACCGCGATCAAGGCGGTCAAGTCCTGGCTCAAGGCCAAGGACGGTCCGCAGGTGTTCCGCCTGTTCGGCTACGCCGGCACCGGCAAAACCACCCTGGCGCAGGAGATGGCCCGGGGCGTGAAGGGCAAGGTGCTGTTCGGCGCCTTCACCGGCAAGGCGGCGCTCGTGCTCCGCCGCAAGGGCTGCCAGGGCGCCTCGACCATCCACTCGATGATCTATCAGGTCGAGGAGGGCCCCAGCAGTGGGAGCCGAAGTTCCGGCTCAACCCGCTCAGCGTGGTCAAGGACGCGAAGCTCGTCGTGATCGACGAGTGCTCCATGGTCGGCGAGGAGCTCGGGCGCGACCTGCTCTCCTTCGGCGCCAAGGTGCTCGTGCTCGGTGACCCGAGGCCGCTGCCGGAATGGCTGCTCGGCGCCTACGTCCGGTGGAACGACGGCTTCGTGAACTCGCCTGACCTGTGGCTGCAAGCCGATCGCGATCTGCGCTCGTGGGAGGGCCAGTCGTTCGTTCGCGAGGGGCAGTCGCTTGTCGCCCGCCACGCCGACGGCCGCGTGCATCTCTGGGGCTTCCAGGGCGAGTTCAGCGAGACCGAGCAGACCCGCTACGCCGACGGCAAGGCCGAGAAGTTCACGATCCCGGCCACGCCGCCCAGCGAGGGGTGCGGCGGCTGGCCCGTCGACTGCCTGATGGCGGAAGGTCCATACGCCGGGCGTCTCGTCAGGATCAGGGGGCCGTGGGGAATCGGGCAGCCGGCCGGCTACGTCGATGCCCACTACGTCGTCCGCACGCCGGCGATCGTGGCGGGTGCTCAGAGCTACCAGGAGCAGATCGGGCTCGCCGGTCTCGGCATCATCGACGACCTGTTCCTGCGCGTCGTGGCGGCGTTCCTGCCGGAGTGCCGCGTCGCCCGGGTTTCCCGCCTCGGCTGGCTTGATCGCCTGGAGGTCGCCAAGCGCGAATGGGACGCGCCGAAGACCGTCCTGAACGACCGCAAGGTGGTCGAGTACCAGGCGTCCATGGTGCGGGGTGCCGCCCGATGACCCAGCCCGCCACCCAGCCGGAATGCCCCACCAAGCCCCGTGGCTCGCCCACCAGCGGCATCCGCCCCGCCGAGGTCGTCATACCCTTACCGCCGGTCGGAGGCGTCTCCTACGCCTTCCAGGGCGGATTCCTCATCAAGGACGGGAAGCGGCAGACCGCCACCACCCCGGACAGCATGGAGAAGGCGCGTGGCTGAGCACAGCTATCACGACCGCACCGGCGAGGATCCGGAGCAGGGCAGCGCCATCCAGGTCCGGGCGCGCCGCGGTGAAGTTGCCCTCGAGCTCGGCGTGATGCGCAACTTCGGGTCGATCGCCACGCACGCCTGGGCGGCTCTCAGCCCGGCCGAGGCACGCGAGTTGGCCGACGATCTTCGGCGGGCTGCCGGCGAAGCGGAGGGCTCGCGCCGTGGGTGAGCAAGACCACCTCCGCCAGGCACTCGCGCTGACTACCGCCGCGCTACAGGCCGCCGTCGCATCCGGGCAGGTGCATCCGAGCGCCAAACTCACGCTGACCGGCTCGTGGGCGCATCTCGGTTCGGCCGCCGTCAGCGAGATCTTGGACCGAGCGAATGCCGCTCTTGGGGCAGCCCGCTCCACCACCGCCAACATCGACAGCCTGCCAGAGCAGCCCCGCTCCTGCGTCCCCACCCCCTGACCAGAGGCGATTATGACCACTCACGAGAATATCGGAACGCCGGTTCAAGCAATAGAATTCGCTCTCAAAATCGATGACCATTATGACATGCGGGATTTCCTTGGCTCGTGGAATGAGGGCGACCTTACCGACTGGCCTGAGTTTCTAGAACATATCAACCTCCAGCCCGTAGATCCGGCCTGGATGGTGGAGGTGGTGAGGGAAGGGTGCGCGCAATATCTTGAAGAGATCGGCGATGAAACCAGCAACGCCGCTTATTATCGGAAAGGAGAATATGATCGATCTACGGCCTATCTATCCTGCATTAAGGCTCTCCGCCTCGCACTCTCCCGCGGTCATGTGGTGCTCGCTCCGGTCATGCCGAGCGAAGACTTCGTTTCAGAGGACGACCCGCTGTTCAACCCAATCTGGGATGTCATCAAGGGTTGGGACATCGGTGATCGCGCCAAGTACGGCGGTTACTGCGGGGCGACCGGCGATCATGTGCGGTCAATTATTCGCGCCGTTCGTTCTGCCGCTCCGGTCATGCCGAGTGAGGAGGAGATGCTTCGGGGTGCGCGGGAGGATGCGGCGCTGGCGAACGAAGCTGACGGCAACCCGCATTGGGCGACCCGCCAGAGGATGGGCAACTGTGATGATATCGAGGTTCGCGCCGCCCTCCAGGCCCGCCGCAACGTCTACGCCTCACTCGGGGCTGTAGCCGGGAAGGCAGTCTCGTCAGGTCCGGTGGGGCCTGAGGTGGATCTGCGGAGTGTCCTGACGAAGGCGTGGGAGGCTGGGTGGAACTCCACACGGGCGGCGCTTTGTCAGATGTTCTACGACGCCGACAAAGTAAAATCACTATACGAAGAAATGCGTCGCGATGATGTCTCCGCCATCCTCGAAAACCTCAAGAGCGGGGAGGCGTGATCATGGGTGAGATCCTTCGCCACAAGAAGACCGGCGGCCTGTACGAGGTGCTGCTTGGGCGCGGCGTGGTCCACTCCGACGTGCCGTTGAGCGACGATGCGCCGGTCACCGTCTGCCGGCGGATCCCTGACGGCCAGATCGTTGCCCGGTTCGGCCCGACGCCGCGGGGTAGCTTCGATGTGCTGCACCACAGTCGGTTGCAGACCGACGCGCTGATCCACGACGGCGCCGAGGTGGTCGTCTACCGCGCTGTCGGCGGTGGCCCGGTCTGGGTTCGGCGAGCGTCCGAGATGGACGACGGCCGGTTCGAGCCCGCCGAGGCGCCCCAGCTCCCATCCTCCACTCCGGAAGAGGTGGAGAGGCTGGTGGATGCGCTGATCGCGGTGGCCCAAGATGGCGCGTGGACGAACCATGACGGTGCCGCAAGTTGGGGACGAGACGAGTACGATACTGTCTATGCGAAGATTGTTGCCGCCCGCACCGCTCTCCTCTCCCACATCAGCACGGCTGGCCGGGGTGAGGGGGCTGGGGCCTCGGCTGTCATGCGGAAGGCCCTGGAATTCTACGCCGACCCAAAGAATTGGATCGATACCCCATCATGGGATGGCGATCCGGGCTGCATCACGCCCTTGGCGATCCCTATCCGCGACGAGGGGCACGGCGGCACTCCGTGCGACTGCGGAGACACGGCACGCATCGCCCTCTCCGCCGCCGACGCCACCAATCCCCAGGACCAGGAGTGAGAGATGACGAGCGAGCGCATCAAGGCGGTCGGCGAAAGCACGCCACCACTATCAATTGGCTTCGACATCGCGATCGCGATGTGCCGCCGGGCCGACGTGTTGGGCCATCCATATCCGAGCCCAGAGCTTCGGGTGTGGCTGGCCAATCAGATCACTATCGCTGTGAATGCCGCCCGGTCTTCGTCCCCCACCCCGGATGGGGTGATCAAGGAGAGGGGGGAGGACGACGCCGACCTGAACGCCCGCCTCAAAGCCGCCGGCATGTACTCCATCCCCGAAATGATGGGCGTGACGCCACTGACGCGGTGGATCGTCCAGGCCGGCATGACCGATCTCGATGCCCTCGCGACGTGGCTGGATCGGCGCGTGAGCCAGTTCCTGCGCATGAAGGCGGGGTACGAACTCGGCGACAAGGACAAGGGTGACAATCTTTACGAGTGGGTGAACGCTCATTCCGCGGCGTTCTCGGAAGTGCGGGCCAATCTCAGGGCCGTTCGTGAAGCAATAGCCGAGGCGCCCGCAAGTATAGTCCAACCCCCCTCGTCTCAGGAGAGCGGGGTAGGGGAGACCGAGGGGTCGAAGGTCACCGCATGGCTTGAGCGCCAGATC
Source organism: Methylobacterium aquaticum (assembly GCF_016804325.1). NCBI lineage: Bacteria > Pseudomonadati > Pseudomonadota > Alphaproteobacteria > Hyphomicrobiales > Methylobacteriaceae > Methylobacterium > Methylobacterium aquaticum. The sequence continues at coordinate 6,712,598 of NZ_CP043627.1, forward strand.
GAAACCTCGCACCGCGACGCCGACAATCACCCTAAAGGCTCCGGCAACCGCTCGTTCTACCGCGGGCAGGCTATCGCCTACGAAAACGCCCTGAGCCTTATTGAGGAGGGCAGCCTATGAGATGGCATCCGAAACCGCCCTCTGCTGATTTGCCACCGTGGTTTTGGGTGCTCGCTCCTGTAACCGTGCCGGTCGTTGCGCTTTCAGCGGCTTTCGTCGCAATTATCCTAGGGGCTCTTTGGCTGAAACGTCGGGCGATCGGGCCCGTCGACGAATGGCGCCCGTGGTTTGCTTGGTATCCGGTCACGGTAGAGGATTGGCCGGACGAAGAGCGTGCTTGGCTTGAGTGGGTGGAGCGGCGATCCGCCCATCTGTTAGCTGACAACGACTATCGTCCGTCCGCTCCCCGTCCTTCCCAGAGGGAGGGGTAGGCCGATGCGAGATCTAGACGATTTCTTGTTTGTTATGGGTATCGCGGGGTTCGTCCTTGTCTGCGCATCTCCCGACAACTCGTTTGGGTTCTGGCTCGGCCTCGCACAGCTTTTTGTCGGGTCGGTCGGTCTGATGATCCTCCGTGGTTGGCAAGGTCGTTGTCGCCGCGCCGCTCTCCAGAAAGAGGAGGAGGGACGTGGGTAAAGAAGAAATCCTCGCCGTCGCCTCCGCCGTGCAGGGCAAGCTCGAAGAGCTTGCGGTCGGCATCATCGACCATCTCGACTTGGGCGATTGGCTCGAAGCAAACGGCCACGATGTCGTGAACGCCCTTCGGTGCGTCGCTCTTTTCCAGCCCCGAGCCACCCCCACCCAGGAGACACCCTATGTCGAGAGCTGACGATCTGCTAACCCTGCTCGGGCGCATCTCTCTTGCGGAGCGAGGCGACCGCGATCTCGACAACGCGATCCACGGTGCGCTTGGGCTTGCTGGCGGCGCCACGGGCTGGACGGCGGGCCACTACACGACATCGCTGGACGCAGCAAAATGGGTCGTCGCGACTGTCCTACCGGGCTTCTGGCACTCCACAACGACCTGTTGGCGGACGGCCGATGCCGACGCGGCGCCAGACTTCACAGGCCAGCACGGCGACGACCTGCTGGCCGCCGGCTGGAGCCTTGAGGAGCACGACGCCGTGACCTTCTCGGCGGTCGTCGCGCCCGGCGGCCCGATCCACGCGGAATGCCTCGCGCTGATCGCCGCGACGCTGAAGGCGCTGATCGCCCGTGAGGGGCTGACCCCGCCATCGCCGGAGGTGCTGGCCGACCGCTGCGCTGCCCTGGCCGCCATGAAGGCTGCGCCGACCCGATCCGCCCTCATCACCCAGGAGGTCGAGAATGGCCGGTGAGATCACCGCCGAGCACATGCGCGCCTATGCGGCCGAGGAGGAGGCTCGGAAGGCCCATTCCGAGTGGATGGACCGCTTGAGCAAGGGGCTGCCAGAGTTGGCCGCCCGCGTCTTCGCCCTTCGCGGCGAGCTCTACATGGGCTGCGGCTTCCACTGGTCTTTGGAGAGCCGGTTGGGGCGGGTCATCACGATCGCCACGAATGTGGACGCCGACGTGTGGCACGGCAAGAATGCCTTCGCGAACCGCATCGTCGACAAGGTCGTGGTCAACCAGTTCTATAAGGATGTGGCGCGCATTGAGGCATCACTATGCCCCACCCCGACCCTGAAGAGGGAGGGGCAGTCGTGAGCTACACCATCACGAAGATCCGATGCTCATCTTGCATGGGCAGCGGGTTGTTTATGGACGCGCCTAGCTCTCGATGCATGTGGTGCTGTGGCTCTGGTAAACTTTCTCGCAAATCCGCTCTCCAGCTTGCGTATATCGGATACTCGTTCGCCGAGGGCGGATATATCGCTGGAGACTACAGTTTAGAGGAAATGCGGGAGAAAAGGGACGCGGCCGAATTAGTCTACAGTCTTTTCCGTGAGACGCCACCTTGGCGCAAAATCCCGGAGCCCTCCCATGAGCGATAGCGCCAAGGCAGGGCTGCACATCCTCATAGCAGGGCTGGAGCGGCCAGATCCCGAGATGATCGCCGCAGCGTGGGACGCATGGCGCTCGCGGCACGGCGGCAAAATGGGACCGGGCCCGGCATTCGTCGAGGCGATCCAGGCAGCAAACCGGGTTTTGCTCTCCCGCGCCCGCGCCTCCGGTATCCCGGTCCAGGGAGGTGAGGAGCCGTGAGCGCCACCGACGCCGAAATCATGCAGCAGTGGAGACGCAAAATGTTCGTCGTGTTTGACTTGGACGGCACCCTGGCCCTGACCGAGCATCGGTCGCACTTCCTGAGCCGGCCCGGCAAGGACAAGGACTGGCGCGGTTTCTATGCCGCCTGCGACAAGGACCAGCCATGCCACCCGATCATCCGCACGCTGCTGGCGCTCGCCGCGACCGGCGCCGAAGTGGAGATCTGGTCCGGCCGTTCCGACGAGGTTCGTGACAAGACCACCGAATGGCTCGGCGCGCACGGGCTCGGCCACATCCCGGTCCGCACCCGGAAGCAGGGTGACCACCGCCCGGACACCGTTCTCAAGGCCGAATGGCTGGATGAGGGCCGCACGCCAGCCTTGGTCTTCGAAGACCGAACCCAGATGGTCCAGATGTATCGTGACCGCGGGATCGTCTGCTGCCAGGTCGCGCCGGGGGATTTCTGATGGATGCCGAGACGATCGCGGCCACCATCGCCCGCCGGATGCGTGAACTGCGCGAAGAGCGGGGTCTGTCGCTGCACGGACTCGCTGAGCGCGCAGGGCTCACCAAATCCCATGTCTGGGACCTGGAGCGCGGTGGATCGCGCAACCCGACGATTGCCACGGCGGTCGCCATCGCGACTGCTCTCGGCGTCTCTCTCGACAATCTCGCTGGGCTGACGACGGCTCAGCCGACGCTCCATCCCGAGGCCCTGCGGATCGCCTGCGAGGTGGACGCGCTGCTCCGGGCTCGCCCCGCACAACCGGTCCAGGGAGGTGAGGATGTCTGACCTCGACGCCATGCTGAAGCGCGCCGCCCAGCACAAGATGACCCCGGCCGAGCAGCACGCACAGCGCCGGTCCTGGGTGATCGGGCAGATGATGTGCTCGCGCCCGGATATGACCCGTGAGGAGGCTGAGCGGCTTGCTGATGGGGCAGTGGGACCGAACCTCGCCGCTCGTGTCGCCGAGCTTGAGGTCGAGAACACCCGGCTACGCGAAGCGCTGGAAGCCGCTGCGCACTGGCACGACAGCAAGCGGAAGTCGCTCGGCAAGCAGCCGCCGAACGCGGATCGTGACTGGCGGCGCACGCAGCACTCGTTTCAGGCCGAAGAGATCCGAGCAAGTCTCGAAGTCGCCCGCCCCACCGCCCCGGCCACAGAACAAGAGGAGGGGTAGATGACGCGTGCGAGCGCCAGCATGCCGAGAGCGCCCGACATCCGCTTTCGGGTCGAGCCCGGCGACGTTCCGGCCGAGAAAGCGGCGCGCCGGCTGCACCTCACGCCGGCGGCGTTCGAAGCCTGCAAGGTCCGTCTCTTCATGCGAGGCTTCCCGCGGCCCGACCCGGACACCGGGATGTACGATCTTGATGCGATCGACCAGTGGCGACGGCGGCGACACCCGTCGCTGTTCTCAGATTTGACGGCCGGCGGCGAAGCGCCGACACCTGCGACTCCGAAAGTCGATCTGGTGGAACGGGCCCGTGAAGGAGAAAGGCTGCGCCGGGAGGCCGCGAAAGGGCGGCGGCATGGTTGACCTGCCGCGCCACATCCGCGGCCGGCCCAACCCGAGCGGCCGGATGTACTTCTCGTTCGAGAAGGGGCGTGGGACGCCTGCCGCGTGGCCGCCCGTGCCGCTGCCGTTCGACTCACAGAGCGATGAGTTCTGGCGCCGATGCCGGCAGTCCCAGGCGCTGCACGCCGAGCGCGATGGCGAGGTCTGGGCGTGGTTCTGGCTCGGCGCAGGCGGGCGTCTGCATGCACTCCCGCAGCCGCGAGGGGAGGGTGGTCCGACCGCGTTCTGGGCTGCCGTCGACCAGGCTGAGGAGCGCGACCGGACCGCCGACGGCGAGGCGCGGCGCACCTTCGACGCGTTGATCACACTCTACATGGCACATCCTGCCTACACGAACCTCGCCGACCTCACGAAGCGCGACTACGACCGGCATCTGCGCGCGATTCGGCGAGATTGGGGCGACGTCCCCGTGTCCGACTTAACAGCGGTCAGCGCGCAGGCTGCAATCGATCTCCGCGCCGACACGCCAGCGGTGGCCCGCTACTTCCGGTCGGTTCTCTCGAAACTGCTCGCGTTCGGTGTGCCGCGCGGCTTCTGCGCGACAAACGTGGCGCGGACCACGGAGAAGGTCGAGCACGAGGTCGAGCCGCACGTCCCCTGGACGGATTGGGCCTTCGAAGCCTTCTTCGAGCACGCCCGGCCCGGGCTGCACCTCCCGGTCTACTCGGCCCTCTACACCGGCCAGCGCTCGATCGACGTGATCCCGATGGTGCGGCCAGCGAAGGGAGCCAACGCCGTCGAGCTCATCGCCCGGAAGACGGGCGCGGCGGTCTACGTCCCGATCCACAGCGAGTATCGCGAGATCCTGGAACGCACCCACATCGACCACACCGCGCTGCACCTGCGCGAGGATGGCGAGCCATGGACGCTGGCGGCCTACCGGACCGCCTGGCAACGCGATTTCACGAGCGTCAACGCCAAGGGCCAACCGACATCGGCATCGCCGGCGAAGAAGGCGGCTATGGCTCGCCTGCGCGAGGGCGGGTTCGTGTTCCACGGCTTGCGCAAGAACGCCGTCAACATGCTGCTCGAGGCCGGCAACACCGAGGCCGAGGTGTCGGCGATCGTCGAGATGTCCGAGCAGATGGTGCGCCACTACAGCCGCGACGTGAACAAGCGCCGGCTCGCCGTCAACGGAATGAGGAAGCTTGAGGAGGCCTGGATTGAGACTCGGAAGAACCTGTTTGGGGACGGTTCGGCGCGGCACTGACCGCCTACGCACCGTGTCCAATTACCCCTTTCAAAGTGCGCGATTTTGCACTTTGCGACCCTGGATTTGGACACAAGTTGAGCACCTAAGACGCTGAAAAATATGGATAAATTTTCAGAGCAAAATTACTTTTAATCTGTAGGTCCTGGGTTCGAGTCCCAGCGCGCTCACCATCTCGTCCGTCGAGACCGTCACCTTGCTGCGACATCGGGGGTTTTCCCCATGCGCCGCTGTCACTGTGCTGACGACAGCCGGCGCGTGACGGTGTCGAACCCCGACGATCCTGAACCGGCGCCCGTTCTCGTTGACGCTGCACCGCGCCTATGCAAGGACCCGGTGCCCAGTTTCACCGGAGGGGCGATGTCGGGGAATGAAGCGCTCATGAAGGCCTTGGCTGATGTGAGCGAACGCCGAGCGGCGCTCGAAGCGGAGTACGAGCGGATCGGGACGGAGCTGGCCAAGCTCCGGCTCGCCGAGAACGCGCTGCGCGCCATCATCGAGGATACGCCGATCGAGGATCTCGGCCTGTCGCGGCCCTCCGGCGGGCCGGCCGCCGGCCTCGACCGGGGCGAGCTCCGCGCGAGCGGCCGGCGCGGGCCGCGCGGGCCGCGGGCGAACTCGACCAAGGGCCGCCTCAAGGCGCTGATCGACGGGGCCGGGCCGCAGGGCCTGTCGCAGCCGCAGATCCTGCGCGCGCTGCCCGATGCCGCCCCGACGACCATCAACGCCTATCTCAGCTCCATGGTGACGGCCGGCGAGGCGCTGCTCGTCGGCAACTTCTACACCAAGCCCCGGCCCCGGGACGACGAGGCCGAGCGGGCGGAGGACGACGAGGACGACCAGGGCGACGCCGAGGACGACGTCTATGACGGCGACGCCATCGCCGACGAGGACGATCGGGACGGCGCCGGCACCCAGAAGATCGCCTGAGCCCGTGCGGCCAAGTGCCGGCCATGGGCCCGCCATGTGCCCCGCCAAGTGCCGGCCATGGCCCGCCAAGTGCAGCCATGTGCGGTACCGCACCGGCCGGACGGACGAAGGAGCGCACATCCGGGCCACACCCGGCCGGTTTCGCGTGCCGCCCTCCTCGGCGCGGCGCCGAGCCGGTACGGGGTGCTGGCGGTCCGGCCCCTGGCGGCCTAGGTGATCCGCCAGCCCTGACACGCCCCGGGACCGGATGACCCCCATCATCGCGATCGACAACCTGTCGAAGACCTACGCCTCCGGTCACGCCGCGCTCAGGCGTGTCGACCTGAACGTCCGCCAGGGCGAGATCTTCGCCCTGCTCGGGCCGAACGGCGCCGGCAAGACCACCCTCATCAGCATCGTCTGCGGCATCGTCACGCCGAGCACCGGCACGGTGACGGTCGGCGGGCACGACATCCTGGCCGAGCCCCGCGCCGCCCGGCGCCTCATCGGCCTGGTGCCGCAGGAACTCACGGCGGATGCCTTCGAGACCGTGTGGGCGACGGTGAGCTTCAGCCGCGGCCTGTTCGGGCTCAAGCCCGATCCGGCCCATATCGAGCGGACCTTGCGCGACCTCTCCCTGTGGGAGAAGCGCGACGCGAAGATCATGACCCTGTCGGGGGGCATGAAAAGGCGGGTGCTGATCGCCAAGGCGCTCTCGCACGAGCCGCGCATCCTGTTCCTCGACGAGCCCACCGCCGGCGTCGACGTGGCGCTCCGCCAGGACATGTGGCGCCTGGTGCGCCGCCTGCGCGACCAGGGCGTCACCGTGATCCTCACCACCCACTACATCGAGGAGGCCGAGGAGATGGCCGACCGGGTGGGGGTGATCGCCAAGGGCGAGATCGTGCTGGTCGAGGAGAAGGCCGAGCTGATGCGCAAGCTCGGCCGCAAGGAGCTGACGCTCCAGCTCCACGATCCCTTGAACACCCTGCCGCCGGCGCTCGCCGGCCATCCTCTCGCCTTGTCGGAGGACGGTTCGGCACTGACCTACACCTACGATGCGAAGGCGGAGCGCACCGGCATCACCACGCTCCTCACCGACCTGTCCGCCGCCGGCATCCGCTTCCGCGATCTCCAGACCCGGCAGAGCTCGCTCGAGGACATCTTCGTCGACCTCGTGAGGGACCGCGCATGAACTGGCCCGCCATCCGCGCCATCTACGGCTTCGAGATGCACCGTGCGTTCCGCACGCTGCTCCAGAGCATCGTCGCCCCGGTGATCTCGACCTCGCTCTACTTCGTGGTGTTCGGCGCCGCGATCGGCGGGCGGATCACCTCGGTCGACGGCGTGCCCTACGGCGCCTTCATCGTGCCGGGGCTGATCATGCTGACGCTGCTCACCCAGAGCATCGCCAACGCCTCCTTCGGCATCTACTTCCCGCGCTTCTCCGGCACGATCTACGAGATCCTGTCGGCGCCGATCTCGGCGGTCGAGATCGTCGCCGGCTATGTCGGGGCGGCGGCGACCAAGTCGATCATGCTCGGGCTGATCATCCTGGCGACCTCGGCGTTGTTCGTGCCGTTGCGGATCGAGCACCCGTTCGTGATGGTGCTGTTCCTGGTGCTGACCGCCGTCACCTTCAGCCTGTTCGGCTTCGTGATCGGCCTGTGGGCGGACGGGTTCGAGAAGCTGCAGCTGGTGCCGCTCCTCATCGTCACGCCGCTGACCTTCCTCGGCGGCAGCTTCTACTCGATCGACATGCTGCCGCCTGTGTGGCGCAACGTGAGCCTCATCAACCCGGTGGTCTACCTGATCAGCGGCTTCCGCTGGAGCTTCTACGGCCATTCCGACGTCAACCCGGCGGTGAGCCTCGGCATGGCCCTGGTGTTCCTGGTCGCCTGCCTGGGAGCGGTGGCGTGGATCTTCCGCACGGGGTACCGGCTCAAGAGCTAACTTTTCTACGATACGAATACGCGCCGAGAGCCGGAATGGCCCGGCTCTTGCGGCGGCGGACGAGCCTCCACGGAGCCCGCCGCCGATGCCCCGCCCGCTCTGCCCCTCCATCCTGCTCGCGGCGCTCCTCGCCGCCGCGCCGGTCCTCGCGCAAACCTCACCCGCCGATTCGGTCCTGCGCATCGGCATGACCGCCGCCGACGTGCCGACCACCACCGGCATGCCGAATAACGGCTTCGAGGGGATGCGCTTCCTCGGCTATCCGGTCTTCGAGGGGCTGGTGCTGTGGGACCTCTCGCGCACCGACCGGCCGGCCGGGTTGCGGCCGGGCCTTTCTGAGCGCTGGGAGCAGGCGCCGGACGACCCGAAGACCTGGGTCTTCCACCTGCGCCAGGGCGTGCGCTTCCACGACGGCACCGCCTTCGATGCCGACGCGGTGATCTGGAACCTCGACCGCTACTTCAAGCCGGACAGCCCGCACTACGAGCTGCCGGCCGCCGGCATCACCCGGGCGCGGGCGCCGCTGCTGGCGGGCTACCGCAAGATCGACGACCGGACGGTCGCCATCACCAGCGCGGCGCCGGCCTCGTACTTTCCGTACATGGTGGTCTACCTGCTGTTCACCTCGCCGGCGTCGTTCGAGCGGGCGGGACGGGACTGGGCCCGGGTCGCGATGCTGCCGGCCGCCGGCACGGGCCCGTTCCGCATCACGCAGGTGCGGCCGCGCGAGGCGGTCGAACTCGCCCGCAACCCGGATTACTGGGACGGCGACAACCGCGCCAAGGTCGATCGGGTGCGGCTGATGCCGATCCCGGAGGCCAATGCCCGCATCGCGGCGCTCCGCGCGGGCCAAGTCGACTGGATCGAGGCGCCGGCACCCGACGGTCTCGCCTCCTTACGCCAGGCGGGATTCACCATCACCACCGGCTCCTACCCGCATGTCTGGCCGTGGTTCTACAACAGCGGTGCCGCCAACAGCCCCGTGAGGGACGTGCGGGTGCGCCAGGCGCTGAACTACTGCATCGACCGGGACGGGCTGGTGACCTTCCTGAACGGCACCGCCGAGCCGGCCGTGGGCTGGCTCAAGGCCTCCGATCCGCATTTCGGCGCGCCGCGGAACCGCTACCGTCTCGACCCCGGGAAGGGCAGGGCGCTGCTCGCCGAGGCCGGCTTCACCGAGGGCAAGCCGCTCGCCCTCAAGGTGATGATCTCGACCTCCGGCTCGGGCCAGATGCAGCCTTTGCCGATGAACGAGTTCCTGCAGGAGAACCTCAAGCAGACCTGCAACGTCGACGTCACCTTCAACGTGGTCGAGTGGCAGGTGCTGCTCAATGCCGGACGGGCGGCGCCGGATTCTCCGGCCCTGCAGGGGGCGAACGCGCTCAACGTCTCCTCGCCCTCGTCCGACGTGGCCGTGATGGCGCGCTACTTCTCCTCCGCCAACGTCTCCCCGAAGGGCTTCAACTTCCCGCAATGGCAGGATGCCCGGTTCGACGCGGCGATGGGCGAACTCGCCGGCGCGACCGACCCCGCCACCGTCGCCGCGGCGACGCGGGCCGCACATGAGCGCCTGGTCGATGATCCGCCCTGGCTGTACATCGTGCATGATCTCAACCCCAGGGCGATGTCGCCGCGGGTGAAGGGCTTCGTCTCGCCCCAGTCGTGGTTCCTCGACATGACCCGGATCAGCGTGAAGTGAGGACCACCATCGTGACCGACCCGACCGAGCGTCCCGCCCACCTCCTCGCCCGTGCCATCGCGGCGCGCGAGATCTCGCCGGTCGAGGTCGTGGAGGCGCATCTCGCCCGCATCGCGCGGCTCGACCCGACGCTGCACGCCTTCGTCGAGGTCTATGGCGACGATGCGCGGCTCGCCGCCGAGGGCGCCGACCGGATGATCCGGGCCGGCCACGCGGTCGGGCCGCTGCACGGCGTGCCGGTGGCGCTCAAGGACCTGATCGATCTCGAGGGCCGGATCACCACCGGCGGCTCGGCGCATTTCCGCGAGCGCCGCGCCGCCGAGACCGCCACCATCGCCCGGCGGATGCTGGCGCAGGGCATGATCGTGCTCGGCAAGACCCACACGGTCGAGTTCGCCTATGGCGGCTGGGGCACCAACCAGCACATGGGCACGCCCTGGAACCCCTGGGACCGGGAGACGCCGCGCACGCCCGGCGGCTCGTCGAGCGGCTCGGGCGTCGCGGTGGCGGCCCGGATGGCGCCCTGGGCGATCGGCACCGATACCGGCGGCTCGGTCCGGCTGCCGGCCTCGTTCTGCGGGCTCACCGGCCTCAAGGTCACGGTCGGCCGGGTCAGCACCGCCGGCATCGTGCCCCTGAGCACCAGCCTCGACACGCCGGGACCGATGGCGCGCAGCGTCGAGGACGTGGCGTTGCTCTACACGATCCTGTCCGGCCCCGATCCCCGCGATCCGAACACCCGGGGCATCACGCCGGAGGATCCGATGCCGGCGCTGCATCGCGGCGTGCGCGGCCTGCGCCTCGCCCGGATGCCGGCCGTCGAACGGGCGGGCGTCTCGCCCGAGATGCTCGACGCCTACGACGCCTCCCTGGAGGTTCTGGCGGGGCTCGGCGCCGCAATCGTCGAGATCGACCTGCCGTTCCGCTTCGCCGACCTGCTGGCGACCTCGGCGATCGTGATGGCCGAGTGCTCCTTCTTCAACGGCGCCCTCGCGGAGGACCGCGCCCTGCCCCTCGACGAGGATGTCCGCCTGCGCATCCTCGCCGGGGCCGGGGTGAGCGCGCAGGATTACTTGCGCACCCGCCGGATGCAGCAGGAGATGAAGGCCGCCTTCGCCCGGGCGATGGAGGGGGTCGACGCGCTCCTGACGCCCACCACCGAGACCGCCGCCATCCCCCTCGACGCCGTCGACCAGGCGGTGCTGCCCTCGCGCTTCACCCGCTTCGGCAACCTGCTGGAGCTCTGCGCCCTGGCGCTGCCGAACGGTTTTTCGCCGACGGGCCTGCCGCTCTCGCTCCAGATCGTCTGTCGCGGCTACGACGAGGCGACGGCGTTGCGGGTCGGGCAGGCTTATCAGGCGGCGACGGAGTGGCACCTGCGGGCGCCGGGGTTGTAACAGTTCATTCGGTTGTCCCGACAGAATTGAAGCCCTCCGCGTCATTCCGGGGCCGCGCAGCGGAACCCGGAATCCAGAACCGCTGAGCGTTCAGGATGAAGCGGGCAGCATTCCGCTTCATTCTGTTCCACCTGCGTATCTGGATTCCGGGCTCCGCTACGCGGCCCCGGAATGACGCGGAGGGTTTGACTTGCGTCGGATCAATCGGATTGCCGGTTCGAATGCACGTCACAAGCCCGAAAAGTGCTCCACGCGCCTCCGGTCAACCCCGCTTCAGGGTCACCTGATCCGGCAGCTTCTGGCGCTTGGCGCGGGCCACCGCCTGGAGAGGGTCGGGCCGGGTGGTCACGGCGTCGAGGATGTCGCGGCCCAGCGCCTGGGCGAGGCAGGCATAGCCCTGGTCGCCCATGTGGAACCGGTCGGAGGACAGCATGCCGGCGAGCAGACCCGGATCCTGGCGGTTCCAGTCCTTCATCAGGGCGTAGCGCGAGAAGACCGGCACCTCGGCGCCCGACGCCACCGCGGCCACGAGGCCGACGAAGCGCTCGTAGCGGGCGTGGTCGGGGATCGCCGGGTAATATTGCTGGTCGAGGATGATGAGGTCGCTGCCGGCGGCGCGCACCAGCGCGATACCCTGCTCCAGCCGGCCGCGGAATGCCGCCTCGCTGCCGCCGGTGATCGCGTCGTTGGTGCCGACCTGCCAGATCACCAGGTCGGGCTTGACCGGCTGCGCCAGGGCCGCGGCGAGGCGCGCCAGCGTCTGGTCCGCGGTCTCGCCGCCGATGCCCGCATTGGTGACCGCGACCGGGGTGCCGCGCCAGGCCGCCCGCAGGGATTGTTCGAGGAGATGGGGGTAGGTCCGGTCCGGCGCCGAGGCGCCGATGCCCTCCGTGGAGGACGAGCCGATGGCGAGCACCCGCACCGCTTCGCGCCGCGCCACATGCGCCTCGGTCACCGCGAGGCTCATCCGCTCCACCGCCGGCGGCAGCGAGGCCGGGCAGGCCGCCGCGGGACGCGCCGCAGCGAGATGACCGGTGAGGAGGGCCGCCGACAGGCAGGCCATCCGGCCCAGGTGAGACCGGCGAAGCATGGCAGTTCCGGGCAAGGAGGGAGACGAACCGGATCGGTTCCGTATTTTCGGGTAACATGCGCGTGACCGCCGATCCAGCCGAAAACGAAGCTGAGCCAAGTCGAGCCCCAGGGCTCTGCTCAGCTGGTCAGCGAAAGCGGCGAGGTTCGTCGAAAACTGCGCCGATCCGACTCACCCGGGCTTAAGCTTGAGCGTTAGTTGCCGTGCGGTCGCGCAGAACCGACGCCGTCTCACGCCTCGTCCGGGATCTCGAGATCCAGCAACGCCGCGCTCAACCCCTTGCCGTGCGCATCGAGCGCCAGCGAGCGGGTGACGCCTCCCCCCAGGGCCTCCGTCATCACGAAGTTCAGGGCACCGAGGCGGGGCAGGGCGTAGCGGGTCACCTCGCCCCGAACGACGCCGGCGAAATGGGCCCGCACCACCTCGGCGGTCACGTGGCGCTCCAGGCGCGGGTAATCGGCCGGGTCGTGGGCGATCAGCGAGATGTTGGCGGTGTTGCCCTTGTCGCCGGTGCGGGAATGGGCGAGCGTGCGCAGCTTCATGGTCGTCTCCCTCACGCCTCGAACATCCGTACGCTCGGCCGGGCGAGGCTCGCGGGCACCAGCACCGAGACCACGCCGACCACCTCGCGGGCCGATTTCCAGGCGCCCCCGCCGCCGGCCGGGCCGTTGGTGTAGAGCGTCTCGACCTCGTTGCCGATCCGCGCCGCCTCACCCAGGCTGTCGCAGCGCCCGGCGACGCGGATGCGGACCTCGTAGGGTTCGGTGTCTCCGGCGAGCCGCGGACCGTGCAGGGAATCGACGCCGATCAGGTCGAAGCGCAATTCGCTCGCCCGGACCCCGGTGACTTCTAAGCGCTCGCGCACGATGTCGAGGGCGAGGCGGCTGCGGGCCGTCGCCCCCGGGCCGGCATAGGAGATCTGGCCCTCGCCGACATACGAATCGATCAGCCCGACCGAGACCTTGAGGAGTCCGGTGGCCGGCGCGCCGCGCCCGCCGGTCACCCGCACCCGGTCGGGGCCGACCGCCTCCATGGACACTTGAGAAAAGTCCGCCACCACGTCGGGCTGGAGGTAGCGGGCCGGGTCGTGAACCTCGTAGAGCAACTGCTCCTTGCAGGTGGCGAGCGTCACCTGTCCGCCCGAGCCCGGCACCTTGGTGATCTCGATGTCGCCGTCCTCGGTCACGATGCCGATGGGAAATCCGAGTCGGGCGAGGCCCGCCACGTCCTTCACCCCCGGATCGGCGAAGTAGCCGCCGGTAACCTGGCCGGCGCATTCGAGCAGGTGGCCGGCGAGCGTGCCGCGCCCGAGCCGGTCCCAGTCGTCCATGGCCCAGCCGAAGGCGTGGATGAGTGGAGCGAGGAAGAGCGCCGGATCGCCGACCCGGCCGGTGATGACGACGTCGGCGCCCCGAGCCAGCGCCTCGGCGATCGGCCCGGCGCCGAGATAGGCATTGGCCGAGATCACCCGGTTGCCGAGATCGCGCACCCGGCCGCCGGTCTCAAGGATCTCGTGATCGCCGGCCGCGACCGCCTCCAGCACGTCGTCGCCGGTCACCGCTGCGATCGTGAGGCCGGAGAGCCCGAGGTCGCGGGCGATGGCGCGGGTCTTCTCCGCGGCGGCGAGAGGATTGGCGGCGCCCATGTTGGTGACGATGCGGGTGCCGTGCTTGCGGCAGGGCTCCAGCACCGCCCGCATCCGGGCCTCCAGCAGCGGATCGTAGCCGGCGGCGGGATCGCGCAGGCGGGCCTGCTGGGCCAGCGCGATGGTGCGCTCGGCCAGGCACTCGAAGACGAGGTAGTCGAGGGCGCCGTGCTCGGCGAGCTCGATAGCGGGCTCGATCCGGTCGCCGGCATAGCCGGCCCCGGCGCCCAGGCGGATGGGTTTCATGGGTTTCTCCCTTGGTTGCCTTCGGCGCCGACGCCTTGCGGGTGCCGGGGACCCGGAGCCTGTTCGAGTGGCCTCTACAGATCTCATTCCCGCTTCGTCATTCCGGGGCCGCGGAGCGGAGCCCGGAATCCAGAACCGCGGATGGTTCTTCAGGACTATCGACGGCGTGCCGCTTCGTTCTGTCCCACCTGCGCGTCTGGATTCCGGGCTCCGCTTTCGCGGCCCCGGAATGACGAGGAGGGCGTCAAGACTGTTCGGGCAAGTCGGACCGCTGCCTAAAGAGGGAACACCCCGAAGGCGACGGCCGCGAAGGTCATCACCACGGAGGCCGCGAGCAGGAACGGGAAGGTGAATTTCTGGTGGTCGGCGAGGTCGATGCCGCACAGGCCGCAGACCAGGAAGGTCGCCGGCGTGAGCGGGCTCACCGGAAAGCCGGTGGTCATCTGGCCGAGCAGCGCGCCTTGCGCCACCTGCAACGGCGGCACGCCGAGCTGGTGGGCGACCTCGGCCACCACCGGCAGTACCCCGAAATAGAACGAGTCGGGGTCGAACAGCATGCTCAGCGGCATCGAGACGAGGCCGAGCGCGAAGGGGATGTGCGGGGCGAGGCCGGGAGGGACGAAGGCCACGGCGCCCTGCGCCATCGCCTTCAGCATGCCGGTGCCCTGCATGATGCCGGTGAAGACGCCCGCCGCCAGCAGGATCGACGCCATCAGCACCGCCGCCTTGGCGTGCGCATCGATGCGCTGGCGCTGCGCGTCGACGCTCGGGTAGTTGATGATGAGCGCGAGCGCCGTGCCGAGCATGAACATCAGCGCCGGCGGGATCTTCTCCGCCATCAGCACCATCGTGCCGAGCACCGCGACGGTCAGGACGAGGTTCGCCCAGAACCGGTCCGGCCGGCGCAAGGCCCGCTCCGCATCGCTGAGAGAGCGCCCGCCGGCCGTGACGGCCTCCGTCGTGCCGGCCCCGGCGCGCGTCAGGCGCCGTTCCTCGCGCAGGCCCAGCCAGTACGAGACGGCGAAGATGAAGACGAGGCCGACCGCCTGCACCGGCACCAGCGGCGAGAAGATCTCGGGGATCGGCAGCTTCAGCGCCGCGGAGGCCCGGATCATCGGCCCGGTCCAGGGCAGGAAGTTGACGCCGGCCGCCAGCGAGGCCGCGCAGGCGAGGATGCGCCGGTCGATTCCGACCCGGTCGTAGAGCGGCAGCATCGCCGGAATGGTGATGAGGAAGGTCACCGCCCCCGAGCCGTCGAGATGGATCAGCAGCGCCAGCAGGGTCGTGCCGGGCACGATCCGGCTCGGCCTCGTGCCGACGGTGGCGAGAATTCTGTCGATGATCGGGTCGAGCAGCCCGGCATCGCTGACGATGCCGAAGAACAGGATCGCGAACACGAACATGCCGACGACCGGCGCCAGGCTCTGGAGGCCGGCGAGCACGAACTTGCCGGTCCCGAGCCCGAACCCGCCGATGAGCGCGGCGGCGACCGGGATCACGATCAGCGCCACGAGGGGCGACAGGCGCTTCGTCAGAATACAGGCGAGCAGCAGCGCGATGGTGCACAGGCCGAGCAGGGCCAGCATCGCTTCCTCCCAGGGTTCCGGCGCTCGGATGTGGCGCCGTTCGATGGGTCTCATCACAATCGAGGGCCGTCGATCCGGCAATTGAAAAGATCGGATCGTCCCGATAACGGTTGGTTATGGATCTCAACCTTCGCCAGGTCCGCGCCTTCGTGTCGGTGGCGCACCTGCGCAGCTTCACCCGGGCCGCCGCCCTCCTGAACCTGTCGCAGCCGGCCCTCACGGTGCAGATCCGCCGGCTGGAGGAGGCGCTGGCGGTGCGGCTCCTCGACCGCAACAGCCGCAGCGTCGCGCCGACCCGGGTCGGGCGCGAATTGCTGCCGGTGTTCCAGCGGGTGCTGCGCGAGCTCGACAGCGTCGTCGTCGACACCCGCGACCTCGCCGCGCGCCGCCACGGCACGGTGCGGATCGCGGCCCTGCCCTCGGTGGCGGCGGGCTTATTGCCGGACGCGATCGCGGCCTTCCGGGCGGCGCATCCGCGGATGGGCTTCGTGGTCAAGGACGCCATCGCCGAGCGGGTGCTGGCCCTGGTGCGGCGCGAGGAGGTCGATCTCGGCGTCACCGGCGGCGAGGTGCGCGACCCCGACGTGACGGTGCTGGCCCGCGCGGCGGACGCCCTGCACGTGGTCCATCCCGCAGGTCACCCGATCGGCGACTGCGAGACCGTGACGCTGGAAGCCCTGGCCGAGTACCCGCTGGTGCTGATGGATGCCGAGACCAGCGTGCGCGCGGTGGTCGATGCCGCCTTCGTGGCCGCCGGCCGGCTGCCGCTGACCGCCTGCGAGGCGACCTACATGATGACGGCGGTCGGCATGGTGCGGGCCGGGCTCGGCCTCACCATCCTGCCGGGCTCCGCCCGGGAGATCCGCGCCGAGCCGTCCTTGCGCTCGCGCCCGATCGCCGAGGCGAGCTTTTCGCGGCCCGTCTGCCTGATCGCCAAGGCGGGCCGCACGCTGCCGGCGGCGGCCGAGGATTTTCTGGGGGAATTGGTGCCGGCCTTGGAGGCGGAGTTCTCGATGTCGGCGTGAAAATGGGTCGGCTCGCCTCTCGGTCCCACCCTCCACCTCATCCTGAGAGCCTGTTTGAGCAGGATTTCTACCCAATATTTGAGGCAGACGGGATCATCCTACCCACCAACCTCATCCTGAGGTGCGGGCGATCGAAGATCGCTGAGCCTCGAAGGAGGGCTCCAGCGATCGCCGAGGCTTCTGGAGCCCTCCTTCGAGGTCAGTCGATCTGCGATCGCGTGCGATCTCTGATCGCCAACACCTCAGGATGAGGTGGAATGGTAGGATATCTGCTAAATTTTTCTCGGTTTTTGTCAAATCACTCTGCTCAAACAGGCTCTGAGGTGCAGGCCGTTTAAGATTGTTTTTATTGTGAATAATCTTTATTTTATCAGATGTCGACGCGCCATCTTCTCTCGATCGGCGCTCTGGTATCGGGAGCACTTTCGGTCCCGGAGCGCACCATCAAGCTTGGCTGCGCGATAGTGAATTTTTGCAGATCGTCCAAGTATTTGACGCCTTAAAAGGCATGGCTCTGAGGTGGTAGTCGATCAGAGATCGGCTGACCTCGAAGGAAGGCTCCGGAAATCTTTGCGATCCCTGGAGCCCTCCTTCGAGGCTCACTTCGTTCGCACCTCAGGATGAGGTCGCGCGTGGGATTGAAAAATTTCTCGCGCCACGTGTATCACGATGCTGTTCTCACGATCGGACTTCTACCGATACAGCCCGCTCACGCCGCCCGCCCGTGCAGCGACGCCCGGAACAACTCCCGAAACTCCTCCGCCCCGACCGGCCGGCCGTTGGTCGCCGTCGAATGGTCCTCGACCGCGCGCGTGATCAGCGCCTCGCAATCGGCCTCCGTCAGCCCCATGGCGGCGAGGTCCGTCGGCAGGCCGAGGTCGCGGTTCAGGGACTCGATCGCGGCGGCGAGGTCGGCGCCCTCGGCCAGGCCCATCGCCTGACGCAGGGCGGCGTATTTCGCGTCGCAGGCGGGCGCGTTGAAGCGCAGCAGGTGGGGCAGGATCACCGCGTTGAGGGTGCCGTGATGCAGGCGCTTGGCCTTCAGGCCGCCGAGCGCGTGCGACATCGAGTGGACGGCGCCCAGGCCCTTCTGGAAGGTCATGCCGCCCTCGAGCGCGGCCATCATCATGTCCTCGCGCGCCTCGATGTCGGCGCCGTCGCGGACCGCACGGAGGAGCGAGCGGGTGGCGCGGGCGAGACCGTCGAGGGCGATCGCCTCGGCCGGCGGGTTGTGGCGGGGGCTGAGGTAAGTCTCGATGCAGTGGGTCAGCGCGTCCATGCCGGTGGCGGCGGTGAGGCCCGGCGGCAGGCCCAGCGTCAGCTCGGGGTCGCAGATCGCCACGTTCGGGATCAGGTGGGGCGAGATGAAGCCGAGCTTGCGCCCGTCCGCCAGGGTGATCAGCGCCGCCCGGCCGACCTCGCTGCCGGTGCCGGCGGTGGTCGGCACGGCGATCACCGGGGGCTGGTCGGCGCGGATGCGCGGGATGCCGCCGAGGATGGCGGCGTAAGTCGCCAGCGGCTCGTCGTGGGTGGCGAGCAGCGCCACCCCTTTGGCGAGATCCAGCGGCGAGCCGCCGCCGACCGCGATCACCGAATCGCAGCCTTCCGCCTTGAAGCGGTCGCGGGCCTCCAGCGTCGCCTCCTCGGTCGGGTTCTCGGGCGTGCCGTCGAAAACCGGGGTGGTGGCCGGCAGACCGGCGGCGTCGAGGACGCGGGCGATCAGGCCGGCCGCCACGACGCCGCGATCGGTGACGACGAGCGGCCGGCGCGCGCCGAGAAGCGCCAGTTCCTCGCCGATCAGCCGGACGGCGCCGCGCTCGAACTGGATCCGGGTGAGATAGGTGATGAGGCTCATGGGGGCTGCCTGCTGTGACCGGAGCCCGAAGATCGACGCGCGGAGGCGGGCCGGTGCCGCGGCGCCCGTCCCGTTTCCTCCCGCACGCCTCTTTCCGGGCGTGGCGACGAGCCTAACACAGGCGATCCGCGCGGCGCACCGTCAGGGGGCCATGAGGGATTTGCATCAGGTGCGCGGCAGCCCCGCTTGCGCCAGCAGCGCCTCTGTGCCGAGGCCCGTCGCATCGAGGAGCGGCACGCCGTCGAGCAGGGCCGGCAGCCGCCAGCCGGGGAGGTTGGTGCTCCAGATCAGCACCGCATCCGATCCTTGGGCCGTCATTCGCGCCGCCTCTTCGAGGCGCGCCGGGCTCACCGCGGCCGCCAAGCGGTTCTCGGTGATGCCGAGGGTGCAGGTGGCGCCGATCGCGATGCCGGCTTGCGCGAAACGAGTGCCGACCGATTCGGCTTCCTCCGGCCCGCCCTGCACCACGAGGCCGACGCGGCGATAGCCGCTTTCGCGAATCCGCGCGCGGGCGGCCAGCGCCGTCGTCACCATCGGCAGGCCGGTGCGGCGGGTCACGGTCGCGCACAGGTCCTCGTCGGGCGTGAAGCCCAGGGCGGCGCCGCGGGTGGCGTTCCAGCACAGGGCCGCCACGCCGGCATCCGCCAGGAGATCGGCGGCGGTGAGGAAGACCGATTCGTCGTAGGCCTCGCCCTTCAGCATCGCCCCGTAGGGCACCCGGGCGTAGCAGGCGGCGGCGGGCAGGCCGGCGAGCCGCGCTTCCGTCGCCCGCTCCACCACCCGGTTCGAGGAAGGCAGGATCACCCCGAGGGCCAAGGTCGCTTCTTCGGTGGGACCATCTCCCGTCGTGTCGGTCATCGGCGCGGTCCTTCGGTCAGGCGCACCACCAGCAGGGACTGGGTGCGGGCGACATGGGCCTGCATCAGGGTGCGGGCGCGCTCCGGCTCGCGGGCCCGCAGGGCGTCCAGGATCGCCCGGTGCTCGGAGAGCGACTCCGTCACCCGCCCGTCCGCCGCGAGGGCGAAGTTGCGGGCCCGCTCCAGCCGGGCGAAGGCCCGGCCATGGGCCTCGGCGATGGCCGGGCTGCGGGCGGCGGTCACGATCAGCCGGTGGGCCTGGCGGTTGAGGCGGGTATAGGCGTCGCGGTCGTCCCGCGCCGCCTCCAGGGCGGCCTGGAGCCGGTCGAGCCGGTCGATCTCGGCGGCGGTCATCCGTTCGGCGGCGAGCCCGGCACAGAAGCTCTCCAGCGCCATTTCCAGCTCGAACAGCGGCACGAGGTCGGCGGGATCGAGCCGCGCCACCAGGGCCGCCCGGTTGCGCCGGAGCGTGACCAGCCCCTCGCCGGCAAGCAGCTTCAGGGCCTCGCGCACCGGCGTCCGGGAGACGCCGAGGCGGGCCACCAGGTCGGGCTCGTTCAAAACATCGCCGGGGGGAAGCAGGTTGAGCAGGATCAGCCGGCGCAGGGCCGCGGCGGCCTGCTCGGTGAGGGAGGGGCGGGGCGGGGCATCGGGAAAGGCGGGGAGGGAGCCTGCCGAAGAGGCTTCGGTGGGGGCTTCGATCATCGACACGCTCTGGAACGCCACCACATCGCAGGTTTCGCGCCGCCTCTCTCAGGGAGGCCGCCCGGGGCGGGGCGGCCGAGCCAGCGAAACGATCTTCGCCGATCGGCGTCGTGCTTTCCAGGGCTTCAGAACCAGAGCTGCGATGCGAGACGCGGGTTCGGGCGCCCGGGACCTGTCCGAGGTTGATTCGTAAGCGAAGGGGCGCGCAACGACCGCTGCGCGCCCCCTCTACCTTCCACACGACGATGTGGATCGGCCTATAATCCGGGTCCGTGGGGCAACGCCAGGCGTCACCCCATTTCGATCCTGCTGTCAGGCGACGCATAGTTTTTCACGACGGCGGATGTAAGTAACTGTATTTATTCAGTTTGTATCAGAAAACCGAACGATATGTACGGCATCTCCGAACCATTGTATTGTCTGATCCGAAGCAAAATATATCCTCCATGATTAAATATCAACAAATACGCGAAATAAAAAACCCCGGACTATGCCGGGGTATAGAAACTTACAATAGAATATATATCAAATTTTCTCGACAATTTCGCGCAGATAGAACGCCGCTCCTACGCGATCTCTCTCGATAGCGGGTGGGACGCTTGCGAGAATGTATTTCAACGTTAACGGACTCACTCTTCTAGATTTCGCCAACTCGGAAAATGAGACATATTTCGCACAAAAAGCATCTAGATCGGCGACGCTGACGAGGTCGACGGGACAGCGATTGATCGGATTAATAACTGTCTTCCGAGGCAGAAACCCCTCGCGAATCAGGCCCGTCACGACCCTCGTACTCGTCCGCAGGATTTTCTCAACAGCGCGCGCGGTCAGACCCTCGTACGCGGGACCGTGTACATGTCGTTTGACCTCCGGCAGATCGACGAGGACCGAGAGATACCCCTCGACACCCGCCTGCCGGCCAACCCAAGCGAGTCTCCGATCGAAGATCAATCGTGTGACTTCGGCGATGGTGCAGCAAGCGCGTTTCGCTGCGGCTGGGATGGGGTAGGCTTGGTCGCGTGTGCCCGTGACCGATTCGGCTCCGTCGAAGAGGTGCGCAAGGAAGGTGTCCAGATCGGCGGTGGCGTAGATTGCCCTGAGCGAACCGCGTTCGCCTGCACGGCCAGTGCGCGGGGTAATGAAGCCTTCAGCAGCCAAGATACGTGCCGGAACACGGCCGGCGTTGAGGTATACCGCGGCGTCCTTGAGCGGCATACATGTTTGTTCATCCACCAGAACGCTGCGTGCCCGCTCTGCATCGAACGTCACGAGGTGATCGGAAAAGAGCTGGTGATCTTTACCGATCAGGGCAGCCGCCGCGAGAACCTTTCGAAGACGCTTAGGATGACGGCCGTATTCCCGCGATGCGGTGTAGATCGAGTGGAGCACCCGCTTCTCGACAAATTGCCCGAGGACATCGTCACCAAGTCCAACAGGTATAGTCTGGACGATGAACTGGCGAAAAATATCGCGGACGGCATCGAAGGCTGCCCCGTCTTGGTCGTGGGCCAGCCACTCGTACAAGAATCCGAAGACGGCATGAGGCCCCGCGGCCCCACGTCGACCGAAGGGGTGGGCTCGCCATATCTTATCAAGGAGAGCACGGATGCCCCGCTCCCCTCCGCGTGCGAGGCAGTAGCCGGCGTCACCAGCGTCGTGCCACTCCTCTTCCGTCAGCGACCTAAGCTTCGTCGCAGGTCCCCGTGTCGCGAGCACTCCCAACATTTCACAGGTCGTGATCGCGGCGTGAAGCTCCAACCCGTCGAGTAACGTACCTCCTCGCGCGATGGCTTTAAGACGGTCGCGAACATAGCCTTCGAGGGCGGACGGCGTCCTTGGAGCGGCCTCCTCGGCGAGACGTGCGATCTCGGTCTCGCGTCCGCGCATGTGGAGCGCAAAGTCGTGCAGCGCGTGAGGCCCGTCGATTTCTTTGTTGCCGACGTCGGTGAGCGCGCACGCGTGCACAGGGCACGCCCTGAAGACACGCAGCAACCATTCCGTGCGGCCATACGGCGCAGGCTCGTTACCACCTACGCCCGCTTCGATGTCGGCGCGAAGGCACGCGGGGCAAGCGTGGATCCGAGCGCGCCGGACCGAAAATCTGGTCAGGCTCTCGCCACGCAGGCGGAAGTCTATACCCTCTCTCCGTAGTGAGGCTTGCTCGAGAACCTCAAGCGGAAGGGCCGTCAGGCGCGCGAGCTTCGCGAGCGCTACAGGTTCACCGTCGATGCAGGCCTGGAAGGTCATGCCCATGTCGAGGCAGAAGTCGCGTGCGGACCCAACGCCGTTGCGCTGGGCCAGCCGTGCCGTGAAGCTCGGTACTGACTCGCCAGGGGCAAGTCGGCAGCTCAACGCGAGGAGACCGGTCATCGAACGTCCCCTTTCGAGGCCTTGCGCGAGCGCCGCCGGCGAGGGCGCTGCGAATTGTCCGTTGGCGCAGGTCCTGGAGCCATCGTGCTCGTCCAGTCGCGGCTGATGAACGGGTTCTCGTCGCTGGCATACACGAGGCGTGCGACGCTTATCACCGTTCCGAGTCGGCACGATTGCTCGTGCCGGGTTGTCACGGCATCCGTTCAGGCGGGTGGTTGACGCAGCTGGTTCAGGCGAGGCGTCGGCGGTTCACTATTCGTCGCGAGGTTCACCCGAGGGCTATCGGATGAACCTAGCGACGATACGGCCCGGATCGCAGCCAGATTTTGGGCGACACGTCATCCTTTTCCTTTCGATTGGTGAGACCAGTCGGCATTGCGCCGAGCGGTTGGAGAAAGTCTTCGACTACGTACTGACTCACTTGCAGCTAAGTCATGCCGTCTTCGCAATGCGCATGGAGATAGCTTAACTCATCCAACCCGGGCGCATGGTGACGCTCACTCGTGGATGAGGCTAAAACGCGGTCCAGCCTGGGCGTATGGTGGCGCTCGCTTGTGGACGGCGTTTCGATCCAACCTGGGCGTATGATGACGCTCGCTTGTGGTCGCAGCACATTTTGTAAGTGTGCGGCATCTCCGAGTCGAGTCGAGTCGCTGGCACTGAACCATGAGTCTATCCTCATGGTTAATCGTGCATAATTGATTTATTGGACTCGAGAATGGCCTCCTTTGTTCCGATGTAACATTGAATGGCATTCAAGTTTATGACACATGCCTCAGCAGTCCCGACATTGACTCATGCTGACAAATGCCCCTGATGCATATATCGCAGTCAGTGGGATATTTTAACTGCTACACTGGTGCTCAGACTCTCGCTGAAAATCGATCATACGGCGAGATCGGCACAATCGGTACGTCAGCTTCGTAGCGATAGATTTCGAGCCGCAGCCAAGCAAGTTCGCTTGCAGCATCGGCTTCCGGTACATCTTTGTACCAGCATTTCAGCTGGCTTTTATTTCCGTCGTCCCAACGATAGCGCCGTGCTTTAAGGATATTTTTGCTCTCGTACGGCGTGCGAATGGCTTTGATCCGGTATATTGGATCAAATGCGTTCTCTAGCAAATACTCAAAGCCAGTGCGCCCTGATTGGGGTAAGGGTCGCGATAATATTTCTAGTGTTGCTTGGCAGTCGTCAACCGCGCGGTGAGCGCTGTAGATCATTCCGAAATCGCAAGCTATGTAGCTGAGCTTGCTACCCATACCTTCGACGGCCCATGGAATCTGGGTCAATGAACAGCCCCAAGGTTTCTGCGCTAAACTAGGGCAAAGGTCTTCCGCAAATCTTCTGTCGAACCCTGCATTGTGCGCGATGACGAAATCGGCCTCGTCGACCATCGCTGTAACCCTGGATCGATCGATGATATGCCCCTCCACCATCGGCAAGTCTATGCCAGTTAGTCTTGTGATTTCTGGCAAGATCGGGCCGAAGGGCTGCTGGAATGAGCCATACGGTACGCCGGCTTCAATCAGGCGGCCATCAACAGTATATGTAAAGGGGAGTAGTCCGACTTCGATGATTTCGTGGTAGTCAGGATCGAGGCCCGTGGTCTCGAGGTCGATGATGAGGCCGTTTCGGATCTCCTCGCCGGGAGCGGCGATACCGAAGATGTGACGAGGCTTGTGGCGTCGGAGGATACGATAATCACCATGCCGCTCGAGTGCGGACGCTACGATTTCGGGATCGATGTCAAGCATCTGTCTCGCTCTCCCTTGGGGAAGGACAATCGTAAGATAGATACCGTTGGGGAAAACGATACACAGAGTATCGTTTACGATCGATCACTTTTTCGTGATCAGGCGGTGCAGTGTGGATAGGCGGCTGCTCAAGGCCGCACGCGCGGCGCTGGGCTGGTCGCAGTCCGAGCTGGCTGAGCGCGCGGGCGTGCAGCGACTAGTCGTGGTTCGGTACGAAAATGGCTCGCAAGTGCCTCACGCCCGGACAATGAATAATATTATTGAGGCATTGCGTGTCGGCGGCGTTGAAGAAATTTATCGTGAAGATGGCGCTTCAGGTATTGTATTGACTAAATATATAAATGTGGGATAACGTCACGCTTACGCATTGATATATTAGATGTATGCAAGTATATCTATTGAGCGGACGCATTCTTGTTCCGGCGGAATGGCGATCCAGGCGGTGCAGCGGGCGTAGAGGATTGCCTGTAGTCCGGAAATAGGCGTGCGCAGATGAAGCACTCGCGCACATTCGGCCAGATCCGCTTGACCGGATAGAGTTCGAGGCTGTAGGCGGACGGCCGCACCAGCGTCACGGCGTCGGGCACCCACGGATCCTTGGCGATGTGCCAGCCTGCCCCGTCCAGCACCACCACGGCGTGCGTATCCGGCTCGAGCGTGGCCGCAAACTGCGCCAGCAACAGGCTCATCACCTCGGTCGAGACGCGCGGCAACACCAGACCGAACGCCGAGCCGGTCCGCGGCTCGACGGCGGCGAAGATGTAAGCGGACTGGAAGCGGCCGTCGCAGCGTCCCGCCGGACGCTGGCCCCGCATCCACCAGCGATGGCCGCTGCGCCCCTTCTGCCCGACCCGGGCCTCGTCCATGAAGAAGAGGCGGATCCGCTGGCCGGGGTGGACTTCGGCGGCGCTCGTCAAGGCCGCGCGGAGCCCCTTTTTGCGAAGGCCTGCGCAGCCTTGGCGTCGCGCTGCGGGTGAACCGGGCGGGTCTTCTGCTTCGACAAGCCCAGCCGGTGTACCAGGCGCGACATCGACTGGGGCAGCATGGTCTTGCCGAAGCGGACCTCGATGAAGCGGCAGAGGTCCGTCGGGGTCTAGCTGGCGGGCTCGCCCCGGTCGGCATCGGGCCCCCGCAGGATACGGTGGACCAGCACCGCCTGCTTGCCCTCGCTCAGGCGCTCTGGCCGGCGGCCGGGCGGTCGATCAAGCCGGCGAGGCCCTCGGCGTTAAAGCGCTTGACGGCATCGCACAGCGCCTATCGCTCGATGCCAGCGGCCCGCGCCGCTTCCGCCCGGCTCATGCTATCGAGGGCGTTGGCAACAGCCAATAGGCGCAGAGCTGTCCGCCGACGCGGCTCCCGCTTGGCTTGCTGCCAGAGCTTTGGGGCTATGGCCACGTCGCACCGGATCTCGACGGCACGCGTCACAGGCTCCTCACCGGTTCAGGGAAGCAGTGAATCACCTCCACGAACCGGTGAAAACTCCGACGAGTCTAAACACAAGCGCGGCGGAATCACATATAGAACTTGTATTCGGCCCGAACCGGCATCTCCGGCCCGACGTGTTTCAGTACGTCGCTGACCATCCGCGAAAACGCGAGTGTGATCGGCACCCCGTCGGAGAATGACGCGTTGTTCACGTTCATTTTCGTCAGGGCGAGAACCTCCGTCGCTAGTTCGCGAAAGCCGCTGTCGCCGTGCTTCTCCAGGATCGTCCACGGCTCTGGGACATGCACCCCGAGGTAGGTATCAAAATACGGGGTAAACCCGTGCGTGTAGATCAGCGGATAGGTCCCCTCGATCATCGCGAAGGTCCCTCGGACCGGCGGGTACTGGCCTTTGCGGCTCAAGCGGATCTTCGTCTGATCCAGGGCGACGAGGTCGATGCTGGCGTCGCGGTTCACCGCCTCGATGCCAGCGTAGAAGCCCTCAAGCTCGTTGTACGCCCCGTGCTCGGAGCCCCAGAACCGCGAACTCTTGTGAACCACCACGCGCTTAGGCGGCAGACGGCTGATCCGCGTTCAGCGTCTTTTGGATCAGGGCGTTGGCATCCTTTTCCATGAGATGGGGCGTGCGTCCCATCTCGTCGACGTCCCACTCGAACGGCTCACCGCGCAGGACCACGCCCTGTCCGAGGTAGTCGAACGCTTGCGCCACGCCAGAACGCATGACCGGGCGGCCTTGGGTGTTCTCGGTCTGGTAGAAGGTGATGCCGATGTAGCAGGTGTCGGCTCCGAGTCCGTGACCGCGCCACGGGACGCCGCCCGCCTTGAAGTACAGGCCTGTCGCGAAGTTCCACGCACGTGTCGCCTTGTCCTGCAGGCCGGCGTTTTTCCCGATCAGCGTGTCCTCCCGAATCAGCTGAATGGGCACGCCCCATTTCATGCTGCGCGCCTTGAGCGCCCGGCGCAGGTTGAGGAACGTGCCGTCACGCAGGGTCGCGGTAGTCGATCCCTCCAGAAGAACCTGAGGCATCGCGACGAGGATCACGTCCGGGGCTGGAGCCGCCGTTGCGATGCGCTCAATGTGGTCGGTCATGAGATCGGTCGCGCGTTCAACGCGCTGCACCTCGCTCTGCAGGTCAGAAATCAGCCGAGCCTCGCGGTCCGTGAAGGTCGAGTGCCATCGCTCCGAAGACACGAGCGCCGTGGCGAAACTCGTGTCCGCATTCATCCCGACGAAGTCCGGCGTGAGCCCCTTCACCAGCGCCTCGACATAATCCTCCTCGTTGAAGGGCTCGTCTGACGTCGCGATGGCGGGAGGCCGCTGCTCGGTTTTGTCGGTTTCGATCGAGCCGCGGCACTCATCGATCCATCGTTCGCACAACTCGACGGTCGCGCGGGTGCCGACGATGCCGATCTTGATCTGCTGCGGGTGAAGCGCCGGATCCGTGCGCCCGTAGGGGCCGTGCTCGGCCAAGCCCGTCTTCTTGTCGACGTGCAAGAAATGCCCGGCGAACTCAAGATGCGGCTCGGCGATGTACTCAACCGTGATGTCCATGGATAGCACTCGTTACGCCTTCGCAGTCGACATGATGCGTACACTAAAATCGGCATCCGCCGTGAGCGGGACGCCGCTAACTGTGACGATCACCTGATCGTCGATGCATAGATCAAACGACGATTTGCTGCCCGACATCTGGCTCGCCCAGAACAACACGTTGCTGTAATAGGCGTTGTTGAACTCCTGGGCACGCGCCCGGATCGCGAAGGAGGCCGCAGCCTTGCCTTCCCACTGTGTCGTGCCGTTCGTCGAGTAGTGAAGGCCGGGATAGATGCCGACCGCCCACTGATTGCCGAAACGCTCAAACCGCGCGTTCAAAGCCAGGTGCTTGTAGAACCTGTGCTTCCCATAGGTATAGAACTTCGCGACGAGCCGCGTCGGGGCCCGCTGGCTGAAAACGTTGAACCACTTCCGGTGAAGCGGCGTCTCCTCATCGACACCCCGGCTGATGAAGTACCGCCTCGGTGAACGCTGAAAGGTACAGCCGATCCGGTGGAGATGCTTGTGCAGAAGCCGGTTAAGCAGCGTGCGAAGGTGATCTTCGTTCTCCGCGCTCTGACCGAGCCAGTCTGCCAGGTCTAAATCCTCGAGCGCGCCGGAATCGACGACGTTCGCAAGGGCCGTCGTCGGCGAGGTCGGATCTGACAGCGTGATCAGCATGCCAGCTTGGTAGACGTAGGGCGGCACGAACCCCGCACCTGTCAGTCGGTCGTGGAAATTGCGCTGCTTCTCCGGCAAGACCGGCGATATCCAGATCCGCTCCGGCAATCGTAGAACCGGGAGCAGATTGGTATAGAGCGTCTCGCCCTGATCGAAGGCGATCCGCTCGGGAGCCTGCTCGCAGATCTCGCAGAGCGCCGCGTAGGCGCTCTCGTCGAACCGATCCGTCGCCTTGTCGAACAGGATCCGTAGCGGCGGCTTGAACGCGTCGGGATGATCCTTGAGGTAGGCCTTGATGTCCTTCCAGTAGAGGAAATCGTCCTCAGGGTGGAAGACAACGAAGATCATTGGAACGTTAAGATCGCGCCAGTATCGAAGATCTTTTTCCGATACCGGAGCGGCAAAAGTTTCGGCATCGTCGCGAGCGATATAGCTGGCCCCCGACTTCGATTGCACCTTGACGATTTTGCCAGTACCGATGAGCCCGTCGCCATCTACTCGGGGGCGGCACAGCTCGATCTCGCCATCGATGCCGATGTCGTCCTTCTCCTGCTCGCGCCAGATGCAGCGCATGCCGTGGACGATCGCGGAGATGCGGTCTAAGCCGCGCCATTCCGAGATCTTCGATTTCGGTACGATCTTGTGCGGAGCGTTCACGCGGCGTCCTCTCCTGGGACGTTCGATCTCTGTTCTCAAGCTAATGCGTGGCAACGCGCCCGACCAGGGTGCCCGCTGCGAAATGCGAATCTTTTTCGCAACCAAACCTTAGCATGCGCGGATGGCGCACATCATAAGGGCCTGGGGAGAACGGGTACGACACCCCAGCCCGGATCTTCTTCGTTCACAACGTCGGCGCGAGCGCCTTGCGGTGCTCGTCGATCGCGAGCGCGTGGTACGCGTTCTCGTTTAAGGCGGAGGTTATCCACCGACGCGGACCCTGGCGCTCCTTCGAGGCCGTCGAGTACGCCACACTGGAGTGGGTCGACTGGTACAAACAACCATCGTCGCTTGCTCGCACCGATCGGCAACTTCCCTCCCGCCGAGGCCGAAGCGCGCTATCATGCTCACGTCGGCGACCAAGCCTTGGCCGCCTGACTCAAGACAATCTGCCTCCAAAAAAACCGGAGCGGTTCACCGACCGATCACGGTGCAGGGCGGTGAGCCGTTGGCTTTGATGTGTCACGCCCGTAGGGCAAAAAACTGGCGGTGGTGGTCAGAGGTCTTTCATCCAAGAGAGGAGCAGCGATGCGTGCTCGCGGTCGGTCAGCGGCAGGCTGCTGGCGTTGATCTCGCTCGGGTTCAGCCCGTACTTCCGCCGGAACGCGCGGCTGAAGACGCGCTCGTTCTCGAAACCGCACTCGTAGGCAAGGCGGGCAATCATCGGTCGGCGACCCGCCGACGAGCGGGATAGCACCTGCATGGCCCGGGAGAGACGCCGATCACGAATGTAAGCGTAGACGCCACCATCGGCTTCGAACAGCTTGTAGAGTGGGGTCCGCGAAAGGGCGAACCTAGCCATCAGTATCTCGACGTCGATGGTCGCCAGGTTCTCGTCGATGAATTGGCGGATGGCGATGTTCGTGACCGCCGCATGATTGTAGGCGCTGTCGGCTTCCGACAAAAACAGTGCGTTGCAAAGTGCGGTCGTCGCTGGAACGATGTGGCTCATCTGCGCCGGCGTCGCCGTTCTTAGACAGGCGCTGACATTGCGAAAGTGGTCGGCGAGCAGTTTGGTGATCGGGCTGCTCGCGGACGGCAGGATCTGGCCGTGCCAAGCTGAAACGTCTCCGACCCGCCCCTCGAGGAGGCGGCGCGGGATTGCGAGATTGAGCCCGGTCATGCCCTTGGTCTCGGACAGGATCGGCTGTGACAGGTCGAAGGTGACGAAGGATTCCTGCGTAATCTCGTGGGCCTGCCCGGCGATCGAGATGTTTGTCCGGCCGGAGGTGTAGAGTCGCAAGACGACATGATCGATGTTTTGAGCCGCGACCAGAGCCGGCGTCCGCTCGATCGTCTGGGGCGAAGCGTCGATTTCCCCGAAAACCAGCTGGTTCATGTGGTGATAGCGGTGGAACGCCGTCGTCGGAACGATGGCTTCGGGATCGATCTGCGTAACGAAGAACGACGACAGCGTGTCGATCCAAGCGCGGCGGCGCGTCTCGGCATCGAGAATGTGATCGAAGCGGTGGTCTATGATCATGGACACGGAAAGCCGAACGCGAAAAAGCAACACACGGTGCCGTGAAGGCCCGCGCCGTCATCACACGCATTGATTGCGTTTATCCTTCGACCCGGATTCTGGCGGTCCCCTGGGGACGGTGCATCCTCCCATCGGGACGCAAAGTCCGTGATGGACGAGGTGCCGAGCGTTCCGTGTCTCGGATGTCCGGCCGGTGGGCGATGGACGACTGTCCCTGACAGCAGCTGGTGGCGCGCGCCTATGCCTGGCGCGGCCACATCCGGGTGGCGATCTCTCGTTCCTCGGGGCCAATGACGTCGCCGTAGATCGCGGTCGTAGCGATGTCGGCGTGGCCAAGCCATCGCTGCAGGAGATTGAGAGGGATACCGGATCGAAGCGCGTGTACACCGAAACCGTGGCGTAGCCCTTTGGGAGATGCCGCCGTCTCCCCAACCTGCGCCAGAGCCATCACGCCCTTCACATGACGCCATGCCGTCGTGCGTCCGATCGGCCAGAGACGGTCTCCGGGTTGCCCGGCTCCGTGAATCTGCCGAACGGCGCGGAGGATCTTGTGCGGGACAGGAACTTGCCGAACGATCCCGGGGCGGCGCTTCTTGAGGCAGCGCACGGAGACTATACCGTCGTCGACGTCGAGATCGGCATGGGTCAGATTGAGCGCTTCTGAGATCCGACAGCCGGTCCAGGCCAGCATCAAGCACAGAGGCCCGACCTCGGGCGAGCACGAGGCAACCGCGGCGACGAAGCGCTCGCGCTCCTGCGCCGTCAGGTACTTGCGCCGTCCGCTGTCGGTGTAAAGCGACAGGGATGGAGCTGGCCCCGGTTTGGCCATAGCTGAGCTTCTCCAAGTTGACCGCTGGGGCAGAGCTGCCCGCGGTGGTGTGGAACGGATTTGCCAATTCTGTTCCACGCCGCGAGCGAGGCGAAATTTGCCTTCAGGGGAAGTGTGAACGAGCAAGCTAATAGCTCCGCTTGTGGAAGTTATCAACCGTATAACAATAGATATTTCAGGGACGTAAACAGAATTGGCAATTCTGTTCCACGAATATCCAGCAGTTCGGCGATTCGTATCGCAAGACGTCATGGCGAGAAATCCGCGATTTGAGCTTGCGCGCGGTTGCCGCAAGACCCGTGAGACGCGGCCAAACTTCGGATTGGGCAAACCTGCGCCGATGGGCCGGAGGGGGGCTGCGTTACGGTTCGGGACGGCGCGTGCGCTCGGAAGGACGGAGCGTCCGACATTCACTCGGATGCCGTGAGCGATTTTAGGAACTCGGAAAGCTGCATTCCGGCATTTATTGCCTGCTTCAACAGCAAATACGCAAGCAAAAACGAACGCATGAAATTAAATCTAATTCATTAGAAGAAAAATCAGCATTATCTTTTAGTTGTATTTGAGATTATTTTCGAGAGCCGCCAAAGTTCCGAGTTGATCGCGGTGCAGGCCCACCTGCCCCGACCTGATCTTAATTCAACCTCAAAGACAAAGAGTTTTCCTATGAGCAAACGAACTGTTGCTGGACTAGCTTTTTCTCTCGTCTCGGTGGTTGCGGCCCAGGCGGCAGATCTGCCGGCAACGCGCTTCGCGCCGCCTGTCGTGTCCTTGCCCGTATTCACCTGGACCGGCGTCTACGCCGGGTTGAATGCGGGCGCGGCCTTCTCCGGTTCGGAGCGACCGCGCTACAGCGAAGGCGCAGGGTTCGTCGGACTCAATCCCGGCACGCTCTCGGGCTTCCAGCGTTCACGCGGGCAAACCGGGTTCGTCGGTGGCGGCCAGCTCGGATTCAATCGCCAGATAGGTAGCGTCGTGCTCGGCGTCGAGGCCGATATCCAGCATGCCGATCTCTCGCGGCGGCGTTCGGGCGCGGGCACCTTGCCGAACGTGCCCGCTGGCTTCACCGACAATGACACCCTGACCGCACGCTCACGCTTGGATTACCTCGGCACCGTTCGCGGACGGATAGGCTTCCTGCCGACCGAGCGCCTGATGGTCTATGCCACCGGCGGTCTCGCTTACGGCGGCGTCACGACCCGCACAGCCTACACCGACATCGGCACGGGGGCCTTCTTCCCCGGCGGCATCAACGTGATCCCGTATGCCGGATCCCGCTCCGCGACCCAGGTCGGCTACGTCGCCGGCGGCGGCATCGAGTATGCCTTCACCGATCGCCTCAGCGCCAAGATCGAAGGCATCTATGCCGACCTCGGCAGCTCGAGCGTGACGGCCCGTTATACTGGCACCGGCGGCACCGGCCCGACCGACACCTACACGGTGCGCGAACCCAACCGCTTCGGTCTCGTCCGTGCCGGCTTGAACTACCGCTTCACCGAGCTCTGACGTGTCCGCGAACAGCCCCGACCTGATGACGCCCGGCATCGTGGATCCCCCCGGATCGGCGATGCCGCGCCCCAATTTGTCCTTCGAACGAGTTTCCTCGATGTTGAACCGTGCCGTGCGCGCACCGTCGATGCTTGCCGCCCTCATCTTCGTGGCGGCGGGAGGGCCAGCCCTCGCCGGCGGCCCGCCGCCCATTCCCGAATGGGTCGAATCCTATGCGCGCGAGGCGATGAGCGCGCCGGTCACGCTCGAGAACGCAAGAAAATACCATTTCTATCAGCTGCCGCGGAGTCTGCGGTCCGATCATCCGTTCATCTACGACGTTGATATCGCTCCCCTCCTCAAGCAGTTCCGAAATTACGGCAATGGCCAGCGCGAAACCCTTAAGCGCCTGCTCGACGAGAAACTGGCCACGATCCAAACGGTGGAGGAGGCTGGCCCGTATCACGGGCAATGTTCCTGGATCATGGCGCGTGAGGGTGGGAACGACGTCACCCAGGTGCAGATCGACCTTGACACCTATTGTCGGACGAAGGCGGTGCCGGTTGCCTACCAGCGCCTCGTTCGCGAACACGCTGAGCGGTTGGATCTGCGCTTGGCCCAGCTTCGCAACGTCGACGTCTCCTTTCCCGGTCGTTTCATTGGGACCGACCGCTTCATTCAAAATACTGACATCGGCAGCACCTATGCGAAGGCCGTCGAAGCCCGGTTGGGCGCAGCACAGCCGGCCGTCATCGGCGAACTCGCTCAGACCTACCGTGAGAAGCCCCTCAGCGAGGATCCGCTGCAGACCGGTGGCGCGCAGTGCCAGGCGCTTCTTGGCCGTTGGTACCCGAAATCCGATCCCATCCGGGATCTCGCCATGAACGATCCGCTGCGTGGCGGAACCAGCGGCGAGGAGGCTGCCGGCGGCTTCGCCCAGGCCGTCAGTACAGCCTGCAAGCGCGAGGCGAATGCCTGGCTGATGCGGCAGCAGCCGGCGATCGGGACGGCGATCAAAGCCAGCCTCAACACCGCCGACGCGGCAGATGGCCCGGTTTTGTCGGTGCGGGCCCGATGCGAGACCGCGCTCGGTCGTTGGTTTCGATCCTTCGATAGGTTCGAACTCGCGTTCATCGGGCCCCTCCGGCAGACGTGCGCGACCGAAGCCGGACAACTCGTCGACCGGGACATCGACGTTCGTGCCAAGTCGGTCGCGGCGCGGCTCGAGGGTGCGCCGCGGACGCTTGATGGTCTGGAGCAGCGGAACTGGTTCGAGCCGTCGTCGAGCGATCTTTCGGCGGTCGCCGATCCCAGGGATCCGGGTCGGGATGGGGTCGTCACCCTGATGACCGATCGCACGATCGCCATGACCCGCCCGTTCCGGGAGGAGGCTCAGGTCAACGCGATCACAGGTCTCGAAAAGGCCTATGCCGACGGCGGCCTCACCGATGCCGGACTGCGTCCGGCCCGGAATCTCTGTGGTCCCTATCTTGGCAGCGCGACGCGGACGCTGCCGGCTGGTGGCGGAACCGTTCGGAAGGCGATCGAGACCGCGTGCCGCAGTCAGGAAGCGAAGGTTGCGGTCGCAAGGGGGATTTCCGCCCAGGCGAAGTCGAACATCGACACCGTGCTCGACAAGGGCAACCTGACCGTCCTCTCTCCGAGGGGCGAGACGGTGACCGTGGATCCGCGCATGGTTGTCACGGCAGCGGCGGCAAACGGCTTTCAGGTGACCTTCCAGCAGTCCCGGACGCTGTTCTTCGCGAAGCGCTATGCGATCCGCATCACACCGTTTGGACAGAACGCGCCCGCGCTCGATGGTGCTCTCGAGCCTGAGACCCGTGCCGATGGGGTTGCGCTTTGGCGAATTACCCAACTCGACGGTCTGCCCGGCATCGACGGCCCGTTGGCGACGCTCTCCTGTGTCGCCCGAAGCAAGAAGGACGGGGGTGACACCGTTGTCCTCGCAGCCGCCGGTCTCGCTGCGGCCGCTGCCGATGCTCCGTGGACCGCAGGCCTGTTCCTCGGTGCCGCCTTCACCGAAGCCGCCTTGAGTTCCGCCTGCCGGACCGCAGCGAACGCGTTCACCGGGATAACGCCGTAGCGCCGCCGCGTCGCGCCAGCGATCCGTCCGGCCCGATAGGGCCGCCGAGTTGCCGGCGCGGACCCTCTCGCCCATCCATGACGCCGACGAGCAAGGCACCCTGATGTCAGCTGTCTACCTGCAACCCGTTACCTCGCCAGGGCTCGCGCATTATGAGCGCCTCCTGGATCTCACCGGCACCCAGTATCGACTCGACGATGGCACGCACGGCGTCGGCGTCGTTCTGGGCATGCTCGACACCCGCACCGGCCGCCTGCCGATCGGCCTCGTCGATGCGCGGCGCGCCTACTGGGACGACACGCTGTTCTACGATGCCAACCGGCGCTGCCTCGCCGTCGTCGCTCCGGATCGATGGGCGGCGTTCGTCGGCACGTACGCAGGCGGCGGCTGGCTGCTCGGCCTCGTCGGCGGTCTCGGCGGCTTCGCGCTGATGACGGTCGCGGCACTCGGCTCGGTGGTGCTCGACATTTTCCGGTTCGCCGTCTTCCCTGCCATGCTGCTCGGTCTCGTCGGGCTGCTGGTCTACGGCCTTATCGGCTACGCCGTGATCATGACCGCGCTGCAGGCCCTACCGTACCTGCTCGGCGGCATCGTGGCCTGGCTCGGGCTGTGCGGCCTGATCGCCCTGGAGCGCCACGCCCGCTGCCGCCGGACCGGGTGCGCCATCGAGACCCTGCTCGAACGCCAGCTCATGCCGATCTTCGGCTGACCGCGCGCACGTCGGGCGATGCCGTTCGACGAACCTACCACTTCCACCCCCCAGTGAGACGATAATGACCCTGAACCGCCTCGCGATGTCGGCGGCGCTTGCTGCGTGCGCCATTCTCAGCCCGGCCCACGCGGAGACGGCGTGGCAGAAGCTGACTTACTCGGATCCACGCCACCCCTCTGCCTTCACACCGCTCGTCGCACCCCTGTGGCAGCGCGAGCTCGCCGGTACACCGTTTCACCAGATCCACGCGACGCGCATCGATCAGGACGGTGCGACGTACCTGGTCAGCGTCGCGTTCGCTGGCGGCCTATGCGAGATGGGTGCGAACGGGCGCAACGCGGTCGCTGAGCCGGCGATCTGTCCGGCACGCATCGACCTGATACGCGATGGCAAGGTCGTGAGCACGACCCGCGGGCGGGTCTGCTCGGTCGCACCTCTCCCGGAGGATACGACGGCCAACCAGTCCGACCGGACAGAGGTTCGGGTCGATCCGGCGACTCGTACAATCAGCTTCCGCTCGATCATGAACGGCAAGTCAGTGCGAGCCTGTCAGCGGCGGATAGCGCTACGATAAGACGGGATTCGGATCACCACGAACACAGGAGGGCCGGCAAGAAAGTGACTCTTGTGATCCATGGACTGATGGATCCAACGATCGTTCGAACATGGGGTACGACGGGATCTTATTCGTGGCCGTGATTACTGTGATTAGGCGTGGAATAAGGACCCCGTTTCCGGGGTGATCGGCGTCCAAACGGGACCCCCAGGATACTTCATCCAGACTGCCTCCCGCATTCGGAACGGGAGGCTCGCGGAGGATGTTGGTCGTGGAGACGGTCGCGAAGATCCGCCGCGCGTACTTCGTGCAGCATAAGCCGATCAAGCAGATCTGCCGGGAGCTGAAGCTCTCCCGCAAGGTCGTCAGGAAGGTGATCCGCTCGGAGGCAACTGCCTTCCGCTACACCCGCAGCGTCCAGCCTGCACCCAAGCTCGGGCCCTGGCGCGACGAGCTCGACCGGATGCTGGCGGCCAATACGGGGAAGCCGGCGCGGGAGCGGCTGACGCTGACCCGTATCTTCGAGGCGCTGCGGGGGCTCGGCTACGAGGGCGGCTATGATGCCGTCCGCCGCTACGCCAAGACGTGGAAGCGCCAGCAGGCCAGCGTGACGGCTCCCGCCTTCGTGCCACTCGCCTTCGCCCCGGGTGAGGCCTACCAGTTCGACTGGAGCCACGAGATCGTGCTGATCGCCGGCGTCACCACGACGGTCAAGGTCGCCCACGTCCGGCTCTGCCACTCGCGCATGCTGTTCGTGCGGGCCTATCCGCGCGAGAGCCAGGAGATGGTCTTCGACGCCCACGACCGGGCGTTCGCCTTCTTCCGCGGCACCTGCCAGCGGGGCATCTACGACAACATGAAGACCGCGGTCGAGACGATCTTCGTCGGGCGCGAGCGCGCCTACAACCGCCGCTTCCTGCAGATGTGCTCGCACTACCTCGTCGAGCCCGTGGCCTGCACGCCCGCGTCAGGCTGGGAGAAGGGGCAGGTCGAGAACCAGGTCGGGCTGGTGCGCGAGCGCCTGTTCACCCCGCGCGTCCGGGTGAGAAGCTACGACGAGCTCAACGCCCTGCTGCTCGACGGGGTCGTCGCCTACGCCAAGGCCCACCCGCATCCCGAGCAGCGCGAACTGACGATCTGGCAGGCCTTCGAAGCCGAACGGGGAGCCCTGGTCCCCTACGCCGGACGCTTCGACGGCTTCCACGCCGTCCCGGCGGCCGTGTCCTCGACCTGCCTGGTGCGCTTCGACAACAACAAGTACTCGGTCATGGCCTCGGCCATCGGTCGCCCGGTCGAGGTGCGCGCCTATGCCGAGCGCATCGAGATCCGCCAGGACGGACGCGTCGTCGCCGAGCACCCGCGGGCCTTCGGACGCGGCCAGACGGTGTTCGACCCCTGGCACTACGTCCCCGTGCTCGCCCGCAAGCCCGGCGCGCTGCGCAACGGCGCACCGTTCAAGGACTGGGTCCTGCCCGCCGCCCTCGAACGGATCCGCCGCAAGCTCGCCGGCAGCGCCGACGGCGACCGCCAGATGGTCGAGATCCTCACCGCCGTGCTCGGCGACGGCCTCTCCGCGGTCGAAGCGGCCAGCGCCGAGGCACTGCGCGAGGGCGTGCACTCGGCCGACGTGGTGCTCAACATCCTGGCCCGCCAGCGGGAGCCGCCCGCGCCCGTCTCGCTGCTGACGCCCGAGAGCCTGCGGCTGCGCCACGAGCCGGTCGCCGACTGTGCCCGCTACGACAGCCTGAGGAGA
This sequence comes from Methylobacterium aquaticum, assembly GCF_016804325.1. Classification (NCBI taxonomy): domain Bacteria; kingdom Pseudomonadati; phylum Pseudomonadota; class Alphaproteobacteria; order Hyphomicrobiales; family Methylobacteriaceae; genus Methylobacterium; species Methylobacterium aquaticum. The sequence goes on from NZ_CP043627.1 coordinate 6,749,965, forward strand.
GCCCCATGATGGAACGTCAGCAGATCCTCGCCACCATGGGCGAGCTGAAGCTGTTCGGGATGAAGGCGGCCTACGACGAGATCATCAAGGTCGCCCTCAAGCGCAGCCACGAACCGCAGCAGATCGTCGGCGACCTGTTGCAGGCCGAGATCAGCGAGAAGCAGGCGCGCTCGATCCGCTACCAGATGACGATTGCCAAGCTGCCCCTGGCCAAGGACCTCGCCGAGTTCGCCTTTGCCGGGACGCCGATCAACGAAGGTCTGGTGCGCGACCTCTGCGGCGGCGAGTTCCTGGCCCACCAGCGCAACGTCGTGCTGGTGGGCGGCACCGGCACGGGCAAGACGCACCTGGCCATCGCGGTCGCCCGGTCGTGCATCCGGGACGGGGCGCGGGCCCGGTTCTACAACGTGGTCGACCTCGTCAACCGGCTCGAGGCCGAGGCGCGAGCCGGCCGGCAGGGCCGCATCGCCGACCACCTCGCCCGGCCCGACCTGGTGGTGCTGGACGAACTCGGCTACCTGCCGTTCGCGCAGTCGGGCGGTCAGCTGCTGTTCCACCTGATCAGCCGGCTCTACGAGACCACCTCGATCGTGGTGACGACCAACCTGGCGTTCGGGGAGTGGCCGAGCGTGTTTGCCGGCGACGCCAAGATGACGACGGCACTGCTCGATCGGCTGACCCACCACTGCGAGATCGTCGAGACCGGCAACGAGAGCTGGCGCTTCAAGAACCGGGCGTGAGGGCGGCCTGTGCGCGGCTCATCCTGGCCCCCTGCTCAGCCCGGCTGCGCCACCCCGACCCGCTTCGCCGGGCTGAGCAGGGGCGTCGCGCATGCTCAACAAGGGGGCCCGATTGGACGCCGATCAGGGGTCCCGTTCCGATGCCGTTTGACACCCGTCGCGCCTGCTCCTTACGGAGGCGATCGATGAGGCGCTTTGCAAGCCGTCCACGGAATGACGTCTCGAAGCCGATCCCGTCCGCAGAGTCGGGGTCGAGGATAGACACAACCATCGCTCCGACCACCTCGAGCACAGCGTCCTCACCACCGTTCTCGTGCCGTGCGCTGACCTGTGGCCGGAGGACCCGCTGAGCCGTCGCGCAGAGATGCTTGAGCAGCTGTTCGCGAAGGCGGCCGTCCGCTGTCGGATCGAGACGGCGGCAAGCGGCGACGATCGTCCTGGGATCATGCTTGTCGAGCGATCCGCCATCCGTGGCCTCCTGCCAGAACGCGCGAAGGCGCTCGATCGAGACACCGTCTTGAACGTTCACACGTGCCCCCGTCATGCGAGAGCCTGCCTCTCTAGCGAAGGTGCAGGCTACGAATCGGTAGCGCGGTGCGAAAATCTTACACCGCTGCGGCAAGGCCCCGCACGAACGGTGCGGAGCGAGCGGCCCGAAACGCTGGCCAGTACTGATTGGTGGTCGCGGGGTTTGTCTGCCCGATAATGGCAGTCCCCGGTCGCGAACACCGTCACGCATACTCTAGAAAGAGCCGCGAGGCGGCTTTCGAAAAAAATCTAGGCAGAGCCGCAAGGCGTTTCCGGATCAACAAGGCTACAGGCGGCGTATGGAGGCCATCTTTTTAGTCTAGGGCGAGATGCTCTCCCGAACGATCGGCCTCAAACTCGCGCCCGAGGCCAGCATGCCTTGCGTTACATTGAAAACTCCGTGAGCGCTGTCAGTAGATTGAATCTTGAGAGGGCACGTCGGGTACCCCGACGCGCCCTCATTACTCTCACGTTCGCGATGCGTTGGTTTTCAACTGTGCGTTGAATAACCGCACTATGGTTCGAATTGGCCTACGCTTTGGTTCCGTAGGTCGATTCTATGGTTCGCTCCACAGCTCCACACACTGCCTACCGGCGCGATCCAATCCTCAGCTGCACCCCGTCGTACCACCGCAAGTGTCGCACTTCAGGCAGGTCCCGTTCCGCACCAGAGTGAAGTTGGCGCATTCCGGACAGGCCTCGCCGACATAGCCCTTCATCTTCGCCTCGGCGCGCCGGTCGGACACGCTGCGGCCGGCCGGTGCCGGGTCCGGCTTGGCAAAGGGGAGGGCCTCGACGAGAGCCTCGACCTTGCCGGCCAGGCTCGGCTCGGTCTTGAGCGCCACCGCGCCCCGCACCGCCAGCACCGTGCCGCCCGCTGGGGCCGACTGGCCCGTGGCGGGCGCCGTGACACCCGCCGTCGCACCGCCCGGGCCGCCCTGGATCAGGGTCAGCCGGTCGCCGGAGCCGCGCAGCAGGCCGCGCGACACGACGTTGTGGGCCGGCACCGAGTCCGAGGCCGTGGGCTTGGCCGGGGAGACGCCGGTCGCCGCGTTGCCGATCTCCGAGAGGTCGACATGGGCGAGGTCGTTGCGGCCGAGATACGAGATCGCCAGCTCGCGGAACACGTAGTCGAGCACCGAGGTGGCGTTCTTGATCGCGTCGTTGCCCTGGACGAAGCCGGCCGGCTCGAACCGGGTGAAGGTGAAGGCGTCGACGTACTCCTCCAGCGGCACGCCGTATTGCAGGCCGAGCGAGACCGAGATCGCAAAGTTGTTGATGAAGGCCCGGAGAGCCGAGCCCTCCTTGTTCATGTCGAGGAAGATCTCGCCGAGCCGCCCGTCGTCGTACTCGCCGGTGCGCAGGAAGATGGTGTGGCCGCCGATCTTGGCCTTCTGGGTGTAGCCCTTGCGGCGGCTCGGCAGCTTCTCCTGGGAGCGCAGGCGCTCGACGCGCTCGACGATCCGCTCGACGATCTTCTCCGTCACCGCGACGGTCTTGGCGACCGCCGGCTGGGCCAGGATGGCCTCGACGGTCTCGTCCTCGTCCTCCGACTCGTCGCTGATGAGGGCGGCGTTGAGGGGCTGCGACAGCTTCGAGCCGTCGCGGTAGAGGGCGTTGGCCTTCAGCGCCAGGGTCCAGGACAGCCGGTAGGCGTTCTTGCAATCCTCGACCGTGGCGTCGTTCGGCATGTTGATGGTCTTGGAGATCGCCCCCGAGATGAAGGGCTGCGCCGCCGCCATCATGCGGATGTGGCTCTCGACCGAGAGGTAGCGCTTGCCGATCCGGCCGCACGGATTGGCGCAGTCGAAGACCGGGTAGTGCTCCACCTTCAGATGCGGCGCGCCCTCGAGCGTCATCGCCCCGCAGACGTGGACGTTGGCGGCCTCGATGTCCTTGCGGCTGAAGCCGAGGAACGAGAGCAGGTCGAAGGACGGGTCGGCGAGCTTGTCGGCCGGCACCTTCAGGGTCTGGGTGAGGAAGTCCTCGCCGAGCGTCCAGCGGTTGAACACGAACTTGATGTCGAAGGCCGACTTCAGGCCCGCTTCCACCGCGGCGATCTTGTCGTCGGTGAAGCCCTTGGCGCGCAGAGAGCCCGGGTTGATCGCCGGGGCCTGGCCGAGCGAGCCGTGGCCGACGGCATAGGCCTCGATCTCGGCGATCTCGGCCTCGCGGTAGCCGAGGCTGCGCAGGGCATCCGGCACCGCCCGGTTGATGATCTTGAAGTAGCCACCGCCGGCCAGCTTCTTGAACTTCACCAGCGCGAAGTCGGGCTCGATGCCGGTGGTGTCGCAATCCATGACGAGGCCGATCGTGCCGGTCGGCGCGATGACGGTGGATTGCGCGTTGCGGTAGCCGTGCTCCTCGCCGAGCCGCAGGGCCCGGTCCCAGGCCGCCTTGGCGTGTTCCACCAGCTCGCCTTGCGGGCAGCCGGCATGGTCGAGCGGCACCGGGTTGGTGTTGAGGAACTCGTAGCCGGTGGCCTCGCCGTGGGCGGCGCGGCGATGGTTGCGGATCACCCGCAGCATCGCGTCGGCATTCTCCTCGTAGGCCGGGAACGGCCCGAGCTCGCGCGCCATCTCGGCCGAGGTGGCGTAGGACACGCCGGTCATGATGGCGGTGAGCGCACCGGCGAGCGCCCGGCCCTCACGGGAATCGTAGGACAGGCCCATGGTCATCAAGAGGCCGCCGATATTGGCGTAGCCGAGGCCGAGCGTGCGGTACTTGTAGGAGAGGTCGGCGATCTCGCGGCTCGGGAACTGCGCCATCAGCACCGAGATCTCGAGGACCACGGTCCAGAGCCGGCACAGATGCTCGTAGCCCTCGACGTCGAAGCGCTTGGCGCCGCGGTCGTAGAGAGCCAGCAGGTTCGCCGAGGCGAGGTTGCAGGCGGTGTCGTCGAGGAACATGTACTCGGAGCACGGGTTCGAGGCCCGGATCCGCCCGCCGACCGGGCAGGTATGCCAGTCGTTCATCGTGGTGTTGAAGTGCAGGCCCGGATCGGCCGAGGCCCAGGCGGCCTCCGCGATCTTGTCCCACAGCTCCGCCGCCTTGACGGTCTTGGCCGGCTTGCCGGTGGTGCGCTGGCTCAGGGTCCAGTCGGCGTCGGCGTCGACCGCGCGCAGGAAGTCGTCGGTGAGCGAGACCGAGTTGTTCGAGTTCTGGCCGGCGACGGTGAGGTAGGCCTCCGAATCCCAGTCGGTATCGTAGATCGGGAAGGAGATGTCGGTGTAGCCCTGGCGGGCATACTGGATCACCCGCTTGATCGCGGCATCCGGCACCATCGCCTTGCGGGCGGCCTTGACCTCGCGCTTGAGAGCGGGGTTGCGCTCGGGATCGAAGCAGGCGTCGCCCGCGGCCTCGCAGTTGACGCAGGCCTTCATCACCGCCTTGAGGTGCTTGGACACCACCTTGGAGCCGGTGACCAGCGCCGCGACCTTCTGCTCCTCCTTGACCTTCCAGTCGATGAAGGCCTCGACGTCCGGGTGGTCGATGTCGACGATCACCATCTTGGCGGCGCGGCGCGTCGTGCCGCCCGACTTGATCGCGCCGGCGGCCCGGTCGCCGATCTTGAGGAAGCTCATCAGGCCCGAGGACTTGCCGCCGCCGGCAAGCTTCTCGTTCTCGCCGCGCAGCCGCGAGAAGTTCGAGCCGGTGCCCGAGCCGTACTTGAACAGGCGGGCCTCGCGCACCCACAGGTCCATGATGCCGCCCTCGTTGACGAGGTCGTCGGCGACGGACTGGATGAAGCAGGCGTGGGGCTGCGGGTGCTCGTAGGCGGTGGCCGACTGGGTCAGCTCACCGGTCTTGTAGTCGACGTAGAAGTGGCCCTGCGCGGGACCGTCGATGCCGTAGGCCCAGTGCAGGCCGGTATTGAACCATTGCGGCGAGTTCGGCGCCACCATCTGGCGGGCGAGCATGGCGCGCAGCTCGTCGTGGAACGCGGAGGCGTCCTCCTCGCTCGAGAAGTAGCCGCCCTTCCAGCCCCAATAGGTCCAGCAGCCGGCGAGCCGGTCGAAGACCTGCGTCGCGGAAGTCTCGGAGCCGGTCCGCTCACCCTCGGGGAGGTGGGCCAGCGCCGCCTCGTCCGGCACCGAGCGCCACAGGAAGGAGGGGACGCCGTTCTCCTCGACCTTCTTCAGCGCCTTCGGCACGCCGGCCTTGCGGAAGTACTTCTGGGCCAGCACGTCGCAGGCGACCTGGCTCCAGGCCTCCGGCACGTCGATGCCCTCGAGGCGGAAGACCACCGAGCCGTCCGGGTTGCGGATCTCGCTCACCGCCTTGCGGAACGGGATGCTGGCATAGGGCGATTGCCCCGCGGTGGTGATGCGACGCTCGAACCGCATGGGATACTCTCCGGTCACGAACAGCCGGGGCCGCCCGCAGGCACGCGGGGTCCACCGGTTACAGGGGATGGGCGGGGCGCTGGAGGTTCGGCGGATGCGGGCGAGCCCGATCCGGGATCCCCCGTCCTATGCCCCGGAAACTACCGACGCTGACGGCCACACGTCAACAACTAGTGTCGACGGACTCCGTTCCTCCCTACATATAGTGTTAAGGGCCGGATTCCTGTGGATAGCGGCGCGCCCGGGCCTAAGCCCAGGATCGGGTTGCGAGAATCGCGGCGGCCTTTCGCGCCGCCCACAGCCGGCGCAAGCTCAGGCCCCCGAGTTGTTCACAGATCGTGAGCGAATCGGGGGCCGGACCAGGCCGTCCGCGGCACCCGCGCACCGGAATCATGCTGCGGCGCGGGACGCGCTGGACATCCGGGAGTCATCTCACCATAGTCCCGCGCGACGAAGGGGGCCTCCCCCATTCCTTAAGGGCCCGAGCCCCAGAGACGGTCGCGATGGCGCTGAAAGACACCCTGCTTCGGATCTTCACCTGGTGGAGCGGCTCGACCGTCAGCCTGGAATTCTACACCAAGCGCAACGGTCAGTTCGTCGGCGAGGACGAACTCGGCAACCGCTACTACCGCGCGCAGGGCCCGCTGATCGACCGCTCCGTCGGCTCCGAGCGGCGCTGGGTAATCTATAACGGCTATGCCGACGCCTCGAAGGTGCCGCCGGGCTGGCGCGGCTGGCTCTGCCACGCCACCGACGTGGCGCCCTCCGAGGAATCTTATGTCCCGCGCGAGTGGCAGAAGCCGCACGAGGAGAACCTGACCGGCACCGTGGCGGCCTACCGGCCGCGGGGCTCGCAGCTCTCCTACGGCCAGCGCCCGGCCGCGACCGGCGACTACGTGCCGTGGGTCCCGGGCGAGTAACCGCCCTTTTTCCACCATCCTCCTTGTGTCTATCGCGGGCGGGCGATTCCTTGCCCGCGCGCCCCGTCGATCCGGGCGCCAGAGGCCTCGTGATGGCCGCCGACTACCGAGCCGGGAGCGATTGGGTTTGAGCCGCATGACCGCACGCCGCGCCGCGGGCGCCTTCCTGCTCCTCGGCGTCGCTGCCCTCGGGGGGGCGCTCACCTCCGTGCCGGCCCGTGCCGACAAGATCCGCAACCCGACCGCGGTCTTCGCCGGCCTCGACAAGATCACCGGCCGCACCGTCTCCTTCGAGGTGGCGGTGGACGAGACGGTGCAGTTCGGCGCGCTCCAGCTCACCCCGCGGGTCTGCTACACGCGGCCCCCGACCGAGAGCGCCAAGACCACGGCCTTCCTGGAGGTCGACGAGGTCACGCTGGAGAACAAGTACCGCCGGATCTTCACCGGCTGGATGTTCGCCTCGAGCCCGGGCCTGCACGCGATCGAGCACCCGATCTACGACGTGTGGCTGGTCGACTGCAAAGGCGGCACCGACCTCATCGCCGAGCCCAAGGAGCAGGAGGACGCGCCGGTGGCCGCCGCCAAGCCCGAGGGCCGCAAGCGCCGCGAGCAGGCGCGCGGCGGCGACGACGCGCCGCGCAGCCGCCAGGTCAACCGCCAGGGCCAGGTCGACGTCGAGCCCCTGCGCGGCACCCCGGTGCAGCCGCGCCAGTCGCCGTCGCGGCGCTTCTTCCCGACCAATGACGGACCGAGGCCGGGCGGCGCCGATCCGATGGATCCGAATCCGCGCTGAGCGGCGGTGGCAGAGCCCGTTTGTTCGATTCAACTCTGCAATCTCATTCGCGACCTCATCCTGAGGTGTTAGCCCATCGAAGATGGGCTGACCTCGAAGGAGGGCTCCAGGGATCGCGGAGAGTTCTGGAGCCCTCCTTCGAGGCTCCTTTCAGTCGCACCTCAGGATGAGGTCGTGAGTGGGAAGGGCTGGAGCCTAGCCTGAACGCTCGTGTTCTGTTCCGTATGGTTTCCAACGCTTCGTCCGCTCAGCGCCCCAACACCGCCAGCCACCCCGGCACGCCCGCCCCGTTCTGGCGCCGGATCTCCGCCGGCTCCAGCAATGCGATCGCCAACCCCGCGGCCTCCGCCGCCTCGCGCAGGGTCGCGACGCCGTGGGCGTAGCGCCCGTCGGCCCCGAGCACCGCGCCGGTTTCACCCGGATGCCCCTGGATCGTGAAGGCGAACAGACCGCCGGGCGCCAGCACCCGGGCCGCGGCGGCGAGGACCGGGCCGATCTCGCGCAGGTAGATGAACACGTCGGCCGCCACCAGAAGGTCGGCGCTCGCAGGCGGCTCGGCCGTTAAAAAGTCCCGCAGGTCGCCTTCGTGCAGGCGGGCATAGAGGCCGGTGCGCCGGGCCTCGGCCAGCATCCGGGGCGAGAGGTCGATGCCGGCGAGCGAGCCCGCCATCCCGTCGAGCGCCCGGGCCATCAGGCCGGTGCCGCAGCCGAGATCGAGGATGCGGGGGAAGCGGGCCTCCGGCCCCCGCAGGCGCTCCAGCGCCGCCCGGATCAGCGCCGGGCCGCGATAGCCCAACCCCTCGACCAGATGACGCTCGAAGCGGCCGGCATAGCCGTCGAACAGGGCCCGCACATAGGCCGGCGAGATCGCCTCCTCCTTCAGTTCGCCGAGTTCCGCCAGATGCAGGCGGGCGCCCAGGGAATCCTCTGGATCGAGGGCGAGCACCGCCCGGAACGCCTCCGCGGCCTCTCCCCGTCGCGCCGGGTCGGCGGCGCGGGCGCGGCCGACGAGCAGCCAGGCCGGGCCGTAGCCGGGCACCCGTTCCAGCACCTGGGCGGCGAGGTCGGCGGCGGCCTCCGCGTCGCCCTCGGCCAGGGCCGCTTCGGCCCAGGCATAGCGGCGGTCGGCGAGGAGGTCGCCGGAGGAGCGGGCGGGGGCGGGCATCGCTGAGAGGCTTCTCAAGGGAGGGGAGGGACGAACGGTCCGGGCCGCCTATATACCCGGCCCCGGTCCCGGGAAGAGGCCTCCCCGCGCAACGAGGATCCATGGCGCCGCGCCCCACTGATCTCCTCACCCTGACCCGGGAGGGATTGTACTGCCCGCCGGGCGACTTCCACGTCGATCCGGTCCGCCCGGTGCCGCGCGCGGTCATCACCCACGGCCATTCCGACCATGCCCGTGCCGGCCACGGCGCGGTGCTGGCGACGCCCGAGACCCTGCGCATCATGGCGGTGCGCTACGGCGAGGACTTCTGCCGGACCCGCCAGGAGGCGCGCCTCGGCGAGGCGATCCGGATGGGCGAGGTCACTCTGCGCTTCCACCCCGCCGGCCACGTGCTGGGCTCGGCGCAGGTGGCGATCGAGCAGGGCGGCTGCCGGATCGTCAATTCGGGCGACTACAAGCGGGCGCGCGACCCGACCTGCCTGCCCTTCGAGGTGGTGCCCTGCGACGTGTTCATCACCGAGGCCACCTTCGGCCTGCCGGTCTTCCGCCACCCGGTCGCCCGCGACGAGGTGCGCAAGCTGCTCGATTCGGTGCGGCTGTTTCCCGAGCGCACCCACATCGTCGGCGCCTACGCGCTCGGCAAGGCGCAACGGGTGATGGCGCTCCTGCGCGAGGAAGGGTTCTCCGACCCGATCTACCTGCACGGCGCGATGGAGAAGCTGACCGAGCTCTACCGGCGCGAGGGCATCCCGCTCGGCGAGACGGTCAAGGTCGTGGCGGCGGAGCGGCCGAAGCTCGGCGGCAAGATCGTGATCTGCCCGCCCTCGTCGATCCAGGACCTGTGGTCGCGCAAATTCCCCGATCCGGTCACGGGCTTCGCCTCCGGCTGGATGCGGGTGCGGGCGCGCGCCCGCCAGAAGGGCGTCGAGCTGCCGCTGGTCATCTCCGACCATTCGGACTGGGACGACCTCTGCCGCACCATCAAGGAGACGGGGGCCGGCGAGGTCTGGGTCACCCACGGCCAGGAGGATGCCCTGGTGCATTGGTGCGGCACGCAAGGCATCCGCGCCAAGCCCCTGCACATGCTGGGCTACGGCGACGAGGGCGAGGCGGAGCCCGAGCCTCACACCAAGCCGGAGACTGCGGAGACGGCCGCGTGAACGACTTCGCCCATCTCCTCGACCGCCTCGCCTACGAGCCGCGGCGCAACGCCAAGCTGCGCCTGCTCCAGGATTTCTTCCGCCATACCCCCGACCCGGACCGCGGCTATGCGCTCGCCGCCATGACCGGCTCGTTGAGCTTCCGCGAGGCCAAGCCCGGCCTGATCCGCGGCCTCGTCGAGGAACGGGTCGATCCGGTGCTGTTCCGGCTCTCGCACAACTATGTCGGCGACCTCGCGGAATCGACGGCGCTGATCTGGCCCGGGCGTGGCGATGCGCCGGGCCCCGGCCACAACAATCCGCCGGTGCCGACCCTGTCCGAGGTGGTGGAGGCACTGGGCACCATCGGCAAGGGCGAGCTGCCGGCGCGGCTCGCCGCCTGGCTCGACGCCCTCGACGAGACCGGGCGCTGGGCGCTCCTCAAGCTCATCACCGGGGAATTGCGGGTCGGCGTCTCGGCAAGGCTGGCCAAGACCGCGGTGGCGAGCCTCGGCGGCCACGAGGCCGACGCGGTCGAGGAGGTCTGGCACGGTTTGGAGGCGCCGTACCCCGAGCTGTTCGCCTGGGTCGAGGGCCGGGCCGGCCCGCCGGAATCGGTCAACCCGGCGCCGTTCCGTCCGCCGATGCTGTCGCATCCGATCGAGGAGGAGAGCGACTTCGACAAGCTGGAGCCGGAGGCGTTCTCGGCCGAGTGGAAATGGGACGGCATCCGGGTCCAGCTCGCCGGCGGCCGCGACCGCGACGGCAGACAGGTCCAGAAGATCTACTCGCGCACCGGCGAGGACATTTCCGGTGCCTTCCCGGATCTCGCCGAGGCGATCACCTTCTCGGGCGCCCTCGACGGCGAATTGCTGATTCTTCGCGAGGAACGGGTGCAGAGCTTCAACGTGCTCCAGCAGCGCCTCAACCGGAAGGCGGTGACCGGCAAGCTCCTCCAGGAGTTCCCGGCCCATGTCCGCGCCTACGACCTCCTGGCCGAGGACGGGGAGGACCTGCGACCGTTGGCCTTCGCCGAGCGCCGGGCCCGGCTGGAGGCCTTCGTCGCCGGGCTCGACCACGCCCGCATCGACCTCTCGCCGCTCGTGCCCTTCGCCGACTGGGAGGCGCTCGCCGCCGCGCGGGCCGATCCGGCCTCGGTCGGCGCCGGGCCGGATGCGGACGCGATCGAGGGGGTGATGCTCAAGCGGCTGACCAGCCCCTACCAGCCCGGCCGTCCCAAGGGGCCATGGTGGAAGTGGAAGCGCGAGCCTTATCTGGTCGACGCGGTGATGATGTACGCCCAGCGCGGCCACGGCAAACGCTCGTCGTTCTATTCCGACTACACGTTCGGGGTCTGGCGCGAGGCACCGGACGGGGCGGAAGAGCTGGTGCCGGTAGGCAAGGCCTATCACGGCTTCACCGACGAGGAGCTGGCCAAGCTCGACCGCTACGTCCGCAACCACACCACCAAGCGCTTCGGCCCGGTGCGGGAGGTGGAATACGGGGTGGGCAAGGGGCTGGTCCTGGAGATCGCCTTCGAGGGCGTGCAGCGCTCGACCCGGCACAAATCGGGCGTGGCGATGCGGTTTCCCCGGGTCAGCCGGATCCGCTGGGACAAGCCGCCGGCCGAGGCCGACCGGATCGAGGCGCTGGAGCGCATCCTGGCCCGTGGCGAGAAAGAGGTTCACCCCGGACGGGAGATCGCCGGATGAGACGCGTCGAGACCATCGCCGAGGGTCCGGTCACCCGCCAGGCCACCGGACGCCTCGTGGTCGACACCAGGGGCCAGGGCTTCACCGAGATCACCGAGGCGGCGGCCGGCTTCGTGCGCGAGACGGGCCTGCGCCACGGCCTGCTCACGGTGTTCTGCCGCCACACCTCGGCGTCGCTGACGATCCAGGAGAATGCCGACCCGGACGTGCGCACCGACCTGATGACCGCCCTCGACGGGCTGGCGCCGCGCCATGCGGGTTATGTCCATGATAGCGAGGGACCGGACGACATGCCGGCGCATCTCCGCACCCTGCTCACCGACTCGGCCCTGACGATCCCGCTCGTGGAGGGCCGGCTGGCGCTCGGCACCTGGCAGGGCATCTACCTGATCGAGCACCGCGACCGGCCGCATCGGCGCGAGATCGTGCTGCACCTCGTCGGCGCATGAGCGCCTTGCACCGGTTGCGTGGATGATGGCGGGCCGGAGGTGGCAACCGGCTCGCCGGTAGGGCACGACGCCGGTCCGGGGCCCCCGACCGGGAAATATCGCATCCTCGCCGAGCGCGGCCGGCAGGTCGTCGCCCGTAGCGGGCCGACCGCCTCTGCCGGTCCACCCGGCCGATTCTCGCCGTCGCCACGCTTTTCATCGTGCAGGGACACCGACGGCCCCTGTGCCGGATGTCGTCGGCCTGCTCCGCGACAGACGGAATTCCGTGCTTGGGCAAGCGTAATCTGTCCGACGATGCGCGCTGATCGATTCATGTTCTGAGGTTTTAAATCGTTTTCTCGGCGTGTTTGGTGCTTGTGATCGCGCATGTCCTGTCAATTGCAAAAATATCCGTAATCAAGAATGGTTCATTCTCATGTCTTATATTTCATGTTGCGATGCAGCAAATTTTATGATCATTTGATGGAAAGCGACATTCCCAACAATGAATCAGTGAGATCAGTCATGAAGTATTTCGCCATCTCTCTCCTCGCCCTCAGCGCCTGGCCGGCGAATGCGCAGGATCGTTCCGCTTCCGTCACCGTCTTCCCGCCGATCATGCGCGAGGCGGCCCGCGACACCGCGGCCGTGCGGGCCCAGGCCGAGCTGACCACGACGCCCCAGCCGGTCCCGGCCGCCCGCCGGCGTGCGCCGCAGCCCGAGCTGGTCGCGCGCGGCTATGTCGAGCCGGCCGCCGCCGCCCTGACCGGCACGCTCGACTGATCCCGGCACTTCTCCTTCGGCGGGGTTCGCCCCGCCGCAAGGCCCGTCTCAGCATTCCGCCGGCCCCATTGCCGGCGTGGAGAACGCACACGCTCCGGTTTCAAGCCCGCCAAAAAAAGCTATAGAGACAAAAGAAGTAGGCCGAGAGGCGCCAAGGAGCGCGGGTGCCGTGGCGGGGAGTGCGTTGGGTTCCGAGACCACCATCGTCGTCGCGGACGACCACCCGCTCTTTCGCGGTGCCCTGCGCGGGGCCGTGACGGCCATTCTGCCCGGCGCCCGGATCCTCGAGGCGAGCGGGCTCGAACCGCTGACCAAGATCCTCGATGACGAGCACGAGGTCGACCTCGTGCTCCTCGACCTCACCATGCCGGGGGTGCAGGGGTTTTCCGGCCTGATCTACCTGCGGGCGCAGCACCCGGCGATCCCCGTGGTGATCGTCTCCGCCAACGAGGATCCGGTGGTGATCCGCCGCGCCCTCGATTTCGGCGCCGCCGGCTTCATCCCGAAATCCCTCGAGGTCGACCGCATCGGCGAGGCGATCGGCCAGGTGCTCGCCGGCGGCCACTGGTCGCCGCCTGACATCGAGTTGTCGGCCTCCGAAGACAAGGAGACGGCCGACCTGATGCGCCGCCTCGCCACCCTGACGCCGCAGCAGGTGCGGGTGCTGATGATGCTCTCGGAGGGATTGCTCAACAAGCAGATCGCCTACGAGCTCGGCGTCTCGGAGGCGACCGTGAAGGCCCATGTCTCAGCGATCCTGCAGAAGCTCGGCGTCGAGAGCCGCACCCAGGCGGTGATCGTGTCCTCGCGCATCGGCGCGACGCTGAAGCCCCCGGCCGGGGTGGAGTAGGGCTCACGAGGCCCGCAGGATGCGCTCCCCGGTCTCGCGGTCCCGCCCGAGGCCGCGCGTCACGTCGTAGGGCGTGCCCTCCAATCCGAACACCGCCCGGGTGGTGTCGGCGGTGGCGGGCGTCCAGCGGCAGAGGAACGGCACCAGGGGATTGCCGTCATAGATCATCGGCAGCGCCAGGGGCTCGGTGTCCCAGCCGAGGGTCGCCAGATGGGTGATCATGATCGGGTGGGCCTGGATCAGGTACCCGTCGAGGCCCAGGAGCCCGGTCAGCTCGGCCACCGCCACGAACTGGCGCCCGGCGACCGGGTCCTTCGCGGTGGCCGAGGCCCGCCGCCAGGGCGCAGCGCCGCAGCGGGTCCACTCGAACAGCCGCGGGCCGGTCGGCACCGTCGCGCCCTGGAGGAGCTGCGGGTAGACGTGGCTCTGGAGATGCGGCCGGGTGGTCGGCAGCAGGCGCGAATACGACACGACCTCGCCGTCGTCGATGCCGGCGACGTGGATGCAGTCCGGCCCGTCGAACTGGTCGCGCTCGCGCCCATCGGGCTTGCGGCAGGCCTCCCAGCGCATCGTCTCGACGAACAGGCGGTGGCGGAAGCAATATATCCTGTCGAGCAGATCCGCGCTGGCGTGGTAGTTTTCGCGATCGATGATCGTGATCAAGATCAGGGCTCCTTGCTCTGGAGCCAGTCATGATCTGTGAACCTAGAATGAGATAGACCGTAAATTTACGGTATGGTTGGATAGCCGATTTAAAATCATGAAATCATAGTGGGCGTAGAAGGTTTTTTCGATTTTTCGATAATTTCGAGATTGTCATGAGGGCGACGCGATGCGTCGTTCGGCAACTCGAGATGCGATCACGCGGCGCCGCGGGAAGATCAGACGCGCCTAGGACGAGCGGGGTTTCCGGCCCGGGACGGCCGCGTCGCGCCTCATCCCCCACGTCACTGCGGGCCGTCGACGAGGATCGTCTTTCCGCGGGGCCGCATCGTGGCGGGCGCCGGTCTAATCGATCAATCCCTCGCGCATCGCCTGGGCGACGAGCTGCACCCGGTTGACGGCGCCGAGCTTGCGGGCGGCATTGCGCAGGTAATCCTCCACCGTGCGCTGCGACAGCGACAGGATCTCGGAGGTCTCCCAGCCGGTCTTGCCGGCGGCGGCCCATTTGATGCACTCGATCTCGCGCCTGGTGCAGCGGGCGAGCCCACCCGGGCGGCGGGTGGGCCGTGCCGGCGCGGCGGGGCCGAAGCTGCGCGAGGCGAGGTGGGCGTAGATCGCCAGGAGGTGCAAGCCCGCCCGGGCCTCGTCCGAGAGGTCCATCCGCGGAGCGCCGAACGAGGCCGCGGTCTCGGTGCCGTCGACGTCGTGGATCGGCACGCAGAGCCCGTCGCCGAGGCCGAAGGCCGGAGCCTCGCCCATGATGCGCCGGGCGAGCGCCGCGTCGCGGTCGACCCGGACTTCCGACCACAGGAACGGCATGGTGGTGCGCCGGACATGCGCCATCACCGGGTCGTGCTGGACGTAGGCCTGCTCGACGTACCGGGTCGCCCATTCCTCCGGCCAGTGCATCAGCAGCAGCCGCTCGGGCAGGTTCTCGCCGGCGCTCTGCGGCGCGCCCGCGATGGCGAAGCGCTCGTAGCCGAACACCGTCCCGGCCCGTGTCAGCACGGCGACAATCTCGGCCGTGTTCCGCGCCGCCTTCAAGTCCTGGACCAGGTCCAGGGTGACCCGCCCGATCACCGCCATCTTATCGCGATGCCCATCCCGACAGACGTCCAGCACCAACCCGCATCGTCGCCGGCCGGTCTCCGGCTCTACAGGAAAAAACCGTTGCCGGCGACGATCCGGGGGTAACATCGCCCGGATCACCACCGCCGCGGGACGGCCGTCCGGGCCGTCCCGCCGTCATGGAAAGACGGCCGTTCAGGCCGCCCGCTTCTTGAGGACGCCGACCAGGATGGCGGTGATCGCCGTGCCGGCGATGAGCGCCACCACGGCGCCGAGTACCGGGGTGATGGCGTTCGGGATCGGCAGCACGAACAGGCCGCCATGGGGGACGCGCAGCTCGACCCCGACGGTCATCGAGATCGCGCCCGCCACCGCCGAGCCCGCCACCAGGGCCGGGATCACCCGCAGAGGGTCGGCGGCCGCGAAGGGGATGGCGCCCTCGGTGATGAAGGCGGCGCCCAGGACCGCCGCGGCGGTGCCGGCCTCGCGCTCCGGCTCGCTGAACCGGCCGGGGAAGAGCCGGGTGGCGAGCGCGATGCCGAGGGGCGGGGTCATGCCGGCGAGCATCACGGCGGCCATCGGGGTGTAGATGCCCGAGGAGATCAGCGCCGCGGAGGAAGCATAGGCCGCCTTGTTGATCGGCCCGCCCATGTCGACCGCCATCATGCCGCCGAGGATGAGACCCAGCAGCAGCGCGCTCGCGCCCTGCATGCCCTTGAGCCAGCCGGTGAGGACCGCGAGCAACGCCGCCACCGGCACGCCGACGACGTAGACCATCAGGAGACCGGTCACGAGCGTGCCGATCAGCGGCAGGATCAGGACGGGCTTCAGGCCCTCGAGGTTCTTCGGCAGCCGGATGGAGCGGCTGAGGAACGACACCGTGTAGCCGGCGATGAAGCCCGCCACGATGCCGCCGAGGAAGCCCGCATTGAGGTTGGCCGCCAGCATGCCGCCGATCATGCCCGGCGCGATGCCGGGCCGGTCGGCGATCGAGAAGGCGATGTAGCCGGCGAGCGCCGGCACGATCAGCGCGAAGGCCGCCTTGGCGCCGATCTCGCCGAGCGCGAAGCCGAGCGTGCCCTTGTTGGCCGCCGACATCGCGTCGATGCCGCCGAACGCGAAGGCGAGCGCGATCAGGAGGCCGCCCGCCACCACGAAGGGCAGCATGAACGACACGCCGGTCATCAGGTGCTTGTAGGCGCCGGCCTTCGTCTCGGCGGCGGCCGGACGGGCGGGGCCGGATTCGGCGATTGCCGCGCCCTGCAGCTCGGCATCCTTCAGGGCGGTGGCGATCAGGCCCTTGCCGTCGCGGATCGCCGCCTTGGTGGTGGTGGCGTAGACCCTTTTGCCCGAGAACCGCGCCCGGTCGACCCCGGTATCGGCGGCGATGAGCACGATGTCGGCCGCCGCGATCTCGTCCGGCGTCAGCGCGTCGCGGGCGCCGACCGAGCCTTGCGTCTCCACCCGCACCGCGTGGCCGAGCGCCTGGGCGGCGGCCTGGATGCCTTCCGCCGCCATGAAGGTGTGGGCGATGCCGGTCGGGCAGGAGGTGATGGCGACGATGCGCCTCGGGCCGGCTTCGGGGGCGGCACCCTGAGCCTTCTCGCCGCGACCCTTGCCGGCGAGCGCCCGGTCGATGACGCCGTCGACATCGGCGAGCACGTCCTCGATCGCCGCCTTGGCCCGGTGCAGGGCGCCGAAGCGGCCCTCGCCGAGATCGCCGGTGCCGACGAGGAGCACCGCGTCGGCCTCCCGGATCGCGCCGTCGCTCAGGGGCGCGCCGGTCGCGCCGCGGCCGCGCAGTTCGAGATCGAGGCGCTGGTTGCGCCGCCCCGCCGCCCGGCGCAGGGCCTCGGCCGCCAGCACCGCATGGGTGCTGAGGTCGCCGCCTCCGACGACGGCCACCAAGTGGGTCATGGGGTGTTCCTCCTGGGTTGTTCGTGGGTGCCGGTTGCGGCGGCGCTCAAGTCAATGGCAAGTCATTCCACAATCCTATCCGCGACCTCATCCTGAGGTGCGAACGGAGTGAGCCTCGAAGGAGGGCTCCAGGGATCGCAGTAGTTTCTGGAACCCTCCTTCGAGGTCAGTCGATCTGCGATCGACTGACACCTCAGGATGAGGTCGTGGGTGGGATGGACCTTGTTTGTTTCACGCCGTCAGGGTGCGAACCTCGATCGCCCCTGCGATCGCTTCGACTTCCTCGCGCCCCGGCAGGTTGGCGCCGGCCCGGGTCAGCTTGCCGGCCGCGAAGGCCAGCGCCAGGCGGGCGGTGTCGGCGAGGCTGAGATCGGCCACGAGCCCGGCGACCAGCCCCGCCACCAGGGCATCGCCGGCTCCGACGGTGCTGGCGACCTCGATCGCCGGGGCGAGCGCGTGCAGGGCCTCCCGCTCACGCACGAACACCGCGCCCTCGGCCCCGAGCGAGACCGCCACCAGGGGGATGCCGCGCCGCACGAGGCCGCGGGCCGCCTCGACCACGTCGACGAGGGTGGGCAACGGATGGCCGGCCCATTCCTCCAGCTCGTGCCGGTTCGGCTTGACCACGTCGGGCAGGGTCGCGGCGGCGAGGCCTGCGGCGAGCGGCGGCCCGGAGGCGTCGAGCAGAACCCGGGCGCCGCGGCTCTTCAGCTCCGCCGTCAGCTCGGCGTAGAGGCCGGTCCCGGCGCCTGCCGGCAGGCTGCCGGCGAGGACCACCAGGGTATCCGGGCCGGCCGCCTCGGCCAGCACGGCGCGCACCGCCCGCAGGGTCGCGGGGTCGAGCGTCAGGCCCGGCAGGTTCACGTCGGTGGTGCCGGCGGGATCGACGAGCTTCAGGTTGATGCGGGTCTCGCCGGCGACGCAGACGCAGCGATCCGCGATGCCCTTGGCTAAGAACAGGGCCTCGAAGACGGCGGCGTTGCCGGCGCCGAGCACGCCCGCCGCCGTGACGGGCAGGCCCCAATCGGCGAGGCAGCTCGCCACGTTGATGCCCTTGCCGCCGGCATCGTCGCGCACCGCGCGGGCGCGGTGGACCTCGCCCGGCGCCAGCCGGTCGAGGGTCACGGTCCGGTCGATCGCCGGGTTGAGGGTGAGGGTGAGGATTCGGGTCACGACCGCGCCTCCCGGTCGAGGGCCCGCACCGACGCGGCATCGGGCTGGGCGCAGGCGTCGTCGGCGAGCGCCTTCAGCTCGGCGAGCGAGGCGGCGCGCAGGCGGGCCTTCACGGCCGGCAGGTCGCGGGGCGTCATCGAGAGTTCGTGGACGCCGAGTCCCGCGAGCAGCCCCGCCCCGAACGGATCGCCGGCAATGCCGCCGCAGACCCCGACATAGCGCCCGTGCCGGGCGGCTCCCTCGCAGGTCATCCGCACCAGGCGCAGGACCGCCGGATGGAGCGAATCGGCCTCCGGCGCCAGCTCGGTGTTCTGGCGGTCGATGGCGAGCGCGTATTGCGTCAGGTCGTTGGTGCCGATCGAGAAGAAGTCGCAATGCGCCGCCAGGGCATCGGCCTGGATCGCGGCGGCCGGCACCTCGATCATGATGCCGAGGGGCACGGCCGGCGCGCCGATCTCGGCCCGGATCCGCTCGCAGGCCGCGCGCAGGGCCAGCACCTCGGGCACCGAGGTGATCATCGGGAACATGATCGAGAGCGGCGCGTCCTTCCCCGTCGGGGCGCCGGCGGGCACGCAATCCTTCGCGGCGCGGTAGAGGGCGCGCAGCTGCGGCTCCATCAGGTCGGGCCGGCGCAGCAGCAGGCGGGCGCCGCGCACGCCGAGGAAGGGGTTCTCCTCCTTCGGCAGGGCGAGATGGGGCACCTGCTTGTCGCCGCCGATGTCGAGGGCGCGCACGATCAGCGGACGGCCCTGGAGCGCCTCCAGCATCGCCCGGTAGGTGGCGTATTGGTCGTCCTCGTCCGGGGTGTCGCCGCGTTCCAGGAACAGGAACTCGGTGCGCATCAGGCCGACGCCCTCGGCGCCCTGCGACAGGGCGAAGGGGACCTGGTCGGGCGTGTTGACGTTGGCGCCGATGGCGAGGTCGTGCCCGTCGCGGGTGCGGGCCGGCAGGCCGCGCTCGCGTGCCTCCGCCTCTTGCGTCGCCCGCAAGGATTCGCGCCAGGCGTGCGCCGAGGCGAGGTCGCGCTGGCTCGGATCGAGGTAGAGCCGCCCTGTCGTGCCGTCGAGGATCGCGGTCCGGCCGGCAGGCAGAGCGAGAAGGCCGGGCCCGGCCGCCACCACCGAGGGGATGCCGAGCGTCCGCGCCAGGATCGCCGTGTGGGAGGTCGGCCCGCCTTGCGCGGTGGCAAGCCCGAGCACCCGGGCGGGGTCGAGCCCGGCGGTGTCGGAAGGCGCGAGGTCGGGGCTGAGCAGGATGCAGGGCGCGTCCGGCAGGGCGTGGCCGGCCTGGAGCGCGGGATCGATCTGCGCCAGCACCCGGCGGCCGACATCGCGCAGGTCCGCCGCGCGGGCGGCGAGCACCGGATTGCCCAAAGCCGAGAGCTGGCCGGCCATCCGCTCCACCGCCCGGTGCCAGGCGAAGGCGACGCCGTGACCCTCGACCATCAGCTGGCAGGCCAGCGTGATCAGGTCGGTGTCGGCGATGAGGTCGGCCTGCGCCTTGAAGATCCCGGCATCGGCCTGGCCGAGGCGTCGGCCGGTATCGTCGGCGAGCGCCTTCAGCTGCGCCGCCGTGCTCTCGAGCGCCGCGTGCAGCCGGTCGCCGCCGCTGGTCAGAGGCTCGGGCTCGTCCGGCACCGCGACCTCGGTCGGGCCGAGAACGTGAATCGGCCCGATGGCGAGGCCGGGGCTGGCGCCGATGCCGGGGATCACCTGGCAGGGATCGGCCGGGTTCCAGCCCGCCACCGGGGCGGCGGCCTTCGCGGCGGCCTCCGCGGCGCGGGCCGCCGCCGCCTTCTCGCCGGCCGACAGGCCGGTGATCACGGCCTTGAGCCGGGCCAGAACGGCGGGGGCGTCGTCGCCGTCCGTGGAGATCACCGCCTCGTCGCCGGCGCGCAGGCCGAGCTGGAGCAGCGAGATCAGGTTCTTGGCATCCGCCACCTCGGCGCCGTGGCGGACCTGGATCCGGGCCGGGCTGGCCCGGGCCGCCTCGACCCAGGCCGAGGCCGGGCGGGCATGCAGGCCGGTCGGGTAGTCGACGGTCCAGGTGAAGCTCTGGCGCAGGTCGGCGGCGGGGCCGGCGCTGCCGGGCGCGGCAGCGTCCTCGGCGAGAGCCGCGGCGATCTCGGCGGCGTCGGTCGTGGTGCGCAGGCGCTCCAGCCGGGCCTCGTCCTGGATCAGGCGGGTGAGGCGGCGCAGGACCGTGATGTGGGTGTCGGATTGCGCGGCGATCGCCACCACGAGGTGGGCGTCCTGCCCGTCGTGCCAGGCGACGCCGCCGGGCACCTGGAGGACGGCGAGCCCGCTCTCGCGCACCAGGGCGCGATCGTCGACCATGCCGTGCGGGATCACCACGCCGTGGCCGAGATAGGTGTTCGCGACCCCCTCGCGGCGCAGCATGCTGGCCTCGTAGGCCGGATCGATGCAGCCGGCGGCGACGAGGAGCTGGGCCGCCTCGCGGATCGCGGCCTCCTTGGTCGCGGGCGCGGCGGCGGTGCGGATCAGGACGCGCGGCGTCAGCGGCGGTGTCGGCGCGAGCATGGCGGGCTTCCTCCCAGGAGGCGATCGAGTTTTCCTTGACGCTTATGAAAACGTTTTCACAACCTCTGTCAATCTTCTTCGTCGAGGGAGAGTGGGGGGATGAGTGTCAGGACTTGCACGGAGCGGCCACGCCTGCCACAACGGTGGTACCGATCCTGAAAACGTTTTCGAGGCGATGACCGTCGGCATCCGTGACGTCGCCCGCGCCGCGGGCGTATCCACCGCGACCGTGTCGCGGGCCTTGGGAAAAGGCCCGGTCAGCGACGCCCTGCGCGAGCAGGTCGAGGCGGCGGTCCGGGCGACCGGCTACCGGCCGAACCTGTCCGCCCGCCGCCTGCGCTCGCAATCGGCCCAGACCATCGGGCTCATCGTCGCCGACATCCGGAACCCGTTCTTCACCGCGGTCAGCCGGGCGGTCGAGGATGCGGCCTACCAGGCTGGGATGCGGCTGATCCTGTGCAACACCGGCGAGGACGCCGAGCGCGAGGCCCTGTACCTGCGGCTGATGCAGGAGGAGCGGGTCACCGGCGTCGTCTTCGCGCCGACCCGCCGCACGGCCGAGCGGCTGCGGCCGGAGGATTTTCCGTTCCCCCTGGTGCTGATCGACCGTACCGGGCCGCCCGGCGGCCATGACGGCGTGGTGCTCGACAACGTCGCGGCCGGCGCCGCCCTGGTCGATCACCTGGTGGAACAGGGCTATTCCCGCATCGCCGGGCTGTTCGGCTCGACGAGCTCGACCGCCGAGGAGCGCCGCGACGGCTATCTCGCGGCGATGCGCCGGCACGGGCTGGAGCCGCAGATGCGCAATGTGCCGCCCGACGCCGAGCCGGCGCAAGGGGAGGTGGCGCGCTGGCTCGCCGAGCCGTCGCGGCCCGAGGCGCTGGTCGTCTCGAACGGCCTGATCCTGATGGGGGCGGTGCGGGCGGCTCGCGCGGCGGGCGTGGCCTGGCCCGACGGGCTCGCGCTGGCGGGCTTCGACAACGAGCCCTGGACCGAGCTGGTCGAGCCCGGCCTGACGGTGATCGAGCAGCCGGTCGCCGAGATCGGCGCCCAGGCGATGGGGCTGCTGTTCGACCGGTTGAAGAATCCGGGGCAGCCGGTGCGCAAGGTGGTGCTGAGCGGGCGGCTCATCGCTCGGGGGTCGACGGGGCGGCGGTGACCGTAGGCTGAAGCCACTCGGAGCCTGTCCGAGCAGGTACACCGATCGATCTGCAACAGACGCCGAGACCCCTCCACGTCATCCTGGGGCCCGGCGCAGCCGGGAACCCGGGATCCATAACCGCTGAGGTCGATGGAAAAAGCGGAAGTCAGTCCGCTTCATCCTGCATCGCCAGCGGTCATGGATCCCGGGTTCCGCTGCGCGGCCCCGGGATGACACCGAGGGTTTGAATTCAGTCCGTCAACCCGAACAAGCTTTCACGACTTCTCCTCCGCCGGGCTGTGGCGCTGCGGCTCGTGACCGTCCTGCCCCGGGTGGTTGTGCGTGTGGTGGTCGCGGCTCTCCTGATGGGTGGAAGGCGGCCGGGTCGGAGCGGGGCTGGTGCGGATGAGCCCGGCCAGCTTACGCCGGCTGGCCCCGTTCCTCACCAGACAGGTGCATCGGCACCGAGCGGGCCGGCAGGCCGGTCCCACCGCATCGGCACGCCGGCGAGAGTGAGGGGAGGGTGCAGGCGCAAGGCGGGGCCCCAGCCGGTGCGCTCCGGCGCCTCGGAAAAGTCCCCCCGGCTCGGGGCGGCGGGCGCGTCCTCGGGGAGGGGAGACGGCGCGGCCGTGAGGAGCAGGGCCGTGCGGGCGAGGGACAGACGCGCCGTCGCGCCCCGCCCGGTCGTCAGGCGCCGGCTCAGGCCGTGCAGCACGGCGGCGGCCATCAGATGGCCGGTGGCGTGGTCGAGGGCCTGGACCGGCAGCGGCACCGGCTTGTCGGCGCCGGCGCGGACCATCCCGGCCGCGGCGATGCCGCAACTCATCTGGACCAGGCTGTCGAAGCCGCGCCGTTCCCGCCACGGGCCGGTCCAGCCATAGGCGTCGAGAGCGACATCGACCAGGCCCGGCCGCAGGCGGGCGCGGGTGGCCGCGTCGAGCCCGAGCCGGGTGAGCGCGTCCGGCCGGTAACCGTGGACCAGCACATCGGCCGACGCCAGCAGTTCCTCGAACCGCGCCCGCCCGCCCGGCGTCTTCAGGTCGAGCCGGGCGCAGGCCTTGCCCAGCGTCGTGTCCGGCAGCACGCCGGGCTCGTCCCAGGCCGGCGGGTCGAGGCGCAACACCGTCGCGCCGAACCCGGCGAGGAAGCGGGTCGCGACGGGGCCGGCCAGCACGCGCGTGAGGTCGAGGACCCGCAATCCCGCCAGGGGCCTGTCCGCTCGCGCCGCCGCGAGACCGTCCGGCCCTGTCTCGCCCGCCTCCCACGCGACCAGGGGCTCGTGAGCCACCGCCGCTCCTTGCGGGTGGATGCCCCAGGCCTCGGCCGAGCGCATCGCGGCGGCGCAGCCGCCGGCCGCGACCACCGCGCCTTCGAGATCGTCCGCGCTCCATTGCCGGACTGCCGCCGCCACCGCCTCCCGCTCCGGTGGGGTGCCGAGCACCGCCAGGGCGGCGTCGCGGTGATGCGGCGCGTTGGTGTGGAGCCGGATCCAGCCGTCGGCCGCCCGATAATCGCCGGCCACCGGATCCCAGAGCGGCGGCACCTCCCACCCTTGCGGATGGAGGGAGCGGGCGAACCAGAACGCCGCGAGGCGCCGGTCGACGCTCACGTCCGGGCGCCGACCGAAGCGGGTCTCGACGAGGTCGGCCAGCGCCAACCCAGCCGCCGCGACCGAGGCCGCCGCGAGGTCGCTGACCGGGAAGATCGACGGGAGGGCGCCGGCCCCGGTCACGCTCACCGGCGGCGTGGGTCCGGCGCCGAGGGTGCGCCGGATCGCGTCCAGCATGGCCACGAAGACCGGATTGCCCGTCTCGGATGTCATCGCCTGCTTCCGTGTTCACGAAGGCTCCCGGTGACAGGAGCGCGCCGAGCGGGCCCAATCGTCAATCTTGATTACCCGAATCAACCTCGGATCACCGCCGCCGAGGCCGCTGCCCGTCTCGGGGTGAGCCGCCAGACCCTCTACGCCTATGTCAGCCGCGGGCTGATCGAGGCGTATCCGACCGCCGATCCGCGGGTGCGGGCCTACGCGGCCGAGGCGGTCGCCCGGCTCGCCGAGGCCCGGCATCGCGGAAGGCGCCCGCGGGAGGTCGCCCGGGCCGCCCTCGATTGGGGACTGCCGGTCCTGGACACCGCCGTCACGCTGATCCGCGACGGGACCCTGTATTACCGCGGCAGCGATGCCGTCGCCCTCGCCGAGACCGCGACCCTGGAGGAGGTGGCGGCGACGCTCTGGGCCATGCCGCTCGCCGCCGCCTTCGGACTGGCGGCGGCGGCCGTGGAACCGCGCGGCGGCGATCTCATCGGGGCCTTCGCGGCGGCGACGGAGGACGAGCCGACGGCAATAGGGGACGAGCCGACGGCGTCCTGGCAGCAGGACCCGGCCCGGTTGGCCGCGGGGAGCGGCGCCCTCGTGCGCGCGCTCGGCGCCTGCGTCACCGGCCGCGCGGCAAGCACTGCGCCGCTCCACCGGCACTGCGCCGAGGCCTGGGGGCTCGATCCGGCGGGCGCGGAGGCGATCCGCCGCGCCCTGGTCCTGTGCGCCGATCACGAGCTGAACGCCTCGGGCTTCACCGCCCGCTGCATCGCCTCGGCGGGGGCGAGCCTGCGGGCGGCGGTGATCGGCGGGCTCGCGGCGCTGAGCGGCAGCCGCCACGGCGGCATGACCGCCCGGGTGGAGACCCTGTGGGACGGTCTCGACGGGGTCGATCCGGCCGCGGCCTTGCGCCGCCAGCTCGCCGGGCGCGAGCCCCTGCCGGGCTTCGGCCACCCGCTCTATCCCGCCGGTGATCCGCGGGCCGCCGCCCTGCTGGCGCCGCTGCTCGCCGAGGATCCGCGCCTGCGGGCGATCGTGGCGGCGGGCGAGGAGCTGACCGGGGCGAGGCCCTCCCTCGACCTCGCCCTCGTGGCCCTGCGCCGTCACCACGGCCTGCCGCGGGGCAGCGCGTTCGGGCTCTTCGCCCTCGGCCGCTCGGTCGGCTGGATCGCGCAAGCCCTGGAGCAGCGCCAGGCCGGCGGGCTGATCCGGCCGCGGGCGGTCTATGTCGGGCCCGAACCGTGACGAGGCACGGTCAAGCTCCACCATCGGCGAACAACATCGACCATCGTGCCTGTGCTGACGATTCGGCGGTGCTTGACTTTCGGTCGCCCGGAAAAACACTTGTGCGGCGGGATCGAGCAGGCGGGGGCGGGCGATGGGACGCGGCGGAACCGGACGTCTCGTCTGGCGATCGGGCGCGGCCCTCGCCGCCTGGCTGGTCGCGGCGCCGGCCCGGGCCGAGATCCAGATCCTGGCGGCGCGGATCACCGCGGGCGAACTCTGGGTGCTCGGCACCGTCGACGCGCCGGAGACCGAGATCGGCCTCGACGGCCGCTTCACCGCCCGGGCCGATTCCCGCGGCAAGTTCGAGTTCCGCCTCGTCTACCATCCGGCGACCTGCATCGTGACCCTGCGCGCCGGCGCCCAGGAGCGCGGCGCGGTGGTGGGCGAGTGCGGCCAGCAGGGTCCCGCGGGCCGCGAGGGCCCGGCGGGCGCCGCAGGCCCGGCGGGTCATGCCGAGATCAGGACCGTGACCGGGCCGCCCGGTCCCCCGGGCCCTCGCGGGGAGACGGGACCGCGAGGTGAAACCGGCCCTCGCGGCGAAGCCGGTCCACCCGGTCCTGCCGGGGCGCGCGGCGAAGCAGGATTGCGAGGGGAAGCCGGGCTTGCGGGTGCGCCCGGAGCATCGGGCGCGCGAGGAGACGCCGGCGCGCCGGGCGAACCCGGTCCGCGCGGCGAGGCCGGTCCCCAGGGCGAGGCGGGGCCTCGCGGCGAAGCCGGCCTGCCGGGGGCGCCCGGACCGTCCGGCGCGCGGGGGGAGGCCGGCGCGCCGGGCAAGACCGGTCCGCGCGGGCCCGTGGGCCCGGCGGGGCCACCCGGTCCACGGGGCCCGGCCGGGCCGGCCGCCCGTACCCCGGCCGCCGCCGCGAGATCCCCTGCGCCCCAGGCGCCGGCGGCGAGCCGGCCGGCGCCCGCCGCTCCGGCGGAGGGCGACGTGTACTGACGCCGCCCGCTCCCCGGTGCTCCTCAGTTCTTGTCGAGCCCGGCGATCGCCCGGGCGAAGTCCCGGGCGGCGAAGGGTTCGAGATCGTCCACGCCCTCGCCGACGCCGATGAAGTGGACCGGCAGGCCGAACTTGGCGGCGAGCGCCACCAGGATGCCGCCCCGCGCCGTCCCGTCGAGCTTGGTCATCACCAGCCCGGTGACGCCGGCCGCCTTCTGGAAGATCTCGACCTGGCTGAGCGCGTTCTGGCCGACCGTCGCGTCGAGGACGAGGAGCACGGCGTGGGGCGCCTCCGCGTCGAGCTTGCGGATCACCCGGATCACCTTCTCCAGCTCGGCCATCAGCCCGGCCTTGTTCTGGAGCCGGCCGGCGGTGTCGATCATCAGGATGTCGGTGCCGGCGTCGCGGGCGGCCTGGAGCGCGTCGAAGGCGAGGCCGGCGGCGTCCGATCCTTGCGGGCGGGCCACCACCGGGGCGCCGGTGCGCTCGCCCCAGACCCGCAGCTGCTCGATCGCCGCGGCCCGGAAGGTGTCGCCGGCGGCCAGCATCACGCTGTGGCCCTGCGCCCGGAATTTTTGCGTCAGCTTGCCGATCGTCGTGGTCTTGCCGGCGCCGTTGACGCCGATCATCAGGATCACGAACGGCTTCTTGGTGGTGTCGATGACGAGGGGCTGGGCCACCGGATCGAGAGCGCGCTCGACCTCGGAGGCCAGGATCGCCCGGACCTCGTCGGGGGCGATGCCCTTCTCGTAGCGGCCCTTGCCGACGGCCTCGGCGATGCGGGCCGCGGTGTCGAGGCCGAAATCGGCCTGGATCAGCGCGTCCTCCAGCTCCTCCAGGGTGTCGGCGTCGAGCTTGCGCTTGGTGAACAGCCCGGTCACCCGGTCGGACAGGGCCGAGGAGGTGCGCTTGAGGCCGCCGGTCAGCCGGCTCCACCAGCCGCGCTTCTCCTCGCCCGCCGGGGCCTGGGGCGGGGGCTGGTAGATGACGAGCGGGGCTTCCTCCGCCGGGGCCTCCGCGACGGGCTCCTCCGGGACGGAGGCCGCAGGGACCGGCTCGGAGACGACGGGCTCCGGGGCCACAGGCTCGGGCCCGGGCGCCGCCGGCACCTCGCCCTCTGGGGTCACCCCCTCGACCGGCTCCAGGTCGGCGCCGGCGAGCTCGTCGGGCAGGTCGTGCTCCGGCTCGGTCTCCGGCGAGGCTTCCGTCACCGTGGGCGGGGCCGGCAGGACGTCGTCGGCGGCGGTGGCGAAGTCGGGCACGCCCTCCGACAGGGTGCCGGTCGGCTCCGTCGGCATCGCCTCGGCGGGATCGGGCGCGGCGCTCTCGACGGGAGCTTCGGCGGGGGCCTCGCTCGGCTTCTCGGTCGGCGTCTCGGCCTTCCGGCCGAACAGTCGGCCGAGCCAGCCCGGCTGCTTCGTCTCACTCATCCGCACTTGCTCCAGACCCTGCCGACGATCTAGGGCGGTCTGCCCCGGACTTCGCCCGCATCCGCCGCCACTGCGACAGGCTCATGATCGTTGACGACATACTCTCGCGGCTCCTCTACCGCGATGCCCTCGTGCTCGTCATCGACAAGCCGGCGGGATTGCCGGTGCATCCGGGGCCGAAGGGCGGCGAGACGCTGACCCGGCACCTCGACGCCCTGCGCTTCGGCCTGCCGCGCCGGCCGGAGGCCGCCCACCGCCTCGACCGCGACACCTCCGGCTGCCTGGCGCTGGGCCGCCACGCCAAGGCGCTGGCCCGGCTGAACGCCCTGTTCGCGCAGGGCCGCGCCGAGAAGACCTACTGGGCGCTCGTCGAGGGCGGGCCCGCCGAGGAGACCGGCGAGATCGATCTCCCGCTGATGCGCCGCTCCGACGATCCGCGCAGCTGGTGGATGAAGACCGACCCCGCGGGCGATCCCTCGCTCACCCGCTGGCGGGTGATGGGGCGCGATCCCGCCTCCGGCCGGACCTGGCTGGCGCTGAACCCGGTGACCGGGCGCACCCACCAGCTCCGGGTGCATTGCGCCGCGATGGGCTGGCCGATCCTGGGCGATCCGATCTACGGCACCGCCCCGCGCCACGGCGGGCCGGGCCTGCATCTCCATGCCCGGACGCTCGGCCTGCCGCTCTACCCGAAGAAGCCGACGATCACCGTCGAGGCGCCGGCGCCGGGGCACATGCGGGAGGGGCTCGCGGCCTGCGGCCTCGCCCCGCTTTAGCGGCCGGTGCCGACGACGCGGTTACGTCCCTCGCGCTTTGCCCGGTAGAGGCATCGATCCACCGCCCGGATCAGCGCCTGAGGCGTGGTCTCCGCCGTGCAGGCGGCGGTGAGGACGCCGAAGCTCGCCGTCACCATCCCGGCCACCGGCGAGGCGGCATGCGGGATCGCCAGATCCGCGATCGTGGCAAGGAGCCTCTCGGCGAGCGCCAGGGCCTCGCTTTCCGGGGTGTTCGGGAGCAGGCAGGCGAATTCCTCGCCGCCGTAGCGCGCCGCGAGGTCGCCGTTCCGGTGCAACGCCCCGCTCAGCGCCGATGCGACCCGCGCCAGGCAGGCATCGCCCTCGATATGGCCGTAACGGTCGTTGAAGGCCTTGAAGGCATCGACGTCGAGCAGGATCAGCGACAGCGGCTCGCCCGTACCGGCATGGTGCCGGATCGCCTCCGCCAGCGCGGCATCGAGGTGCCGCCGGTTGGCGAGCCCGGTCAGCGCATCGGTGATGCTGAGCGCGTAGATCCGCTCGTTCAGGGACCGCAGATCGGCCTCGGCCCGCTTCTGCGCAGAGATGTCGCGCACGATCGAGCAGTTGAAGGCCTTGCCCTTGAACCTGACCAGGTTCGCCGTCACCTCGATCGGAATCGGCTCCCCCGATCGCGACGTGTTGACGGTCTCCAGCTTGACCGAACCCATCGCCTCCAGATCGCGCCAATGCGCGCGCCAGCGCGCTTCGTCGAAATGCGGATCGACGTCCCAGACCCGCTTGCGCCGGAACTCGTCCGCCGAATAGCCGAGCAGGTTGGTCGCCGCCCGGTTGACGTAGACGTACCGGGCGTCGCGATCGAGCCAGATGATCATGTCGGCGATCGTGTCGAGGGAATACCGCATCAGCATGGACCAGTCCTCGTCGTCGAGGAGGCGGTCGTCGCGCGTGGTCCGGAGCGGAATCATGCCAGGCAAGTCGTCGATGGGCCGGGGCAGGGAAGTCGGAACGTCGTCGATATCCTTCCGTATGGCCGCGGCGTGACGGCGCCAAGGGACGGGCGGGAGGCGATCGGCGAGGATGCGGTTTTCCCTTGGGATAAGTTTCCCTAGGGACAAGTCTCGGGCAGGGCTCACCGTTCCCTGGTCCGGGATCAGGCCGCGTGGAGCACCCGCCCGTCATGCCCGGCGACGAGCAGGTCGACCAGCGCGCCCGCCTCCACCCCCACCGGCAGCCGCACCGGCAAAAACCCTTCCGTCCGCCCGATGCCGCCGCGCTCGGCGAGCACCCGACGGGTCTCGCCGACCTCGCGGTCGAGGCGGCGCGTGAAGGCGGCGGCCCCGGCCTCGCGCAGGCGGGCGGCGCGCTCGCGGATCTCGGAGGGCGCGACCTGCGGCATCCGCGCGGCCGGCGTGCCGGGACGCGGCGAGTAGGGGAAGACGTGGAGCTGGGTAAGCCCGCATTCCTCGACGAGGTCGAGGGAGCGGGTGAACTGCGCCTCGGTCTCGGTCGGGAAGCCGGCGATCAGGTCGGCGCCGAACACCGCGTCGGGGCGCAACCGCCGGATCTCGGCGCAGAACCGGATCGCGTCGTCCCGGCCGTGGCGGCGCTTCATGCGCTTGAGGATCAGGTCGTCGCCGGCCTGGAGCGAGAGGTGGAGATGCGGCATCAGCCGCGCCTCCTCGGCGAAGGCCGCCACCAGTTCCGGATCGGCCTCGACGGAATCGATCGAGGACAGGCGCAGGCGGTCGAGGTCCGGCACGCCGCGCAGGATCGCCCGCACCAGGGTGCCGAGGGTGGCGCCGCCGAGATCGCGGCCATAGGCCGTGAGGTCGACGCCGGTGAGCACCACCTCGCGGGTGCCGGCCGCCACCAGGGTGCGGACCTGCGCCACGGCGCTCGCCACCGGCACCGAGCGCGAATTGCCGCGGCCGAACGGGATGACGCAGAAGGTGCAGCGGTGGTCGCAGCCGTTCTGCACCGGCAGGAAGGCGCGGGTGCGGGCCCGCATCGGCACCGCGTCGGGGAGGGGATCGGCTCCCGGCGCCATCACGTCGTCGATCCGCACCCGCTCGGGCGCGGGATCGGCCCAGATCCCTGCATCCAGCTTGCGGCGGTTGCCGAGGATCTCGGCCACCTCCGGCATCGCGGCATAGGCCTCGGTCTCGACCTGGGCGCCGCAGCCGGTCACCACCACCCGCGCCGCCGGATTCGCCCGGGCCGCGGCACGGATCGCCTTGCGGGCCTGGCGCCCGGCCTCCGCGGTCACCGCGCAGGTATTGACGAGGAGGAGGTCGGTGCGGCCCGCAGCCTCCGCCTGCCGGCGCATCGTCTCCGATTCGGCGGCGTTGAGGCGGCAGCCGAAGCTCAGGACCTCGACGGACATCAGGCCGCCCCGAACAAGGCCGGGGCGAAGGTGCCCTCGTGCTCCAGTTCGGTCGGTCCGGTCATGCGGACGTGGTCGTCCTCGCCCCAGGCGATGCGAAGATCGCCGCCCGGCAGGGTCACGGTCGCCTCGCGATCGGTCAGGCGCAGGCGCGCCGCCGCCACCAGCGACGCGCAGGCGGCGGTGCCGCAGGCCCGGGTCAGCCCGGCGCCGCGCTCCCAGACCCGCAGGCGGATGTGGCCGCGGTCGAGCACCTGCGCCAGCGAGATATTGGCCCGGTCCGGAAAGATCGGGTGGCATTCGAGCAGCGGGCCGATCCGGGCGAGATCGTAGGTGTCCGGGTCGCGCTCGACGAAGAACACGGCGTGCGGGTTGCCCATGCTGACGGCACCCGGCGAATGCAGCACCGGATCGTCGATCGGCCCGATCTGCAACTCGATGCGCCGGGTATCCGGGAACGGCTCGGCCAGCGGGATCTCGTCCCATCCCAGGCGCGGCGCGCCCATGTCGACGGTGAAATCGACGGGCGAGACGCGAACGACCTCGAGGAGCCCGGGCCGGGTCTCGAGAACGAGGTTCTGGCCCAGCGTCGGACGGGCCATCACCGGATCGTCCAGCATCGCCCAGGCGACGCAGCGGGTGCCGTTGCCGCAGGCGCCGGCCTCCGAGCCGTCGGTGTTGTAGATCCGGACATGGGCGTCGGTGCCCGGGGTCACGGGATCGTGCAGCACCATCATCTGGTCGAAGCGCGAGGCCGGATCGGCCGCGATGGCGCGGGCCTCCGCCGGCTGGACCCGCAGGTCGGTCCCGCGCAGGTCCAGCACCACGATCTCGTTGCCGAGCCCGTTCATCTTCAGGAAACGGCGATGGGCGAGGGGGGACACGGGCGGGACTCTCCGAAACGGCAGCGCTCAGATGGGGGGCTGAGGGTGTATGGACCAGAACCGGCGCGCAGGCGAGCCGACGGGAGGAGGCCTCCTCACGCATCCGCGATCGACCCGCAACGGCTTTGCGCTTGACGCGTTCGATTGGTCCGGCGATGCCGGCCCACGCCCGAAGCGGAAAGCTGCGCCCGTGATGAAGACCCGTCTCCCGACGATCGCGATCGGCCTCGTGGCCACCCTGGCCTGCGGGGCTTCGGTGCTGGCCCAGCAACCGGCCCAAGTTCCGTCCCAGAGCCCGGCTCCGGCTCCCTCGCCCGCGGCGCCGCCGGCCTCGACGCCGTCGCCGGCGCAATCGACGCCGCTGCCGACTACCACGGCGCCGGGCCCCGGCCCGGGGACCAACCAGGCGCCGACCCCGCCCGCCCCCGACAAGGCCCTGCCGCCCTCGACCCCGGTGCCGCCGACGGCGGGGCGGGTGCCCCTCGTCGCCAATCCGGGCGACCCGTCAGACGTGGACGAGGTGACGCTGCCGGCCAAGCCCGCGGCGATCCTGTCCGGCACCGCGAAATGGGACCAGGCGGTCCCGAACCTCAAGGACGCGATCGCCAAGATCGAGGCGGCGCTGGCAGGAGCCGGCGTCAAGGCGACCGGCAAGCCGATCTCGGTCTTCACCCGCACCGACGACGACGGCTTCCAGTACGAGGTGATGGTGCCGGTCGAGGCCGCCCCGAACCCGCGCCCCGCCGGCCTGCCCGACGACCTGCGCTTCGGCTCGACCCCGAGCGGCAAGGCCCTGCGCTTCACCCACAAGGGCCCCTACGAGGGCATCGACCAGACCTACGAGACGGTGACGGCCTATCTCGATGCCAAGGGCATCCTGGTCCAGGACGCGTTCGTGGAAGAATACCTGACCGCCCTCAACAGCCCGTCCGACGAGGCGCTCGAGGTCAACATCTACGCATTGCCGAAGTGAGGAGCTTGCGAGGGGCCGCGTGATCATCCCGACGGTCTTCACACCCTCCGCGTCAATCCGGGGCCGCGTAGCGGAGCCCGGACTTCAGAGCCGCGGATGGAGGAGACGAGGATGGAACGCCGACCGCTCGTTCCTGAACGACCTGAGTGTCCGGATTTCGGGCTCCGCCGTCGGGGCCCCGGAATGGCGCGGAGGGTTTCGGCGGATGTGAGCCGGATCGGGTAAAAAATCTGAAGGAGCCGCAGCGTCCCGGCTTCGGCCAGGCCTGGTCCGGCAGGGGGGCGCGAGCGCCCCCTACTTCATCGCCCTGACCCGCGCCAGGAACGCGTCGTAGTTCTCCGGCGTGAGAATCCCGACCAGCTTCTCGCGGATCCGCCCGTCGGGCCCGATCACGAAGGTCTCCGGCACGCCGTAGACCCCGAGATCGATGCCGACCCGGCCGGTCTCGTCGGCGCCGACGGCCCGGAACGGGTTGCCGTGGCGCCCGAGGTAGCGGCGGCCGTTCTCGGGCTGGTCCTTGTAATCGATACCGACGAGGTTCACCCCGTCGCGGGCGAGGCGCACGAGCATCGGGTGCTCGATCTGGCAGGGCGCGCACCACGACGACCAGACGTTCAGCACCGTCACCTTGCCCTTGAGGTCGGCGGCGGTCAGGCCCGGCACGGCGGCGCCGTCCCGGGTCAGGCCGGGAACCGGCGGCAGGGTGAAGTCGGGCACCGGCCGGCCGATCAGCGCCGAGGGTACGGCAGAGGGGTCGTAGCCGGTGGTCAGCAGCTTGCCGAGGAAGATGCCGGCGAGCGCGGCGAAGGCCAGCAGCGGCAGCAGGAACAGCAGCCGGGAGCGCCGCGGCGTCTCCTCGGCCTCGTCTCCGACGGGTTCCGGGATCGGCTGCACGGGGGCGTCGCTCACCGGCGGCTCCGCCGTGCGTCGTGCCCCTGCGGTTCCTGCGCCAGACGGGCGAGCGCCCGTTCCTGCGCCCGCCGGTCGAGGATCGCGTGGGCGACGAGGCCGACGACCACCAGGGCGGTGAAGCCGTAGGCGCCGAGGATGAAGGCGGCGTGCGGTCCGAGGTCCATGCTCAGGCGGCCTGCGGGGCGAGGAGGGCGGCGTCGAGCCGCTCGGCCTCGAGGATGGTCAGGGTGCGCACGCGACGGCGCAGGATCTCGGTGCGCATCGCCTGGAGATGGAGCGCGATGCCCAGCACCGAGGCGGCGGCGATCATCACCAGGAGGGGATAGAGCATGCTCGCGTAGATGGTCGGCCCGCCCATCCGCAGGATCGAGGCCGGCTGGTGCAGGGTCGACCACCAGTTCACCGAGAACTTGATGATCGGCAGGTTGATGGCGCCGACCAGCGTCAGGATCGCCACCGCCCGGGCGGCCCGGTTCGGGTCCTCGATGGTGCGCCACAGGGCGAGCAGCCCGCAATAGATCAGGAACAGCACCAGCATCGAGGTCAGGCGCGCGTCCCAGACCCAGTAGGTGCCCCACATCGGCTTGCCCCAGAGCGAGCCGGTGACGAGGCAGATCAGCGTGAAGGCGGCGCCGATGGGGGCGGCGGCGCGCTGCGCCACGTCGGCCAAGGGATGGCGCCAGATCAGGGTGCCGAGCGCCGAGACCGCCATGGCGCCGTAGAAGAACACCGCCATCCAGGCCGCCGGCACGTGGATGTACATGATCCGCACCGTCTCGCCCTGCTGGTAGTCGGGCGGGGCCACGAACCAGGTCAGGTACTGGCCGACGGCCAGCAGCACGATCGCGAGGCCGGCAACCCAGGGCAGGAGAGCCCCGGACCAGCGCATGAAGTGGCCGGGCTGCGCCAGCCGGGTGAGGAGACCCATCGCCATGGCGCGGGTGTAGCGCGCGGGCGCCTCGTTGAGCAATGCGGACGAACGGCGCAGAGGGCCGTGGCGGAGGGATGTGGAGACCGCGGAACGAAGCGTGGCGGTGACGGTTACCCCTGCGATTTTTTTGCGGCGATCGGAGTGTTCCCGCCATGTTGAAATGGGCGATCATCTTCTTCGTGATCTCGCTGGTGGCCGGTGCGCTCGGCTTCACCAACGTGGCGTCGGGCGCCCGCGGCATCGCGCGGCTGCTGTTCGGCCTGTTCCTGGTGATCGCGGTGGTGATCGTGATCGCAGCCGTGCTGATGGGGCAGGCGGTGTTCTAACGGCGAGTGGCCCTCCCCCGGTGCGCGGCGCCGGGGGAGGGCGGCGATGGCCTGCACGATACGCTTGGGCGTGAGGGACGATGCGACGGAGATCAGCCGCGTCGTCCTCTCGGCATTGGACGAGAGCAATGCGCGCGATCACGGTCAGGAGACCGTCGCGCGGGTCGCACGGAGCTTCGTACCGGAGGGGATCGCAGCGCAGATCGCGACGCGGCAGGTCTTCGTCGCGCCCGACGCGCAGGGGCGCGGCATCGGCCGGGCGTTGATGGGGGAGATCGAGCGGGCGGCCGAGGTCGCGGGCATCGCGGTCCTGACCCTGCAATCGTCCCTTACGGCCGAGGCTCGTCTGCCAGGCGAGTTTGCAGCTCATTGCAATTCTGCTATTTTCGTATATACATAAATATTGGGCCTTGAGGCATGAGGTTCATGTGGGGTGAGC
Source organism: Methylobacterium aquaticum (assembly GCF_016804325.1). Lineage (NCBI taxonomy): Bacteria > Pseudomonadati > Pseudomonadota > Alphaproteobacteria > Hyphomicrobiales > Methylobacteriaceae > Methylobacterium > Methylobacterium aquaticum. The sequence continues at coordinate 6,784,950 of NZ_CP043627.1, forward strand.
CGAAACGGCAGGCGAACCTGAAGAAGCATGGCTTCGACTTGGCGGCTTTCGAGGAGGCATTCAGCTTCGAGCGGTTCCTCACCCTCGATGCCGAACCGAGCAAGACCGGTCGAGTCCGGTTCAAGCTGATCGGCTCTTGGTACGATGACGTCGTTGTCGTCGCGATCGTGTCCCCACTTGGATCGGAGGCGATCGACATCGTCAGCGTCCGTCCCGCCAACAAGAGCGAGAGGGCCCTCTATGACATCCACTAAACATGCGCCCGGATACGTCCCGAACCCTTTGTACTCTCAGGAGGATTGGGATGAGGTATCCGACAACCCATCACTGACGGATGAGGAGTTGGCTCGCGCGCGTCCGGGAACCGGGAACATGCCCCCCGAGATGGCCGCCGCGTTCACGAGCCGCGCCGGACGGCCGAAGGCGGACGCCAAGCGTATACCGATCTCGCTGCGGATCGACCCTGACGTTCTGGAAACCTTCAAGGCGACGGGTCCCGGCTGGCAGACGCGCATGCACGATGCTCTGGCCGAGGCCGCGCGGAAGCTGAAGGCCGCCTGAGCCCTACTCCCCCCACCGCAGCGCCGCCGCCGCCGCCAGCGTCCCGACCACCCCGGCGACGAGGCTCAACGCCCCCAGGATCGCCAGCGGCGTCGCGAACGGCACGGTTCCGGCCAGCGCCGCATCCGCCGCCGAGACGCCGAAGATCAGGGTCGGGACCATCAGGGGCAGCACCACCACGGCGAGGATCAGGCCGCCGCGGCGGATCGAGGCGGTGAGCGCCGCCCCCACCGCACCGATGAAGGTGAGTGCCGGGGTGCCGACCAGCAGCGTCAGGCTGGTCGCCGCCATGCCGGTGGGGCTGAGCGCGACGAGGAGCCCGAAGAGCGGGGTCGCCAGCGCCAGCGGCAGGCCGGTGGTGAGCCAGTGCGCCGTGACCTTGGCAAGCACCAGCACTTCCAGCGGGGCGGGGGCGCCGGTGAGGAGATCGAGCGAGCCGTCCTCCTCGTCGGCCTGGAACAACCGGTCGAGCCCGATGAGCGTGGCGAGCACCGCGGCGATCCACAGGATGCCGGGGCCGATCCGGGCGAGCAGGTTGAGGTCGGGCCCGAGGCCGAACGGCACCAGGGCGACGATCATCAGGAAGAACACCAGGGACAGGGCCCCCGAGCCGCCGATGCGGCCGGCGAGCCGCAGGTCGCGGGCGACCACCGCCAGGAAGGCGCGACCCATCACATCACCTCGGCGAAGGGATCGGCGGCGAGGTCGGCGCGCCCGGTGCGGAAGGTTTCCACGGACAGCTCCCGGGCCTTGTCCAGGCCGAGGGCCTGGTGGGTTGCGGCGATGACGAGGCCGCCTCGCGCCAGGTGCTCGCGCATCAGCCCGGCGAGCGCGGCTTGCGAGGCCACGTCGAGGGCGGCGGTGGGCTCGTCGAGGAGCCCGAAGAGCGGGGTCGCCAGCGCCAGCGGCAGGCCGGTGGTGAGCCAGTGCGCCGTGACCTTGGCAAGCACCAGCACTTCCAGCGGGGCGGGGGCGCCGGTGAGGAGATCGAGCGAGCCGTCCTCCTCGTCGGCCTGGAACAACCGGTCGAGCCCGATGAGCGTGGCGAGCACCGCGGCGATCCACAGGATGCCGGGGCCGATCCGGGCGAGCAGGTTGAGGTCGGGCCCGAGGCCGAACGGCACCAGGGCGACGATCATCAGGAAGAACACCAGGGACAGGGCCCCCGAGCCGCCGATGCGGCCGGCGAGCCGCAGGTCGCGGGCGACCACCGCCAGGAAGGCGCGACCCATCACATCACCTCGGCGAAGGGATCGGCGGCGAGGTCGGCGCGCCCGGTGCGGAAGGTTTCCACGGACAGCTCCCGGGCCTTGTCCAGGCCGAGGGCCTGGTGGGTTGCGGCGATGACGAGGCCGCCTCGCGCCAGGTGCTCGCGCATCAGCCCGGCGAGCGCGGCTTGCGAGGCCACGTCGAGGGCGGCGGTGGGCTCGTCGAGGAGCCAGAGCGGCCGGCGGCAGACGAGGAGCCGGGCGAGCGCCACCCGCCGGCGCTGGCCGGCCGAGAGATAGGCCACCGGCAGCCCCGCGGCGTGGGCGAGGCCCAGCCGGGCGAGCGCCGCGCGGGGCTCGAGGTCGGCATCGCCCAGAAGGTCGCGGGCGAAGGCGAGGTTCTCCTCGGCGGTGAGCGCGCCCTTCAGCCCGTCGCGGTGGCCGACGACGTGGAGGCATTCGGGAATCGTGCGCTCCCCGGCCTCCTCGGCGACGAGCCGTCCGGCCTCGGGCCGCAGCCGCCCGGCGAGGATGGCGAGCAGCGACGATTTGCCGGCGCCGTTGCGGCCGGTGACGGTCAGCGCCTCGCCGGCCCCCAGGGTGAAGGAGAGCCCGGAAAAGATGCGGCGGCCGGAGCGACGGCAGGCGAGATCCTCGGCGATCAGGCGCAAGGGCGGGGGGCTCCAGCGAGGGGGGTGAAGCGGGGAGGGCGGTCCGCGTTTACGCCAAGGCTGCCTCCGCGAGAATGGCCTGCCCCGGCGAGAATGACCGATTGCGCGGCCGACAGACCCGTAGCGGCCAGTTTCGAAGTGTTCTATACGCATCCCCGGCTGCGCCGCGCGACCTTCAGAGGCGTCCAAACCGTCCTTCGCGCATCCCAGTCCGGGCACCCCCGGGGCGGCGCGCGCACCGTTCGATTCTCGGCCGACAAGGCGAGGGCGGGCGGCAGACGGGCGCGTTCCTTGCGTCAAGCAGGACCGACCCCGCAGCGCATCCGGCCGAACACTTCTGAGTGGCGCAGGCCCTGCCTGTGCCGTGTTCGACAACCCCTCGCGAGGACCACGCCGTGGCATCCATCGACAGCTTCAAGGCCCGCCAGACCATCGAGGCCGGCGCCAAGACCTATACGATCTACGCGATCCCCCAGGCCGAGAAGAACGGCCTGCCGGATGCGAGCCGTCTGCCCTTCTCGATGAAGGTGCTGCTCGAGAACCTGCTGCGCTACGAGGACGACCGCTCGGTCAAGAAGGCCGACATCGAGGCCGTGGTCGGCTGGCTCGAGAACCGCGGCAAGACCGAGGTCGAGATCGCCTTCCGTCCCTCCCGCGTGCTGATGCAGGACTTCACCGGCGTGCCGGCGGTGGTCGATCTCGCGGCGATGCGCGACGCCATGGTGGCGCTCGGCGGCGACCCGCAGAAGATCAACCCGCTGGTGCCGGTCGATCTCGTCATCGACCACTCGGTCATCGTCGACGAGTTCGGCACCCCGAAGGCCCTGGCCGACAACGTCGCGCTCGAATACGAGCGCAACGGCGAGCGCTACACCTTCCTGAAGTGGGGCCAGTCGGCCTTCGACAACTTCTCGGTCGTGCCCCCGGGCACCGGCATCTGCCACCAGGTCAACCTCGAGTACCTGTCGCAGACCGTGTGGACCAAGCCCTTCGAGGGCCACGAGGTCGCCTATCCGGATTCGCTCGTCGGCACCGATTCGCACACCACGATGGTCAACGGCCTCGCCGTCCTCGGCTGGGGCGTCGGCGGCATCGAGGCCGAGGCCGCGATGCTCGGCCAGCCGCTGTCGATGCTGATCCCCGAGGTCGTCGGCTTCAAGCTGTCGGGCAAGCTGCCCGAGGGCACCACCGCCACCGACCTCGTGCTCACCGTCACCCAGATGCTGCGCAAGAAGGGCGTGGTCGGCAAGTTCGTGGAGTTCTACGGTCCCGGCCTCGATGACATGTCGGTCGCCGACCGCGCCACGATCTCCAACATGGCGCCCGAATACGGCGCGACCTGCGGCTTCTTCCCCGTCGACCAGAAGACCATCGACTTCCTGAAGGTCACCGGCCGCGCCGACGACCGCATCGCCCTCGTCGAGGCCTATGCCAAGGCGCAAGGCATGTGGCGCGACGCGACCACCCCGGACCCGGTCTTCACCGACACGCTCGCCCTCGACATGGGCGACGTGAAGCCCTCGCTCGCCGGCCCGAAGCGTCCCCAGGACCGGGTGCTGCTCGACGGCGCGAAGCCCGGTTTCGCCCAGTCGATGGAGACCGAGTTCAAGAAGGCCGCCGACATCGCCAAGCGCTATCCGGTGGAAGGCGCCAACTTCGACATCGGCCACGGCGACGTGGTGATCGCGGCGATCACCTCCTGCACCAACACCTCGAACCCGAGCGTGATGATCGGTGCCGGCCTGCTCGCCCGCAATGCGGTGGCTAAGGGCCTGCGCTCGAAGCCCTGGGTGAAGACCTCGCTCGCCCCCGGTTCGCAGGTGGTCGCCGAGTACCTGGAGAAGGCCGGCCTGCAATCGAGCCTCGACGCCCTCGGCTTCAACCTCGTCGGCTTCGGCTGCACCACCTGCATCGGCAATTCCGGCCCGCTGCCGGCGGCGATCTCGAAGTCGATTAACGACAACGACGTGGTGGCCGCCGCGGTGCTCTCGGGCAACCGCAACTTCGAGGGCCGGGTGAACCCCGACGTGCGGGCGAACTACCTCGCCTCGCCGCCGCTCGTCGTCGCCTACGCGCTCGCCGGCTCGATGCAGGTCGACATCACCACCGAGCCCCTCGGCACCGGCTCGGACGGCAAGCCGGTCTACCTGAAGGACATCTGGCCCTCGACCGCCGAGGTGCAGGAGTTCATCGAGGCCAACATCACCTCGACCCTGTTCAAGTCGCGCTACGCCGACGTGTTCGGCGGTGACCAGAACTGGAAGGACGTCGAGGTCACCGAGGCCGAGACCTTCGCGTGGAACGGCGGCTCGACCTACGTCCAGAACCCGCCCTACTTCGTCGGGATGGAGAAGGCCCCCAAGCCGGTGGAGGACGTGGTCAATGCCCGCATCCTCGGCCTGTTCCTCGACTCGATCACCACCGACCACATCTCCCCGGCCGGCAACATCCGGGCGGCGTCTCCGGCGGGCCATTACCTGCAGGAGCACCAGGTCCGGGTGCAGGACTTCAACCAGTACGGCACCCGCCGCGGCAACCACGAAGTCATGATGCGGGGCACCTTCGCCAACATCCGCATCAAGAACCAGATGGTGCGCGACGAGTCCGGCAGCGTGGTCGAGGGCGGCTACACCCTCTACCAGCCGTCGGGCGAGCGGATGTTCATCTACGACGCCGCGATGCGCTACGAGCAGGAGGGCACCCCGCTGGTGGTGTTCGCCGGCAAGGAATACGGCACCGGCTCGTCGCGCGACTGGGCGGCGAAGGGCACCAAGCTGCTCGGCGTCCGTGCGGTGATCGCCGAGAGCTTCGAGCGCATCCACCGCTCGAACCTCGTCGGCATGGGCGTGGTGCCGCTGGTGTTCCAGGGCGACACCTCCTGGGCCTCGCTCGGCCTGAAGGGCGACGAGACCGTGACGATCGAGGGCCTGGCCGGCGAGCTGAAGCCGCGCCAGACGCTCACCGCCAAGATCACCTCGGCCGACGGCTCGGTGAAGGAAGTCCCGCTGACCTGCCGCATCGATACGCTCGACGAGCTCGAGTACTTCCGCAACGGCGGCATCCTGCCTTACGTCCTGCGCCAGCTCGCGGCGTAAGGATCGGGCCTCTCCCCTCGGATGACACCGGAAGGGAGAGCTTTCGGAAACCGGGGAGCCCGTGACAGGCTCTCCGGGACCGCCATCAAAACGGGGGCCTTTCCGGCGGGAAGGCCCCCGTCCTGTTCTGGGGAAAGCCGCGATGAGCCCGGACGACAAGATCAACGGCCTGACCACGCTCTCGGCCCGCCACGGCGAGATGATCGCCCGGCTCTCCGAGGCGCAGTCCGACGTCGCCGCCAAGCAGGTGGCGCTGCAGATGGCGGTGCGCTTCGTCGCCGGCATCCTGCGCGGCGTCGATTCCGACCATTACCGCCACCAGCTCGGCGGCTTCCTCGCCATGCTGGAGGACGCGCTCACCCGCGAAGACCCGGATTCCGACCTCGCCCGGCGGGTGCTCGACACCGTCAAGGCGACGCTGGAGCCGGAAGAGGCGGAGGAGGAGTAGAGCCGCGCCTCGATCGCGGTCGAGGAAAAACCCCTTCGAAATCCAGCGCGGGATCCCCTCTCCCACACGGGAGAGGGGAGGCGCGCCCTACTTTCCCCGGACAGCCCTGACGCAGAGGGGGAAGCGTTTGCGATAGCCTTCACTCCGGTCCGGTGACGGACTACACGTCCACGCCGGTCCGCCTGCCGCTGCTCGCGCAAGATCAGCATGGAAATCCGGCGATCCGTGCCTCACACTCGGAGAGAGCAGGCCCGCGCCCCGGCCGGGTTGGCCACCTGCGGTCGCAGATGTCGGTTCGTGTCATGTATCCTTCGCGAGGCCTGTCGTGAGTCTTCCCGAAATCGTCGTCTTCGGCCGCAGCGAATTCGAGATCAGAAGTCCCGGGCCGGATATCGACGTCGAAACGCGGCAACTGAACTGCTCGTTTTACCCGGACGATCGCGATCTCGAACAGATTCTCATCGCGAAACGGCCGCACGTGATCGCGACCTTCGGCGAGGAGGCGGCATTCCGGAACCTGATGCGCGCGCCCTACGAGGTGCGCAAGCGCTGGATCAATTTCGCGAGCGATGCCGATGCCGACGAGATCGGCCGGCAGATCTTCTATTGTTTCCTCGACAATGCGACGGCGTTCCGTCGCTCGCGCCCCCTGGTGAGCGTCTTCACGCCGGCCTATCGGTCGGGCCACCGGATCCTGCGTCCCTTCCAGTCTCTGCGCTCCCAGACCTACGTCGATTGGGAGTGGATCATCGTCGACGATTCGGACGATGACGGGGCGACCTTCTCCGAATTGAACGCCCTGGCCGCGCAGGACCATCGCATCCGCGTCTATCGCCCGCACCGACCCTCGGGCCGCATCGGCGACGTGAAGCAGACGGCCTGCCGCCTGGCCGGCGGCGACATCCTCCTCGAACTCGATCACGACGACGAACTGACGTCGTTCAGCCTGGATGCTGTCGTGGCGGCGTTCGACCGGCATCCCGACGCGGGTTTTCTCTACACCGACTGGGCCGAGGTCTTCGAGGACGGGCGCAACGCGACCTACGGCCAGGACTGGGCCTTCTTCTACGGCCGGGATCGGGTCGAAACCTACAACGGCCGGGACTACATCGTCCACGAGGCGCCGAAGATCAACGCCAAGACGATCCGGCACATCGTCTCGGCCCCGAATCACATCAGGGCGTGGCGCAAAGATTTCTATCACAGCATCGGCGGGCACAACCCGGATCTGGCCGCGGCCGACGATTACGAGTTGTGCGTGAGGACGTTCCTCCATACCCGCATGATCCTGCTGCGGAAATTCTGCTATATTCAATACTACAATGAAATCGGGAACACGCAGAGGCTGCGCAACAAGGATATCCAGCGTCTCACCCGCGCCGTCAGCGAGAAGTACGACGCGCGAATCCACCAGCGCTTCGTCGATCTCGGCGTGGACGATTTCACCTGGGATGCCGGCCGCAACGCCACCGACTGGTCGCGGGCCAACCCGGTCGTCGAGCCGCATTGCAGCCTGATCGTGGGGTGAAGCCCGGCGTCCGTTCACGTCTGCGCGAGAGGAATGTCCGGCGCTGCCGGGCGAACCATAACGGGCGGGGCCCGAACCCCGGGCCCTGGTTCCCGGAGTGTCCTCATGCCCTTTCTCAGGACGATCGCAGCCGCCGGCCTGATGCTGGCCGCTGGCGGTTCCCTCGGCGCAGCGCTCGCCGCGCCGCAGGTCGAGCGCCTGCGCGGCACGATCGAGCGCGTCGAGGCGGACGCGGTCACCATCCGCACCCGCGCCGGCACGGTCGAGACCGTCCGGCTCGGCTCCGGGACGCGGGTGGGGCAACTGGTGCCGGCGAGCCTCGATCAGGTCAAGGACGGCAGCTTCATCGGCACCGCCGCCAAGGCCGGCGCCAAGCCCGGCGACCCGCCGGTCGCTCTCGAAGTGCTGATCTTTCCCGAGGCGATGCGCGGCGCCGGGGAGGGGCATTATCCGTGGGACCGGCTGCCCGACGGCGCCGGGCCGGTCGAGACCAGCATGACGAACGGCACGGTCAAGGCGCCGGAGGTCGAGACCAGCATGACCAACGGCACCGTCGGAGGCGGCGGCACGGGCGCCAGCGGCGGCCGCACCCTCACGGTGTCGTACAAGGGCCAGAGCCTCGCGGTCGCGGTGCCGCCGGGCACGCCGGTCGTGATGCTGGAACCGGCCGACCGGGCGGTGCTGGTGCCGGGTGCCAAGGTCTTCGCCGCGGCCGTCCGGGACGGGGACACGCTCGACGCGCGCAGCATCTCGGTCGGCAAGGACGGGCTGACGCCGCCGATGTAGACCGGACCCCGAACCACCGGGCACCGCCACGGTTAACGAAGCTTAATTCCTGCGGCGCGCGACCAAATCGGCCGCGACCGCTCGCTATCACAGACCGAGTCGTGCCCGGCCGAGAGGAATGCCCGAAAATAAGGCGCAACTGCCGTCCCGGACGTGCGTTGTTCATCCCGAGCCGGTCTTCCGGCGACGGAGATCGACCCCAAGTCATCGACCAAGTCTCGTCGCCGTCGGGGGCCGATCGGCGCCGCCCACCTCACCCCTGTCCTCGATGGAGCCGGGACCCCTGTTCCCGTAATCGCGCCATGAAGCTGATCCCGAGCAATCACGCCGCGAGCTACGGACAGACGCACGCGACCGCGTCGTCCCTGGCCGATGCGTTGCTGCTCGCCAAGCTCGGGCAGGACTTGCGATCGCTGTACACCGACGTCACCGACGAACCGGTGCCGCGGGAACTCGATACCCTGATCGGCCGGCTGCACTCGGTGCTGGGGAACGAGCTGGGGAAGAGCGACTAGAACCGGTTCCGGGCCGGGCCGGGACTTCGACGAGGGCTCTCCGGGACGGGGCGTGACTGTACCGCGGAAGTGACAAACCCGGGAAGGGTCGGTTCGATTCGCGATCACGCCTTGAGTGCGGGCGCGAAACAGTGTGGGGTGCGCCTCCCGAGCCGTCAGCCCCCCAGCCTCATGCCTTCCCTCTCCCACCTCCGCCTCGCCCTTCCGCTCGCCCTCCCGCTCGTTCTGGCCCTCGCTCTCGTCGGGAGCGCGTCCGGCGTCGGCGCCGCCACGCCGCCCGCACAGCCGAAGGAGGGGCCGGGCGGCCAGGCCTATGCCGCCGCGAGCGTGGTGAAGCGGGCGCTCGGCCGGGCCGGCGCGGTCACGCTCGCCTATTACGGCAACGGGGCCGCCCCGGCCGGGGGGCGTCCGGTGGCGGTGCTGCTCCATGCCTGGGGCGCGGTGAACCCGCAGGCCTATGGGTCCTGGATCGAGCACCTGGCCCGCTCCGGCTACCTGGTGCTGTTTCCCCGCTTCCAGGAGGTGGGCCGGACCCGCCCGGTGGATGCGAGCGGCATCGCCGCGACCCTGGTGAAGGACGCGCTCGCGGAACTGACCGGCGACCAGGAGGCGAAGCCCGACACGACCCGCCTCGCGCTGATCGGCCACCTCGCCGGCGTGCCGCTGGCGGCCAACATCGCGGCCCATGCCAGGACGACCGGCCTGCCGGCGCCGCGGCTGATCTTCGGCGCGATGCCGGGCGGCATCGCCCGGGACGACAAGGCTCGCGGCATCGCGCTCCACGACCTCAACGACGTCGACCCCGCGACGCTGATCGTCACGGTGATCGGCGACCGCGACGCCCGCGCCGCCGACATCGCCGCCCGCCGGGTGATGCGGGAGACCACCGGCGTGCCGACCGACCACAAGCTGATGGTCCGCGCGCTGTCCGACGATCACGGCTTCCCGGCGCTCTCCGCCACCCTGGCCGCGCCCGCCGGCGGCAACGCGGCCTATGACCTGGGCCAGATCAAGCTGCCGGCCCCCGACCCGAAGCAGAAGCCGGCCCCGTTCAAGTGGTCGGCCGACATGACGCTCACCGGCGAGCAGACCGTGCTCGTCGGCCAGATCAACGCCGCCGGCACCGACAGCCTCGATTACCTCGCCTTCTGGAAGACTTTCGACATGGCGGCGGCCGCCGCGTTCTCGGGCCAGACTGCCACGAGCCTGAAGAGCAACCCGCGCTTCATCGACATGGAGCGCTGGAGCGACGGCTGGCCGGTGCGCCGCCTCAGCCTCGAGACCCCGCGCCCGCCGGCCCCGCCCAAGCCCGCGGCGCCGGGTGCCGCGCCGGCCCCGGCGAAGCCCGCCGCCAAGCCGACGGCGTCCGGTCGGGGGCAGTGAGCGGACGGAGCGGATCGGTGATGAAGGCCGCCCAGCCGTAACCTCTCCCCACCCCCGGCCTCATCCTGAGGTGTCGGCGATCGGAGATCGACTGACACGTCACGGTGAGGTCGCGGAGTGGACGATCGATAACCAGAACAACAGGAGGAACCCCATGAAGCTCTTCTACGCCAAGGCATCCCCGTTCGTCCGCAAGGTCCTGGTCGTCGCCCACGAGCTCGGCCTGTTCGACAAGCTGGAGCTGCTCCCGGCGGCCGCGCACCCGATCAACCGCGACGCCAACATTCGTGCGCAGAACCCGCTCGGGCAGGTGCCGACCCTGCTCCTCGACGACGGCACCGCGCTGGCCGACAGCCGGGTGATCTGCGAATACCTCGACCATCTCGGCGCCGGTGGTTTCTTCCCGGCACCCGGCCCGGCGCGCTGGACGGCGCTCGCCGCGCAATCGACCGGCGACGGCCTCCTCGATGCGGCGCTGCTCTGCGTCTACGAGACCCGGGTGCGCCAGGAGACCGAGCGGTCGCCGGCCTGGGTCGCCGGCCAACGCGAAAAGATCGTCGATGCCCTGGCGCGGATCGAGGCGGCGGCGCCGGAATTCGGCGAGCGGGTCGACATCGCCACCATCACCTATGGCTGCGGCCTCGGCTATCTCGACCTGCGCCTGCCCGATCTCGGCTGGCGCGAGCGCGCGCCTGCGGCGGCGGAGTGGTACGCGCGGTTCGGCGAGCGCCCGTCGATGCAGGCGACCCGGCCGGAGTGAGGATCCGAGCTGCTGGCGCGGCTCTTGCTGCTCGTCCGGGCAGACAGGCTCCGGGCAAGATTGCCCGGGTCTGATGGTCGTGCCACCGGCCGGCGGGCCGGCGGCGGTCGCATCCTCGCCCGCAAGGGGGCCTCGCTCATGAACGACTTCGTCGCTCTCCTCCTCGCCGCCCTGACCTTCTGCCTCGGCTACTGGGCGGCGGGATGGGCCGTGCGCCTCGCCGTGCGGTTCGATCTCGGCCACGCCCATCTGGGGGAGGGGAGCATGGCCCAGCTCTGCCTCGCGCTGGCGGCCGCGGTCGCGGCCTGGCGCCTCGCCAGGGGGCCTGCACCCGCCCGGGCCTGATCCGCCATCCATGCGGGCGGCGTCTGGCCGCCCTGCTTTGCCGCCCGTTGCGCGATGCGCGCCTTTTTCGCGACTCTCCGTCGAGGGATGGAGGTCGGGCCATGTCGACACGTCTGCTGCGGAAGGTCGCGATCGTGTTCGGGGCGGGCTCCGCCGGCACCGGCTGGGGCAACGGCAAGGCGGTGGCGGTCGCCTTCGCCCGGGAGGGCGCCCGGGTGATCTGCGTCGACCGCGGCCTCGCCGCCGCCGAGGAGACGGCGCAGATCGTCGTCGAGGAGGGCAACGAGGCCGAGGCCTTGTGCGCCGACGTCACCGATTACGACGCCGTGGCGCGTGCGGTCGCCGCCGGCGAGGCGCGGTTCGGCCGCCTCGACATCCTGCACAACAATGTCGGCCTGCCCGAAGCCGGAGGCCCCGAGGATCTTGACGAGGAGACCTGGCGGCGGGCGATCGAGGTCAATGTCGGCGGGGTCTGGCGGACCTGCAAGGCGGTGCTGCCGGGCATGCGGGCCAGGCGTTCGGGGGCGGTGGTCAACATCTCGTCGGTCGCCTCCCGGCGCTGGACCGGCACGCCGGCCTTCGCCTACGCCGCCGCCAAGGCGGCGGTGAACCAGGCCACCGTGTCGGTGGCGATGCAATATGCCCGCGACGGCATCCGGGCGAACGCGATCCTGCCGGGCCTCCTCGACACCACGCTGGCCGACGAATGCCGCGGCGCCGGCACGCCCGAATCGGGCCGCGACCGCCGGGTCCCGCTCGGCCGCCTCGGCGAGGCCTGGGACATCGCCCACGCGGCGGTCTTCCTCGCCTCCGACGAGGCCCGCTTCATCACCGGCGTGTGCCTGCCGGTGGATGGCGGCCAGAGCTGCAGCATGGCGGCCCTCGCCTGATGGACCCGGGAGGGGGCCGACCTTCGGAAACAATGTGGCCCGGGCGTTACAGCGCGCGGCGAAGCGACGACGGCGGCCAAGCTCTCCTTTCCCGGGATCGCCGCGACGGCTAGGCTTTCCGGCATAACGGCGCGGCGAGCCCGGACGGGCCCGCCCATGCGCCGCCTGGAGCCGGCCTCCGGGAATCCGATCAGGGGTTCCGGAGGTTCGGCTTCGCGTGATCCGGGAAAGCGACCGAATGCGGACGACCATCAAGGCTGCCTCGACCACGCGGGCCGCCCGCCGCGTTGCGGCTGCGGCGACCTTGGCCCTTCTCGCGGGCTGCGCCACGCCGGTTCTGACCCAGACCGGCCTGCTGACGCGCTACGACCACCTGACCTCGAGCGAGGCCACCGCGACGAAGTCGCGGATCTTCATCGACAAGGCCGCGATGGCCCGGGTGCGCACCGTCCGCATCATTCCCACCACCTTCTCGGCGGCGGTCTCGGGCCCCGGCGTGACCGAGCAGGAGCGCCGGGTCGTCGCCAACGCGGCCGACCGGGCGCTCTGCTACGAGCTGTCCCTGCGCTACGACGTGGTGTCCTCCGGCCCCGCCGACCTGACCATCCGGTCGAACGTCACCCGGGCGAGCCTCACCAACGTGCCGGCCTCCGGCGTCGCGGTCGGCGCCTCGGCGGCGATCACCATCGCCGCGCAGGTCGGCGTCGGCTTCGCCGATACGATCGGCAAGGTGCCGGTGCCTCGCCTGCCGATCGGGCTCGGCGACCTCACGGTCGAGGCCGAGGCGCTGGATGCCCGCCGCCAGCAGCGCGCCGCGATGGTGTGGGCCGGGGGCGCCAACTCCTTCACCAACCAGGCCCGCTTCTCGCCCGTCGCCGACATCTACGACCTCGCCGGCGATTTCGGCCAGGATTTCGGCTCCTACCTCGCCACCGGCGAGGACCCGTTCGAATCCGAGCTTACCATCCCGACCTACGACCGCATCCGCGTGACCGTGCTGGGCGAGATGCCCCGTGATCCGGATTGCCAGGCTTTCGGCCGGGCGCCCGGCATCGACGCCATGATCGGCGACTCCTTCGGCCTGCCGCCGGACTGGACCGACAAGGGACCGACCGCCGGGCGGTGACGGGGGAGGGCGCCTCGGCGGCGTGAAGGCTCGACCGGGCGACGGGCGAGCCCGGACGGGGAAACGCGGCCGCGACGTCGCGCGAGAGCGACCATCCCGTCGCCGGCGTCGAGCAGGTGCGCGAGAACCGCGGAGTCGATCAGGCCGTGGCCGCCGCGCGCCGGGATCCTCGTCGGGCGACGGCGGACGGCCCTGCGCCGCGTCACGCGCTGGAGCGCGCCATGGCCGACGGATGGCGGGGACAATGCGAACGGGGCGGGGAGCGTCGAGGGCGCTCGGACCCCCGTTACGGCGGAAACACCGTCGCCGCGAAAACTATCGCCAAAAATATATAGAGTATCCGAGGAATGGCTCGGCTCGAGAATGAGACGAGGCCTCCCCGCTCCCGAACGGGAGGGGGAGGCGCACCATTTTTCCTCAGGCGGCCCCGCCTCGGGCCGGAGCTGGGAAAGAGCCGTCAAGCGGCCTAGAAATACGACTTAAGCGGCCCACGGCGGCGCACGTCCAGCGTGGCGCAGTGGAACGATCCGCCGAACGGGCCGTAGGACAGGAACGGCGTCGGGATCGGGTCGAAGCCCCAGTCCTTGAGCGCCTTGATCAGCGTCGGCTGGCTCGCATCGACGACGATCTTCTTCTCGTCGATGGCAAGAACGTTGATCGAGGTCCAGGGCGAGCACATCGAGATCTTGCTCATGAAGCCCTCGACGGGGTCGGGGCGCGGGGCGATCAGCACGTCCCACTTCTTGAGCACCGCCGGCAGCTTCTCGACGTCGATGTAGTCGGGGTTGACCAGCACCTTGCCGGGGGCGAGCGGCATGAACGACGAATCGATGTGCATCGGCTGCGGGCAGCGGCTCTCGATCTCGTGGATGCGGAAGCCCGGGCCGAGGTGGCGGCGCAGCCACTCGATGCCCATCAGGTTGGTCACGTTGGAGCGGGTGACGAACAGGTCGCGGCCGCAGCGCACGAAGTCGGCCGCGTCGAAGACCGGCTCGAACTCGTTCACCGTGAACTGCATCGGCTCGCCGGCCTTCAGGTTCGGCACCCGGTAATCGTAGTTGTAGAGGTCGTCGGTGAGCTGGGGCCGCGGCGCCGAGGTCCAGCGCGCGCCGGCCCGGAAATACTCCTTGAACAGCGAGCGGTAGGCGTCGCCCTCGAAGTAGCGCGAGCGCCAGCACATCGGGCTCTCGATGATCTCGTCGCCGATCACCAGATACGGATCGCGCGGGCAGGCGACGCAGAAGCCGCGCGACGACCAGCGCGGCGCCCGGAACTTCTTCGAGAAGTCCACGGAATCGGGACGGCGGATCTTCACGCCCTCGCCGGCCAGGATCTTGATGAAGCCGTCCAGCTCCTGCTGGGCGAGCTTCTTCATGAATTTCGGGTACTTCCAGCCCGAGGCGAACCGGTAGAACGGCTGGGCGGCCCGCGGCAGGTTGAAGATCACCGTCAGGTGGTGGGTCGGGATCGTGGCGCCGTCGAGCGAGCCGACGATCACCTCTTCCAGCGGGTCCCACTCGTTCCAGGCCATCACGGGCGATTGCGGCGCCGGCGCGCGGCCGGGGGCGTCGCCCCCGAACGACGTCAGGTCGTGCGCGGTCGTGTCGTCGAGCGCGCCGCGCTCGGCCTCGAAGGTCGTCTCCCGATCCATGATGTTCGTCCCCTGGTGGCCGTCACGAGCGGCCTTCTTTCGCGTATCCGGCCCCCGCCGGCCGAATCGGGGCGGGGAGGACGATGCGCCGTAAAGTGAGCTTGCGGCGATGCTTGGGCAGGCTCGGCTTGCGCGGCCCTGCTTGTGCCGAAAAGCCGCGCCGGTGAGATGTGCCGGTTTCGCCGGCACTGTGTCCGGGCGGTGATAGACAGCGCCCATCAAAGCTGCAACGTGCCGAGGTGCAACGGCGCCCCTTTGTTTCGACCCCGTTGCCGGAATGGCGCGCCGCTTGAGGCCACAGCCGCTGCGACAGAAAGAGGGTCATGAAGCGACTGACGACACTGGGCCTGATCGCCGGCCTCTGCACCGTGATCGGCCTGTTCGTCTCCTCGGGACCGGAGGCGGTCGCCGCGGCCCTGTGGGCGTCCGGCTGGGGCGCCGTGCTGGTCGTGGTCGCGCGCTTCGTCGCCGTCGCCTGGGCCGGCTTCGGCTGGTGGATCGTGTTTCCCCGCGGCGAGACGCCGCTGCTGCGCGCCTGCATCGGCGTGCGCTTCGTGCGCGAGGGGGTGAACACCCTGCTTCCCGTGGCGCAGGTCGGCGGCGACCTGATCGGCGCCCGGCTGCTGACCCTGCACCGGGTGCCCGGGGCGCTGGCGGGTGCCAGCACCCTCGTCGACCTGATGGTCCAGGCGCTCACCCAGTTCCTGTTCACCGTGGCCGGCCTCGGCATCCTGGTGGCGCTCGGGGGCGACGGGCCGATCGTGCATTACGTGGGCCTCGGCCTCGTGGTGGCGGCGCCGGCCCTCGTCGCCTTCTACCTGGTGCAGCGCCGCTTCGGCCAGAGCCTGCTCCAGGCGGCGATCGACCGGTTCGCCGGCGGGCGCGAATGGCGGATCTTCGGCGCCGTCGACGTGCTGTTCGAGCGCCTGCGCGCCCTCTACGCCGCCCGCGGCCGCATCGTCGCCGCCATCGGCACGCATCTCTTCGGCTGGATCATCGGCACCCTCGAGGTCTGGATCGCCCTGCGCTTCATGGGCTACGAGGTCGGCTTCCTCGAGGCGATCGTGATCGAGAGCCTGGCCCAGGCCGTGCGCGGCGCCGCCTTCGCGGTGCCGGGGGCGCTGGGCGCCCAGGAGGGCGGCCTGATCGCGCTCTGCGCGGTGTTCGGCATCCCGGCCGAGGCGGCGCTGGCCCTGTCGCTGATCAAGCGGCTCGCCGACCTCGCGGTCGGTCTGCCGAGCCTGATGCTCTGGCACGCGATGGAGCGGGAAGCCGATCAGGGCCGCACGCCTGCGGCCGGGATCGGCGCGGCCCTGCGGACATGGCTGCGTCCGGGCCGCGCACACTTGCGCCAATCCCATGTGCCTGCCTACGGCTACGCCGCGGCCCCCGCCGACGGCAAAGGAGAGTAACCTGGTGCAGACCCGACGCGAGACCCTGCGCAACCTGGCGATCGCCGGCCTCCTGGTGGCCGCATCGCCGGCCCTGGCGCAGACCGCCCCCGCCCCGGCCGGAGAGGGCGATCCCGCGGTCGCCGCCGTGCGGCGCATGACCGATGCCCTGGAAGCGGCGCTGAAGGCCGGCGACGTGCGCGCCCGCGCCGAGATCCTGGCCGGCCCGATGAAGGAGACCTTCGACCTGCCGGAGATGCTGCGCCTCGGCGTCGGCACCCGCTGGAAAGAGATCCCGGCCGACAAGCAGCAGGCGCTGGTCGCCGCCTTCGAGCCCTACCTCGCCACCACCTACGCCACCCGGCTGGGGGCCGCGACCGGCAGCACATTCGCCATCGACCCGAAGAGCGAGGCGCGCGGCAAGGGCCGCATCGTCCACGTCACGGTGACCGACGGCAGCGGCGACACCTCCCCGGTCGATTACGTGCTGAACGCCGACAACAGGATCACCGACGTCTTCCTGCAGGGCACGGTGAGCGAGGCCGGCACCCTGCGCACCGGCTTCTCGGAGCCGTTGCAGGAGGGCGGGGCCGATGCCCTGCTCGCCCACCTGAAGAAGTCGACCGAGACGATGCTCGCGGCTCCGGCGCCCAAGGCCAAGTAGCCTCGGGCGAGTAGCCGCGGGCGAGTAGCCTCGGCCAAACAGCTTCGCCCAAGCTGCGTCGGCCAGATTGCATCGGCCTGTGGTTGACGACCGACGAACACCGGCCGTCAACCCTCACGACCGCACCTTCAACAACACGGCCTGCCGCGCCCCACGCGGCCAACTCCTCCCAGGGATCGCCCCGCGCCATGGAATGGACCTGGATCTCCGCCCCCCTGCTCGTCCTGGCGCTCGCCGGATGCGTGTACGGCCTGACCACCGCGTGGCTCGCCGGGCGCCTCGCCCGCCGCCCGGTGCCGCGGCTGCCCGCCGGCGATCGCCCCTCCGTGACCCTGCTCAAGCCGCTCTGCGGCGACGAGCCGAACCTTCACGCCAACCTCACCACCTTCTGCGCCCAGGCCTATGCGGGTGCCGTGCAGGTGATCTTCGGGGTCCAGAACGCCGCCGACCCGGCCATCGCCGTGGTGCACCGGCTCAAGGCCGAGCATCCCGATCTTCGCATCGACCTCGTCATCGATGCCCGCCAGCACGGCTCGAACCGCAAGGTCTCGAACCTCATCAACATGGCAGGGCTCATCGCCAACGAGATCGTGGTGCTGGCCGACAGCGACATGGTGGTGGCGCCCGACTACCTCGAGCGCATCGTCGCCGAGCTGGCCCGGCCGGGCGTGTCGGGCGTCACCTGCCTCTATCACGGCGTGCCGGCGAACCGGGGCGTGTGGGCGCATCTCTCGGCGCTCGCCATCGACACCCAGTTCCTGCCCAACGTCCTCATGGGGACGGGCTTGGGCCTGGCCGATCCCTGCTTCGGCTCCACCATCGCGTTCCGGACCGAGATCCTCGCCCGCATCGGCGGCTTCGAGGCGATCCGCAACGATCTCGCCGACGATTACACCCTCGGGGCGGCGCTCCGCGCTCAAGGCGGCATCGTGGCGATCCCGAACTTCACCATCGGGCATACCTGCGTCGATACCTCGCTCGCCGGCCTGTGGCGGCACGAGACCCGCTGGAACCGCACGATCCGCAACGTCGATCCGGTCGGGTATGCCGGCACCCTCGTCACCCACGCCTTCCCGCTGGCGCTGATCGCCGCGCTCCTGCCCGATTCGGGCGCCTGGACGCTGGCCGCCGCCGCGCTCGCGCTCGCCTGCCGGATCGTCCTGTGCACGCGGATCGAGCGGGCCTTCGGCCTCGAGCCGCATCCCTACTGGCTGCTGCCGATCCGCGACCTCCTGTCCTTCGCCGGCTTCGCCTGGTGCTTCATGTCCGGCGCCGTGACTTGGAAAGGTCATGATTATCGGGTCGTTGCGGACGGTACGCTGATCCCGGATTCCGGCCTCGCCCGCGAGTCCGGCGCTCCCTCGACTTGAACGACATCTCATCGGGCCGCCCGGCGGCCTCACCGGCCGCGGATGCGGCCTCTTCTTCTCAAGAGACGATCCTCCCGATGATGCGGACCCTCTTCCTCCAGGCCCCCACCTTCGACGGCTTCGACGGCGGCGCCGGCTCGCGCTACCAGGCCAAGCGCGAGATCAAGTCGTTCTGGTACCCGACCTGGCTCGCCCAGCCGGCCGCGCTCGTGCCGAACTCCAAGCTGATCGACGCGCCGCCGCACGACATCAAGCTGCCGGAGATCGTGGCCCAGGCCAAGGACTTCGACCTCGTGGTGCTGCACACCTCGGTGCCGTCGTTCAAGTCGGACGTGAAGACGATCGAGGCGCTGAAGGCCGCCAACCCGAAGCTGATCGCCGGCCTGATCGGCGCCAAGGTCGCGGTCGACGCCGCCGGCTCGATGGCCCAGGCTCCGGCGGTCGATTTCTGCGCCCGCAACGAGTTCGACTTCACCGTCAAGGAGGTCGCTGAGGGCGTGCCGATGGCGGAGATCAAGGGTCTCTCGTACCGCAACGCCGACGGCGTCGTGGTCCATAACGAGGACCGCGAGATCATGACCGACATGGACCAGCTGCCGTTCGTGACCTCGGTCTACAAGCGCGACCTGGAGATGGAGAAGTACTTCATCGGCTACCTCAAGCACCCCTACATCTCGTTCTATTCGGGCCGGGGCTGCAAGTCGCGCTGCACGTTCTGCCTGTGGCCGCAGACGGTCGGCGGCCACACCTACCGCACCCGCTCGGTCGCGCACGTGATCGAGGAGATCAAGTACTGCCTGAAGGAGTTCCCGCAGACCAAGGAGTTCTTCTTCGACGACGACACCTTCACCGACAACCTGCCGCGCGCCGAGGAAATCGCCCGCGAGCTCGGCAAGCTCGGCGTGACCTGGTCGTGCAACGCCAAGGCGAACGTCCCGCGCAAGACCCTCGAGGTGCTCAAGGCCAACGGCCTGCGCCTGCTGCTCGTCGGCTACGAGTCGGGCAACCAGCAGATCCTCAACAACATCAAGAAGGGCATGCGGGTCGAGGTCGCCGAGCGGTTCACCCAGGATTGCCACGAGCTCGGCATCGCCATCCACGGCACCTTCATCCTCGGCCTGCCGGGGGAGACCCGCGAGACGATCCAGGAGACGATCGCCTTCGCCAAGCGGATCAACCCGCACACCATCCAGGTCTCGCTCGCGGCGCCCTATCCGGGCACCTTCCTGTACAAGCAGGCGGTGGAGAACGGCTGGCTCGACAAGGACAATGCCGAGCTCGTCGACGAGAACGGCGTGCAGATCGCGCCGCTGCACTACCCGCACCTGTCGCACACCGAGATCTTCAACTCGGTCGAAGCATTCTACAAGAAGTTCTACTTCCGCGCCCCGAAGATCGCCTCGATCGTCAGCGAGATGGTGCGCTCGCCCGACATGATGAAGCGCCGCCTGCGCGAGGGCGTCGAGTTCTGGCACTTCCTGCGCGAGCGCCAGGGCGTGTCCAAGAAGGCGGCGTAAGCCCTTAGTCCCACCCGAAGCGGGTGCGAGCCTCCCCGTCCGGCCGGACGGGGAGGCTTTCTTGCATTACGAGACACGACGCCCATGACCCACCCTGCGCCGCGCAAGCGCCTCGTCGTCACCTCCGACGATTTCGGCCTCTCGCTCCAGGTCAACGAGGCGGTGGAGCGGGCGCACCGCGACGGCATCCTCACCGCGGCGAGCCTGATGGTGTCGGCGCCCGGCGCCGCCGACGCGGTGGCGCGCGCCCGCGCGATGCCGTCCCTGCGGGTGGGCCTGCATCTCGTGATGGTCGAGGCCTGGCCGACCTTGCCGGCCGCCGACCTGCCGGACCTCGTGGACGAGGCCGGGCTGATCCGGTCCGACCAGGGGCGGCTCGGGCTCGACCTGGCGCTGAAACGGAGCGCCCGCCGCCAGCTCGCCGCCGAGATCCGGGCACAGTTCGAGGCGTTCCGCGCCACCGGGCTGCCCCTCGACCACGTCAACGCGCACAAGCACTTCCACGTCCACCCGATCATCGCCGGGATGGTGCTCCGCATCGGGCGTGAGTTCGGGATGCGGGCGATCCGGGTGCCGCGGGAATCGCGCGAAGCGTTGCGCCGCGCCGAGCCGGGGGCGAGGCCCGGGCGTGCCCTCGACACCGCGCCCTGGGCGGCCCTGCTGCGGGCCCGCGCCCGGCGCGCCGGCCTCCTCACGCCCGACGGCGTGCTCGGCCTCGCCTGGTCGGGGGCGATGACGCCCGCCCGCGTGGAGGGTCTGCTGCGCCACCTGCCGGACGGGCTGACCGAACTCTACCTGCATCCCGCGACCGCGGGCGGCTTTCCGGGCGAGGCGCCGGGCTACGCCTATGCGGCGGAACTCGCGGCGTTGCTCTCCCCCGGGAGCCGGGCGGCGCTGGCAGCCTCGGGGGCGGTGAGCGGCGGCTTCTCGGATTTTGCTCGCTGAGGCGCCTCCGGCTCGGCTACCGATGAGGCAGGGCCGGACAACGGTCCGTGGGAGCCTCCATCCATGCGCCGCACCAAGCCGCTGCTCTACGCCCTGACGCGTGCCGGCGGAGCCGCCTGCCTCGCCCTCGCCCTGGCCGTGCCGGTGCAGGCGGCCGAGATCGCGCTCCTGACCACCGGCGCCTACAAACCCGTGGCGGCGGCCCTGGTGCCGGCTTTCGAGCGGCGCACCGGCCACCATGTCACCATCCGCAACGAGACGGCCGGGGCGGTGGCGCAGGCG
The DNA here is from genome assembly GCF_016804325.1 of Methylobacterium aquaticum. Classification (NCBI taxonomy): domain Bacteria; kingdom Pseudomonadati; phylum Pseudomonadota; class Alphaproteobacteria; order Hyphomicrobiales; family Methylobacteriaceae; genus Methylobacterium; species Methylobacterium aquaticum. The sequence goes on from NZ_CP043627.1 coordinate 6,806,086, forward strand.
ATCCGCGACGGAGGCCGGGCCGACCTCGTGGTGCTCACCCCCGGCGGGTTCGACGCCCTGATCCGCGACGGCCGCTTGGCCGGTGCGCCGCCGGTGCCGCTCGCGAGGGTCGGGATCGGCGTGGCGATCCGCGACGGGGCGCCGATCCCCGACATCACCACCCTGGCGGGCTTTCGCGAGGCGCTGCTGCGGGCGCGGGCCGTCGCGATGGTCGATCCGGCTTCCGGCGGGTCGAGCGGGATCTACCTTGCGCAGCTCTTCGAACGCCTCGGCATCGCCGATCGGATGAGGGACAAGCTCGTCCTGGTGCGCGGCGGCCTGGCGGCGGCGCGCCTCGTCTCCGGCGAGGCGGACATCGCCCTCCAGCAGACGAGCGAGCTGCTGGCGGTGGCGGGCGCGCACCTCGTCGGTCCGATCCCGGCGGAGATCCAGAGCTTCACGGTCTATGCCGGAATGGTCCCGGCGGGCGCCAGCGAGCCCGAGGCGGCCTCCCTGCTCCTGCGGGACCTCGCCGGCCCTGGATCCACTGAGGTCCTAGGACAGAAGGGCATGGCGAGCCCGAGCCCCTGAGGAGGCCGCACCGATCGTCAGGGCCGCTGCCGATTTCCCCGCGGCCCTCCTTGAAACCGCCCCGCCGACCCCGCATGTAAATGTCGTTCACATTTACATCCTGCGGGAGATCGTGACGTGTCGTATTCCTCTGCCCCCTGGTCGAGCGGCCGCGCCTGCCGCAACGGCCCGTTCCCGCGCCGCTCCATCGAGATCGGCGCGATCGTCATCGGTTTCATCTATGCGTGGCCGTTGGCCGCGGCCTACGTGGTGTGGAAGCTCATGGGTTATCCGGCTCTCAACGAGATGAAGTCCTTCGCCGAGCGGTCCTTCCGCAACGGGTTCTCGGGCTTCTCCGGCTTCGGCGCGGCCCGCCACGACAGCGGCAACTGGGCCTTCGAGGAGTATCGCCGCAAGGAGATCGAGCGCCTGGAAGAAGAGCGCCGCCGCCTCGAGGAGGAGAGCCGGGCCTTCACCGAATTCGTGGACGAGCTGAAGCGCGCCCGCGACCGCGAGCAGTTCGACGCCTTCATGGCCCGCCGCCGCGCCGGCTCGAACTTCTGAGTCTCGATTGAATGAACGAGGGCACCGCCATCCGTATGACGGATGGCGGTGCCCTCGACTGTCTTCACGGTTCGCAAGTTTTCACGGTTCGCAAGCGTCGACGAGGCCCTGGTACGTGCGGTCGATCAAGGACCGCACGCCGCGGCTCGCCTTTGCAAGCGGGGGGCCGGTGGGGGGGCCGACAGGCGAGGCCGATGCTCGTCGGCGACGAGGTCTCGCCCTTCACGATTGTCGGCACGATCCAGCGTCCGACCGTCCGGCTATAGCTTGATGCACACTGATTCGCGAGGCGCGAAGGCGCCCGGGGCAGGTCGTCATCGCCGGATGCGATGATCCGACCGGGATAGGGGCGTGACTTTCCGCCCACTCTGCATCGTCCATCGAGCCAGATCAGTCGAATTTCGAGCCGGCGACACGGTTGCGGGACTGGATCGTCATTGTTTGCGCATGGCCGATCGGCTACGGCGAATCATGACGGTCGGTCCCGGATCGTCCCGCCCGCGCTGCCGCAGCGGAGTCGTTCCTGCGTAAGGGGATGATTTAGGAATTTATGGCCATGGTGCGGTACATTCGGCGCTTAACCGGATCTTGAATGTCGGCCCCGAGTCTAACAGACTTGCGTGGGTCGAGCAGGACGGGGAGAGACATGGGAACGGGGAGCTGTCGTCAGCGGCAACGCACGACCGTCCTGTCCGCATCCGTCCCGCGGATCCGCTGCGCCCGGAGCCGCGCCTAGGGCATGGCGATCCTTCGCTCGATCCGCAGGACCCTCGCAGCCGGTCCACCGGCCCGGGACCGGGCCCTCGCCGGCCGTCTGATGCGGGTGATGTTCGGCTGCTACATCCTGGTGGCCGTGGGTCTGACGGCCGTCCAGATGGTCGTCGCCTACCGGGCGGCCAGCCAGCGCCTGCAGGACGACGTCGCGGCGCTCCAGCGCACCTTCAGCCCCGGCATCGAGGACGCGATGTGGCGCTACAACGCCGAGGTGCTGCGCGGCATCCTGGCGGGCATGAAGGAGATTCCGGCCGTGGTCGGGGTCGAGGTCCGCGACGAGGCCGGCCGGCGCGTCCAGGCCACCGGCACCTTCACCGACGAATCCGGCAAGACCTGGCATATCGGCCGCGACGACGAGACGGCGACACGCCGCTTCGGCACGCCGTTCAGCCGCACCTTTCCGGTCGTGCATACCGACGAGAACGGCCGCCACTATCCGATCGGGTCATGGACCGTCCATTCCGACGACAGCATCGCCATCGACCAGGTCAAGAACACGCTGTACGTGATCCTGATCAACTCGGCGATCAAGTCGCTGATGTTGTGGATCATTTTCTATCTGGTGATCCGCACCATGGTGGGCCGGCCGCTCCACCAGATCCGCTCCTACCTCGCGCGGATCGACGCCGATACCCTGGCGGCGCCGCCGCTCACCATCGAGGCGGGCGGGCGCAACGAGCTGCACGCGCTCGCGAGCGCCCTCAACACCATGCGCGACCGCCTGCGGCGCTCCTTCGAGGAGAACGCCGCCCTGATGCGCGACCTGCGCGAGATGAACGCGACGCTGCAGGACCGGATCGCCGAGCGCACCCGCGACCTCGAGGCCCTGGCCCATACCGATCTCCTCACCGGACTGTTCAACCGGCGCAAGCTCGACGAGGCCCTGGCCGAGGCGGCGGAGCAGGCCGCCCGGGGCGGCGCGCCGCTGTCGCTGATCCTCGGCGACGTCGACAACTTCAAGTCGGTCAACGACCGCCACGGCCACAAGGTCGGCGACCAGGTGCTGGTCGCCTTCGCGGCGCTCCTGCGCGACGCGGTGCGGCCCACCGACATCCTCGGCCGCTGGGGCGGCGAGGAATTCATGCTGCTCTGCCCCGACGCCGACCTCGCAACGGCCACGGCCATCGCCGAGCGCCTGCGCCTGCGCGTCGAGGGGACCTCCCTGCCGGAGGTCGGCGCCCGCACCTGCTCCTTCGGCGTCGCGACGCTGGCCCCGGGCGAGAGCACCGACAGCCTCGTCGCCCGCGCCGACGCCGCGCTCTACCGCTGCAAGCGCAACGGCCGCAACCGCGTCGAGGCGAGCCCGGGGCCGCGGCCGGAGGCGGTGGAGCGGGGAGCGGCGTGACGCGCCCCCGCGGCTCGTCCGTTCAGCGCTGCCCGTCCCACTTCCCGATCGCGTCCTTGGTCAGGCCGCCGACGCGGGCATGGGGGCGCCCGCCGGTGGTCATGGCCAGCGCGAACAGGATCTCGTCGGCACGGGGACCGTCCGCCACCGCCACGGTGACGCCGTCGAAATGCGAGCGGACATAGGCCGCATCCTTGTGGTGGATCGGCACGTCGAGCGAGGCGCCCATCGGCCCGACCTTGGTCATCGACGGCACGATGGCGAGCGCCTGGCCCAAGAGTTCGCGCATGGCGTAGCCGCCGGGCACGTGCCACAGGGCGCCGTGCTCCAATTCGCCGGATGCCCCCACCAGCGAGCCCTTGCCGTAGGCCTCGATCCGGCCGGGATCGCCGCCGAGCGCGTCGAGGAGCTTGCGGGCGCATTCGACGCCGAGCGGCTTCAACGCCTCCATCATCGGGGTGATCTCGGCCTCGTAGCGCCCGGCGAAGGGGTTCTTCACCAGGCAGGCGACCGCGCCCTTGAGGATGGGCAGGCTCAGCACGGGGCCGCCGTCGTGGCGGACCTCCTCGACGGTGACGACGATCTTGCGGACCTCGATCATGGGCGGATCTTCCTTCGGTCTTCGAGAATGACGGAGCGGCCCTGGAGCATCAGGGCGGCGGAGCGGATCAGGCCGGCGGCGCGCATGGATGCCGCCCGCTGGAGGCCGGCCGCGAGGGCGGCGTCGATCTCCTGCGCCGAGAGCTCCGGCACCGCGACGGTGACGAGGCGGGAGCCGAGATCCGAATCCGGGTCGAGATCGGTGGCGGGGACGCGCCGGATGCCGGGATGACGGGCCAAGTCGACCGCGTCGGCCAAGTCGACCGCGTCGGCCAAGTCGACCGCGTTGGCCAAGTCGACCGCATTGACCAAGTCGACCGCATTGGCGATGAGCGTCGCCGCGGCATCGGCCCCGGCGGCGTCGCGGGCGAGCACCGTGACCGAATCGGCGAGCCCGAGGGAGAAGGAGCGGCCCTGCCGCCCCGAGGTGGCGATGCCGCCGATGCCGTCCCGATGGCTCAGGATCACCCGGCCGTTCATCGCCGGCACCGGGCCGCGGGAGAAATCCGCCGCCACGCCCACCGCCAGGGTCTCGCCCTCGGTGAGGTGGATCGCGATGTCGCCGCCGTCGTTGACGAAGGCCTTGTCGAGGGGGGCGGCCTCGCACATCGCCTCCAGGATCTCGTCGGCGACCGCGCCCGCCACCGCGGCCATGGGCGTGACGAACGCCTTGTGCGGCCGGCACGCGGCGATCATCCGGCGGGCGATTCGACCCTCGACCCGGGGTCGTTCGCTCATGGCCTTGCGCAGTTCCGGCAACTCGCCGACGAGCTCGCCCAGCACCGTCGCGAAGCGGGCGACGGCCGCACGATGCGCCTCGGCCACGGCGGATCCGGCCCCGTAGGCGCGCAGCACCAGGTCGATCGGCCCGTGCTGGAGGTGAAGGCGTCCATCCGCCAGGACCTGGTGCGCCGGGCCGTCCATCGCTCAGCCGAGCCGGGCGAGCAGGTGGGTCAGCTCGGCCGCTTCCGCGGGCGAGAGCGGCGCGAGGGTGCGGGCGGTCACCTCGGTGCCGCGGCTCTTCATCGCCTCGATCACCCCGATCCCCTCCGCGGTCAGCGTCAGCAGCACCAGCCGGGCATCGGAGGTGTCGGAGGTCGGCCGCACCAGGCCGCGGGTGGTGAGGCGGCGGGCGACGCCGAACATCGTCGCCGGATCGACGCCGACGAGGCGCCCGACCTGGTTCTGCGAGGTCGGCCCGAGATCGTGCAGCTTGCACATCACGGCGTATTGCACCGGCGTGACGGAAAAGTCCCGCATCACCGTCTCGAAGATCGCCGAGGCGCGCTGGTGCGCCCGGCGGATCAGGTAGCCGATCTGCTCCTCGACCCGGTAACCGCGGATCGCCTCGGCGTCGATCTCCGGATCGGGCAAGGGGGCGGCGCTCGCCTGGGGGGCGCTCATGCGACCTTCCCGGCCGGCCAGGGGTGATCGGGATTCCAGCCGTCGATCCGGGCGGCCGGTCCGACCTCGCGCAGGATATCCGTCATCGCCACCACGTCGCCGTCATGCCCTCCGAGGCGGGCATAGAGGTCGCGCGGCAGGGTGAACTCGATCGGTGCGACGATCGCCGGGGTCGGCACCGAGCCGAAGGCGTTCTTCGGCAGCCGGGTCACGTCGGCCATCACCGTGATGCCGCCGCCGGGCCAGACCGTGACCGGCGCGCCGCCCATCGTCACTCGGGTGTCTCCCGACGCGACCGAGCGGGTGAGCAGCACCGGGTTCTCGGTCACCCCGGCCCGCAGGGAGCCGCCGGCCCCTGCCATGAACAGCACCGTGCAGAGCGAGGGCTCGCAATTCTCGCCGATGCGATCGACGACCTGGCGCACCGGGGCCGGCATCTCGGCGGGGACGGGCTTCAGATTCTCGTCGAGGACCAGCCAGAGGGCGTGCTCGCCGGTGGTCGAGGTCATCAGGAGGCGCAGGCCCGGCCAGGCGGTGGCCGGGTCGATCGCCTGGATGATGCCGAGGGGGTCGGCGATGTCGGTGCCGCCCCAGCCGATGCCGGGATTGGCGACCTGGAAGTAGCGCCCGGGCGTCGAGCGCCGTCCCTTCACCCGGATGCCGGCCGGGCGCATCCCCAGCACCTTGCCGGCCTGGTGCTCGGTGAGCACGCCGGTGATGTGGTCGTCGACGACGATCACCTCGTCGGCATGTCCCAGCCATTGCCGCGCGAAGATGCCGACCGTCGCCGAGCCGCAGCCGACGCGCATGCGCTGCTCCGGCACCCCGTCGACGATCGGCGCCCGGCCGGCCTGGACCACGACCTCGTGGCCGCCGTCGATCGTCATCGTGACCGGATCGCCGGAGCAGAGGCGGAGCAGCGTGTCGCAGGTGACGGTGCCCTCCTTCTTCGAGCCGCCGGTGAGGTGGCGCACGCCGCCGACCGACAGCATCTGCGAGCCGTATTCGGCGGTGGTGACGTGGCCGACCTCCTCGCCGTTCACCCGGATGGCGGCGCGTTCGGGGCCGAGATGGCGGTCGGTGTCGATCTTCACCTTCACGCCGCAATAGCTGAAGATGCCCTCGGTCACGACCGTGACGGTCTCGACCCCTTCGTGCTCGCTCGCCACGATGAAGGGCGCGGGCTTGTAGTCGGGATAGGTGGTGCCGGCGCCGATGCCGGTGACGAAGGTGCGCGAGGGATCGAGCACCCGCCCATCCCATTCCGCCGCGCCGAACGGCACCAGCTTCTGGCCGGCTTCCGCCGCATCGTGCAGCAGCACGACCGGATCGGTGCGGACCAGGTGGCCGTCCGCGTTGGCGTAGCGCGAGCAGGCGCCGGAGCGGCCGGGCCGGATGCGGCACAGGACAGGGCAGGCATCGCACCGCACGATGCCGTCGGCCTCCTGTGCGCCGAATTTCTTGGAGCGGGCTTCCGTCGAGAGGCTGTCGGCGCTCATGATCGGCTCCCCACACCGTGTCGGATTCGTCCGCCCGGTAATAGCCCCGGCGCCGGTCGCGGGCGACGAGGGCGGGGTCGCGGGTCGCAGGGACACCGTAGCCGCCGCCGCCCGGGGTCATCACCTCGACCCGGTCGCCGGCTTTGATGGCGATGTTCTGGTCCTTCGACAGGTGGGGCGGGATGATCGTCTCCCCGTCGCGGTGAATGCGCACGACGTTCGGCGCGCCGTCACCCCCGCCGAGCACCCCCGGCGGCCCGAAGCGGCCGTGATCCATCACGAAGGAGGCCCGGGCCTCGCCGCGCAACAGCTCCACCTCGTAATGCACGCCGAAGCCGCCGCGATGGGCGCCCGCTCCGCCCGATCCCTCGCGCAAGGCGAAGCGGCGGAACAGCACCGGATAATACTGCTCCATCACCTCGACCGGGGCGGTCTTCGAGATGCCGATGGTCGAGCAGCCGTTGGACAGCCCGTCATGGGCAACGTTGCCGCCATAGCCGCCGCCGGTGATCTGGTACATCACGTAAGGCGCGTTCTTCGCCGGATCGAAGCCGCCGAGCGCGAAGTTGCCCGAGGTGCCGGCGGGCGCCGCCGTCACCTTGTCGGGGATCGCCTGGACGAGCGCCAGGAACACGGCTTCCGCAATGCGCTGGCTCACCTCCGCCGCGCAGCCGGAGACGGGCTTAGGATAGCGCGCATCGAGGAAGGTGCCCTCCGGCCGGTGGATGGTCAGCGGCTCGAAGGTGCCGGCATTGATCGGCACGTCGGGGAAGACGTGCTTCACCGCGAGGTAGACCGAGGAATAGGTCGTCGCCACCACCGAGTTCATCGGGCCGCGGCAGGGCGGGGACGAGCCGGAAAAATCGAAGGTGAGGTGATCGCCGGCCTTGGTCATCGTCAGCGCGATGCGCAGGGGCTCGTTCACCACGCCGTCGGAATCGACGAAGGCTTCCGAGGCATAGGTGCCGTCCGGGATCTGGCGGATCTCGGCCCGCATCCGCTCGGCCGAGCGGGCGCGGATCTCCCTGATCGCGGCGTCCAGGGTCTCGGGGCCGTACTTTGCCAGGAGATCCGTCAGCCGGCTCTCGCCGACCATCAGGGCCGCGGCCTGTGCCTTGATGTCGCCGATGCGCTGGTCGGCGACGCGGATGTTGGACGCGATGATGGAAAAAATTTCCTGGTCCATCGTGCCGCGCTTGAACAGCTTGACCGGAGGCAGGCGCAATCCCTCCTGCTCGACCTCCGTCGCGTGGGCCGAGAAGCCGCCCGGCACCATGCCGCCGATGTCCGGCCAGTGGCCGGTATTCTGGAGCCAGCAGAAGAGCTTATCCTCGACGAAGACCGGCTTGACGAACCGCACGTCCATCAGGTGCGTGCCGCCGAGATAGGGGTCGTTGACGATGTAGATGTCGCCGGGCTCCGGCGCCCCGACCCTTCCCTCGCGGATCAGCCGGATCAATTCGCCGGTCGAATACTGCATCGTGCCGACGAAGACCGGCAGGCCGTATTCGCCTTGCGAGATCAACGCGCCGGTGTCGCGGTCGTAGATCCCGTCCGAGCGGTCGTCGGCCTCGGCGATGACCGGCGAGAAGGCCGAACGCGAGAAGGCGATGTCCATCTCGTTGCAGACCTGCTGCAAGCCGGCCTGGATCACCGCCAGAGTGAGGGCGTCGAGCGTGCTCATGCCGAGGGTACTCCTGCGCGAATCCTCAGGTTGCCGATGGCATCGACCCGGGCCACGGCGCCGGGCTCGATCACGGTCGTGGCGTCGATCTGCTGGATGACGGCCGGCCCGGCGATCTCAGCGCCGAGCGGCAGGGCCTCGCGGCTGTAGATCGCCGCCTCGTGCCAGGCGCCGCCGGCATAGACCGGCCGCGTGCCGAGGCGGGCGCCGTCCAGATCGGTGCGGGTCGCGGCGTCGAGGAGGGCGGCGAGCGGGAAGGGTTTTCGCCGCCCGATCACCGAGGTCACGAGGTTGACGACCACCGCCCGGATCTCCGGCAGCCGGACCTGGAAGCGGCGGAAATACGCCGCCTCGAACAGCTCCTGGAGCGTCGCGCGGTCGATGTCCGGAGAGGGCAGGGCGACGCGGATCAGGTGGGTCTGGCCGCGGAACTGCATGTCGGCCCCGTAGGTGACCGTGGTCTCCTCGATCTCGGCCTGCTCCTCGGCCACCATCGCCAGGGCATCCGCCGCCTGCTCCTCGAGCACGCTGCGCAGATCCGCCATGTCGAGCCCGTCCAGCGGCCGGTTGAGCGTGCGCACCCGGTCCTGGCGCAGATCGGCGACGAGGCAGCCGAGCGCGTTGGTGAGGCCGGGCCGGGCCGGCACCAGCACCTCCGGGATGCCGAGCTCGCGGGCGAGCGCCACGGCGTGGAGCGGCCCGGCGCCGCCGAAGGCGAAGAGCACGAAGTCGCGCGGGTCGTAGCCGCGCGACAACGACACCATGCGGATCGCTCCGCTCATATGGACGTTGCCGAGCCGGATTACCGCCTCCGCCGCCGCCTCGACGCTCATGCCCAGCGGCCCGGCGAGGTCGCGGGCGAAGGCCTCGCGGATCGCGTCGAGCGAGACGCCGGCCCGGACCGCGGTGAGCCGGGCCGGATCGAGGCGGCCGAGGACCAGGTTGGCGTCGGTGATGGTCGGCCGCGTGCCGCCGCGGCCGTAGCCGATCGGGCCCGGCTCGGAGCCGGCGCTCTCGGGACCGACCTGCAGCATCCCGGCCCGGTTGACGGAGGCGATCGAGCCGCCGCCGGCCCCGACCGTGTGGACGTCGACCATCGGCAGGTGGATCGGCAACCCGTAATCGATGGTGAGTTCCGCCGAGACCTCCGGCACGCCGCCGGCGATCAGCGCCACGTCGGTCGAGGTGCCGCCCATGTCGTACGTGATGGCGTTCGTGAGCCCCGACTGGGCGAGGGTGGCGGCGGCCGCCATCACGCCCGAGGCCGGGCCCGACATCACGGTCTTGGCCGCAGCCTCGACCACGAGGCCCGCCGGCACGGTGCCGCCGTTCCCGTTCATCACCAAGAGGTCGCGGGCGAAGCCCTTCGACCGCAGGTCGTCCTGGAGGCGGCGGATGTAGCGGTCGAGGATCGGCTGCACCGCGGCGTTCACCGAGGCGGTGGTGCCGCGCTCGTATTCGCGGAATTCCGACAGCAGGGCGTGGCCCAGCGTGATGTAGGAATTCGGCCAGATCGCCCGGGCGATGGCGCCGGCGCGCAGCTCGTGGTCCGGGTTGGCGTAGGCGTGCAGGAAATGGATCACCAGGGCCTCGCAGCCCTCCGCCAGCAGGGCGCGCACGGCGTCGGCCACCGCTCCTTCATCCAGCGGCGTGCGCACGGCGCCGTCGGCCATGACGCGCTCCGGCACCTCGCGGCGCCACTCGCGGGGATCAGCGGCTCGAAGGTGCCGAACAGGCCGTAGGGTTTCGGCCGGGTGCGGCGCCCGAGTTCGAGCACGTCGCGAAAGCCTTCCGTCGTGATGAGCCCGACCTTGGCGGTCTTGCGCTCCAGCACCGCGTTGGTGGTGGCGGTGGTGCCGTGGATGACGAGGTCGAGGGCGCTCGGCGCCACCTCGGCGGCGGAAATCGCCGCCAGCACGCCCTCGGCCTGGTTGCGGATCGTCGTCGGCACCTTGGCGAGGCGCACGCGCACGCCGGAGGGATCCACCTCCGTCAGGAGAAGGTCGGTGAAGGTGCCGCCGACATCGATGCCTGCCACGCGTCTCACGTCACACCTCGATCATTCGTCTACGAACGGGTTCGTTGGGGGCCGATGGGGGGCTGGCGCCGTTTCGACGCTCTACGCTTTGAAATCAGAACGCCTCTCCTCCCCCCTGTGGGGAGGAGCTGGAGGTGGGGGTGGTGCAGAAGGCACCGCTGAGGTCCATTCGGCACCACCCCCACCCCTGGCCCCTCCCCACAAGGGGGAGGGGAAAACCCGCGCCATACTCGGGCTTCTCGCTCCTCACACCGTCAGGTACGCCTCCCGCACCGCCTCGTCCGCCTCGAGCGCCGCCATCGTCCCCTCGAAATGGATCGCGCCCTTCTCGATCACGTAGGCCCGGTCCGACACCGCGCCGGCGAAGCTCAGGTTCTGTTCCGAGAGCAGAACCGCGATGCCCTCGCGCTTCATCCGGAGCACGGCATCCGCCATCTGCTCGACGATGACCGGGGCCAGACCCTCCGACGGCTCGTCGAGCAGGACCGCGTGGGGATTGCCCATCAGGGTGCGGGCGATGGTGAGCATCTGCTGCTCGCCGCCCGACATCGCGGCGGCGCGGCGCCCGCGCATCTCGGCGAGGTTCGGGAAGATCGAGAACAGCTTCTCGGGCGTCCAGGCGGTGCGGCCATCGGCCGGCACCTTGCGGCCGACCTCCAGGTTCTCCATCACCGTGAGGTCGGTGAAGATGCGCCGCTCCTCCGGCACGTAGCCGAGGCCGCGGCGGGCGACGCGGAACGGCTCCCAGCCGGTGACCGCCTGGCCCTCGAACCACACCGTGCCGCCGGTCGGCGGCAGCACGCCCATGATCGCCTTGAGCGTCGTCGACTTGCCGGCGCCGTTGCGGCCCATCAGGGCCACGACCTCGCCGGGGCGCAGGCGCAAGGTCACGCCGAACAGCACCTGGGCCCGGCCGTAGGACGCCGTGAGGCCAGAGACGTCGAGAAGAGCCTTCATGCCACCGCCTTCCGGCGCGCGCGCATCGCCGCCTCGGTGCCGGCCTCGCCGAGATAGACCTGCTTGACCCGCGGGTTGGCCCGGATCTCCTCGGGCGTGCCGGCGGCGATGATCTCGCCGCGCACCAGCACCAGCACCCGGTCGGCATGGGCGAAGACCGCCTCCATGTCGTGCTCGGTGTACAGGACCCCGATGCCGCGCGTCCGCGCCACCTCGGCGGTGAGCGCCATGAGGCTCGACCGCTCCCGCGGCGCCATGCCGGCGGTCGGCTCGTCCATCAGGAGAAGCTTCGGGTGCGAGGCCAGTGCCACCGCCAGCTCCACCCGTTTCACGTCGCCATAGGCGAGTTCCGAGACCGGCCGCTCGGCATCGGCCCGCATCCCGACCCCGGCGAGCAGGGACAACGCCTCGTCGCGGTAGAGCGCGCTCGCGTCTCGGAACAGGCCGCGCGAGCGGCCGTGATGCGAGAGCAAAGCCATCTGGACGTTCTCGGCCACCGTCATCGACACGAAGGTCTGGGCGACCTGGAAGGTGCGCCCGACCCCCGCCTTCCAGATCGCCCGGGCCGGCAGCCCGGCGATCGAGCGGCCGTCGAGGGTGATGGTGCCGGAATCGGGCTTCAGCTGCCCGCCCACCATGTTGAAGGTGGTCGACTTGCCGGCGCCGTTCGGACCGATGATCGCCAGCATCTCGCCGGCTTCGAGCGTGAACGACACGTCCTTGGCGGCGGCCACGCCTCCGAAGCGCTTGGTCAGGCCCTCGACGACGAGGAGCGTCATGCCGAGGCCTCCACCGGTTTGGGCGCGACCTTGCGGCCGCGCAGGGCCTCGGCGGCGCCGGCGAGCCCGCGCGGGAAGGCCAGCACGGTCGCGATGATGGCGACGCCCAACAGCAGGCGCCAGAACTCGGTCAGCGGCATCACCGCGTCCTTCAGCGCGTGGAAGAAGGCGGCGCCGACGAGCGGTCCCATCACGGTCTGGATGCCGCCGACCAGCACCATCACCAGGAAGTCGATCGAGAGCGGGATGCCGGTCAGCGTCGGGTCGATCGAGCCCTTCATGAAGGCGTAGAGCCCCCCGGCGAGCCCGGCCGCAGCACCCGCCAGCGTGAAGGCGAGCCAGCGATGGGTGCGGACATCGAGCCCGATTGCCTCGGCGCGGGTGGCGGAATCGCGCGCCGCCCGCAAGGTGTAGCCGAAGGGCGCGTAGATCACCCGCCGCAACAGGACGATCGCGGTGAGCGACAGGGCGGCGACGAGGTAGAAGTAGGTGGTGCGGCCCGCCGCCCAGGACGACGGCCAGACGCCGACCACGCCGTTGTCGCCCCCCGTCACCTCGATCCACTGGAAGCAGACCGCGTAGACGATCTGCCCGAAGGCGAGCGTCAGCATGGCGAGGTAGATGCCCGACAGCCGCACGATGAAGAAGCCGAACAGGGCCGCGCCGATGCCGGCGGCAAGCGGCGCCGCGACGAGGGCCAGCTCCATCGGCGCCTTGAACGGACCGGTGACGAGCAGCCCGGCGGCGTAGGCGCCGAGGCCGAAATAGGCCGCGTGCCCGAACGAGACGAGGCCGCCGACCCCGACCAGGAATTGCAGCGAGAAGGCGGCGAGCGCGAAGATCAGGATCTCGGTCGCGACCTTGACCTTGTAGGCGTCGCCGACGAGCGGCACCGACAGCAGGGCGAGGACCGCGAGCCCCGCGAGCGCGGTTTCGGCCGGGCGGAAGCGGCGCAAACCCGGGATGCCCTCCGGCGGCATCACCCGGCCTGACGCCGCCTCGGGCCGACCGAACAGGCCCCAGGGCTTGACCACCAGCACCACCGCCATCAGGGCGAAGACCAGCACCAGCGTCACCTTCGGGAAGATCAGGATGCCGAAGGCCTGGAGCTGGCCGATGATCAGCGCCGCCACGAAGGCGCCCGGCACCGAGCCCATCCCGCCGATCACCGTGACCACGAAGGCGTCGGTGATGACCGAGAGGTCCATATGGGCGTTGGCGGGGATGCGCGGGATCTGGAGCGCGCCGCCCAATCCCGCGAGGCTGGCGCCGAGAAACAGCGTCAGGGTGAAGAGGCGGGCCTGGTTGACGCCGAGCGCGCCGACCATCTCGCGGTCCTGGGTCGCGGCCCGGATCAGCACCCCGAAGCGGGTGCGGTGCATGAGGAGCCAGAGCAGGCCCAGCACCAGCGGGCCGACGGCGATCAGCACCAGTTCGTAGGCCGGGAAGCGTTGCCCCAAGATCTCGACGCCGTGGCGGAGCGAGGGCGCGCGGGGGCCGGCGATGTCGACCGGGCCCCAGATCTTGAGGACCAGGTCCTCGACGATCAGCACGACGCCGAAGGTGGCGAGCAGCTGGAACAGCTCCGGCACCCGGTAGATGCGGCGGAGCAGCAGTACCTCGACCGCGACGCCGATCAGCCCGACGAGGAGGGCCGAGAGCAGCACCCCGAGGAAGAACGCGGCGGGAGAATAGGACAGGTCGAGGAGCCGCGGCACGAGCGTGACCGCGAGATAGGCCCCCAGCATGTAGAACGAGCCGTGGGCGAAGTTCACGATCCGGGTGACGCCGAACACGATCGTCAGCCCGGAGGCGATGATGAACAGCGACGACGCGCTGGCAAAGCCCGAGAGTGCCTGGATGACGAGGAAGGACGGGTCCATGGCCTTGCGCTCCGGCGCGTCTCGGGAGATCAGGCCTTGCGGGCCGCCTTCACCTCGGCCTCGGGGAACATGTAGTTCGCCCCGTCGGCGTAGCGGACCTTCTTCATCGTGCCCTGGCGGCCGTTCAGGGCCGTCTCGCCGATCCAGGCGCCGAGCGTCGACTGGTGGTCGAGCGCCCGCATCGTCACCGGGCCGGCTATGGTCTGGGAGGTCAGGCCTTCCAGCGCTCCGATCATCGCCTCGGTCTCGGTCGAGCCGGCCTTCTCCAGCATGTCGCGGATCATGCCGACGACGACGTAGCCGAGCAGCGAGCCCAGCCGCGGCGTGTCGTTGAACCGGGCCCGGTAGGCGGCCACGAATTCCTTGTGGCCGTTGGTGTCGATCGTCTCCCAGGGATAGCCGGTGGTGACCCAGCCCTCCGGCGTCTCGTCGCCGAGCGGGATCATGTATTCCGGCTCGCCGGTGAGCAGGCTCGCGACCTTGCGCTTCTCGAACAGCCCGCGGGTGTTGCCCTCGCGCACGAAGGCGGTGAGGTCGGCGCCGAACAGCACGTTGAACAGCCCGTCGGCCTTCATCTGCGACAGGGCGCCGACGGTGGCGCCGGCATCGACCTTGCCGAGCGCCGGGAACTGCTCGCCCACCACCTCGAAGCCCGGCACCGCGGCGGCCATCAGCTTCTTGAAGTTGGCGGCGGCCGACTGGCCGTATTCGTAGTTCGGCGCCACGATCGCCCAGCGCTTGACGCCGCTGTCCTTCACCGCCTCCACCAGCATGCGGGTCTGCATGTAGGTGTTGGGCCGCACCCGGAAGGTGTAGCGGTTGCCGCTGCCCATGGTGAGCGCGTCGGTCAGGGGCTCGGTGGCGAGGAACAGCGCCTTGCGCTGGTTGGCGAAATCCGCCACCGCGAGGCCGACATTGGACAGGAACGTGCCGCACAGGAAGGCGACGTTCTCGCGGGTCAGCAACTCCTCGGCGACCCGGGTCGCGTCGCCCGGGGTCGAGCCGTCGTCGCGGAACACGATCTCGATCGGGCGGCCGCCGAGCGACTTGATGCCGCCGGCCTTGTTGACGGCATCCTGCGCGAGCTGCATGGCATTGCGGTAGGGCACCGCGAAGGCGGCCATGCGGCCGTAGGAATTCAGCTCGCCGATCCGGATCGGCCCCGATCCTGGCTGTCCCTGCGCGACGGCCCGGGACGCCGCGAGCCCGAGCGGGGCGGCTGCGAGCCCACCCAGGACGGTGCGGCGGGACAGGGGACGAAACGTCTCGTCGCGGGTCGACATGGCGCGAACCTCCGGCCGATCCCGGCGCGACTTCGGCGACCGGAATGCAAACTCGTTCGTAGGCAAACGATACTGTGCCGGAGACGAGACGCAAGGCCAAAGTCTGCGGAAATTCAGTGCGCCATTTGTCGCCGAAATGCGCAAAGCGTCCCGCCAGTCGGAGGCAGGCTCCTCAGAATCCTGCCTCGCGGGCGAGCCAGGCGTCGAGGGCGCGCTCGTGCTCCGCCTCGATCATCGCGGCGACCCAGGCCGCCTGCTCGATGCGTGCGGTCTCGGCCGGGTCGTCATCGCGCTCGGGTGCCTGCTGCATCGCCTGGTGCTCCGTCCTTGCCCGCCGTCTCGGTAAGAACAAAATAGGAACATGCCTTTGCGAGGGCAAGCCGGACCGCCTGTGGAAAATCGGGACCTTGGCCGGTGGGTCGCGCGTTGAGGCCCCACGATACCTCGGAGACACGACACCCCATGCGTACGACGATCCTCGCCCTCGCCGCCACGTTCGCCCTCACCGGCGCCGCCCTGGCCCAGACCGGCGTTCCCGGCTCGGCCGAGAACAACCTGAACAATCCGGCCAGCGTGAAGAGCAACGCCGAGAAGGGCATGCCGGCCCGCGACCTGCCCGCCACCACCGGCACCGTGACGCCGATGGCGCCGGTGGCGCCGGGCGCGGCCGCCCGCACCGACGACCTGCCGAGCCACAGCGGCGGCAATGCCGCGGCGACGAGCCCGGCCAACCGCGCCCGCTGAGACCAGGCTCGCGGAAGCTTTGCCACGGCGCGGGCGGGGAGACCCCGCCCGCGCCGCTTTCCCACGTTCTGGGTACGGCCAGCGTGCCGCGATCCATCGTGATGAAGCGGATCCCGGCCCGGCGCAGGGCACCGACGGCGTTGTGACGCGAACGGGGGCCTTGGTCATCCTCATCCTCCCCCGCGGCGCCGCATCGTCGAGAGCGACAGGCCGCCAGCTTGGGCGAGCGTCCCGCGCGACCAGTCGAGCAGGCCCCGCGCCGACCTCAGAGCCTGTTTGAGCAGGATTTCTACCCAATATTTGAGGCAGACGGGATCATCCTACCCGCTAACCTCATCCTGAGGTGCGGGCGATCGAAGATCGCTGAGCCTCGAAGGAGGGCTCCGGGGATCGCCGAGGCTTCTGGAGCCCTCCTGCGAGGTCAGTCGATCTGCGATCGCGTGCGATCTCTGATCGCCAACACCTCAGGATGAGGTGGAAGGGTAGGATATCTCCTGATTTTTCTCAGTTTTTGTCAAATTACGCTGCTCAAACAGGCTCTCAGGTGATCCGCCCGACCCGTCTGGTCGAGGGCGCGCCGGTCGCGCCGTCGCCGTCAGAGTCTGGCCACCGCGATCGCGCCGTCATCCATCGCGATGAAGCGGATCCCCGCCTGGCGCAGCGCGGTCACGGCCTTGTGGCGCGAGCGGGCGCCTTGAGCCTCGATGTTGTCCTCGAGGCGCCGCACGGTCGAGAGCGACAGGCCGCCGGCTTGCGCGAGCGTCGCCATCGACCAGTCGAGCAGCCCGCGGGCCGCCCGCAGGTGATGGCCCCGCACCGCCTGTTCGAGGGCCCGCCGCATGGTGGCATCCTCGGGGGTGTCGGCGCGGCCCGCGGGCGCGCCGGATTCGTGCACCGGATACTTCATGCCGGTCCAGCCGCGATACTCGCCGGCCGCGCTCCACACCGGAACGCCGACGAGGCGGAATCTGACCACCTCCCCATTGGCCAGACGCTCGCGCGGCATGCCCTGGAAGCGCATGTGGCGGTCGTACATCTCCCAGCC
The DNA here is from genome assembly GCF_016804325.1 of Methylobacterium aquaticum. Classification (NCBI taxonomy): domain Bacteria; kingdom Pseudomonadati; phylum Pseudomonadota; class Alphaproteobacteria; order Hyphomicrobiales; family Methylobacteriaceae; genus Methylobacterium; species Methylobacterium aquaticum. The sequence goes on from NZ_CP043627.1 coordinate 6,823,234, forward strand.
CCGATCGCGAAAAGGTCCGCGATCCTCCGGCACGAGCATCAGGAACGGATCGACCTGGATCTCCTCCAGGGACAGCCCGTGCGCCTGCGCCACCTCGGCGGGGAAGTGATGCACGAGGTCGAGGTCGAGGGAATACGTCGCCGTGTAGGAGGTCAGATAGAGTGCTTGGCGGCGGCGCTGCTCGGCGGCCTGCGCCTGGCGCAGCCGCTCGCGGTCGGTCACGTCGAGGGCGACACCGCTCACGGACAGGGGCCGGCCCTCGGGCGAGAACCGCGATTCGCAGAGGAGCGACAGGACGCGCAGCTCCCCGCTCGGCCGGATCAGCCGGACGGTCGCGCTCGGCGAGGCGAGGCCCTGCACGACCGCCGACGGGCTCGCCAGTCTCGCCCGGTCGTCGGGATGCAGAAGTCGGACGAAGAGGTCGTAGCTGGCGGTGACGACGGAGGGGTCCAGGCCGAGGAGCCGGAAGAAACCCGGTGACCAGCGCTGCTCATCCGACGCGAACGTCCACGACCACCCTCCAACGAGGCCGTAGTCTTCGATCGTACGCAGGAAGACATCGGAACATGACGTCAGGTCGGCGGCATCCATGCGCACGGCGTTCGAGAGAAGCAGTTTCCCGCCCTGGCTAGAGGCTTCGTCCTGCCGGCTCAAGGCGGACGAAATGGCATCACGGTTAAGCCGGACCCGCCTGGATGAAATCGCGTGCGCCGGTTCGAGCAGCGTTCGATCGCCCGCTCGACGGTTGCTGCGCCATCGCGAACACGCTGCGGAATCCGGCCCCGCTCAAGGACGCGACGGGATGCCTTTCGAACGACTCATCCGTCCCGCGCGGCCTCCATCCCGCCGGCGCTCGCCCTGGCCCGGGCGATCACCTGCTCGGGCGTCGGCGGGTTCGCCGGGTGGTGGCTGAGGCAGAACGGCGTGCGGAGCTTCGCCGGCCGCCCCGAGCCCTCGGTGGCAAAGTAGAACTCGCCCGCCCCGAGCCGGCCGATATCGGGTGCCGCCCCGCCGCTCGCCGCCATGATCTCCTGGGCCGCCGCGATGGTCGCCGGGGCGCTCTGGCGGCCGAAGAACTGCGTCGTGCAGTTCGACACGACCTGGTTGTGGATGCCCCGCGGCACCTGCGTCGCCACGATCATCCCGAGGCCGTATTTGCGCCCCTGCGCCACCAGCTTGATGCCGCTGCCGAGGCTCGGCGGCGTGCGTCCCGAGGGCAGGAAGGTCTGCGCCTCGTCGACCACGTAGAGCAGGCCCCGGGGCGACGGGTTCTTCTTGATCCAGCCGAACAAAGCCATCTGGAGCCGGTTGACGAAATCCTCCCGCGCCGCCTCCGAGGCGAGGCCCGACAGGTTGACGACCGAGATCCGGGTCTTGTCGCGGTCCGGGCCGAAGAACAGCCGTGAGGGATCGAGCACCGCGCCCTCGATCCGCAGGAGCGGGTTGGTGGCCACCGCGGCGCGCAGCTGGTCCGCCATGTCGGCGGCGAGATTCGTCGCCTTGCCGATCTGGCTGGTGCCGTCCGGCAGATCGGCGAGCAGCTCGGTGAAGGCGCCGAGCGTCCCGCCGCCCCGGCCCGCGAAGGCCCGAAGGGCATCGGCGAGGACGCCGCGCTGGAGGTTCTTCGTCGCGCCGGCGAGCGGACCCAGGGTCTCGGCCGCCATCTCGATCGCCTGGGCCCGCTCGTCGCGGTCGTCGCTCGCGGCGAGGTCCGGCATCGCCGGGAGGAAGAGCGGGTTGCCGGCATGGATGCCCGGCGTCCACACCACCACCTCGACCCGCTCGGCGTAGAGACCGGCCTTGCGGTCGTCCTCCGGCGTGAATTTGTCCGGTCGCTCCGGCCAGGCATCGCCGAGGCGCGACAGGTCGTTGTTGGGATCGACCACGATCGCCGGGATGCCGGCGAGCGCCGCCTCCTCGACCAGGCGCCGCAGCAGCACGGTCTTGCCCGAGCCGGAGCCGGCGATGATCGCGGTGTGGCGCGGCAGGAGCCGCAAGGGCAGGGCGACGGCGGGCGCGTCGGGGGTGATGCGGTGGCCGACCGGGATGGCGTCGGGGACCGATTCCGGCGGGAGCGGGGGAGCTACCCGCCGGGGCATCGGCTCCTTGGGGGCGGGCTCCTTGGGGGCGGGTTTCTCAGGTGACGGGGCGTCTGCGACCCGCGCCACCGTCTCGAAGGCATGGGTCGGTACGGCGGGGCGCAGCGCGGTCTCCGGGGGGAGCCGCGCAGACGTGCCGGGCTCGGTGCCGGCCGGCCTCGTCTCCGGCTCGGGACCTGGATCCGACGAATCGGCCGATCGTCCCGGCTGGCGCGGCGGCAGCGGCGGCGGGACGTCACGGCCACGCCGCCCCCGCCCTCCTTGCGCCTCCGCGCCGTCGCCCGACAGGCCGATCCTGCGGAAGAACGCGGTCCCGCGCACCGGCAGGGTCTCGCGCATCCAGCCCTCGAACCGGTCGAAGCACCCGTCCCGCAACGCCCCGTCGCGCAAGGAGCGCAGGGCCACGAAGGTGCGCAGGTCGTCGTCCGACGGGTCGATCAGCATGCCGCCCGCGGCGACGAAACGGCTGACCAGGGTGCCGGTCTTGGTGCCCGCCGGCACCGGGCCGCGGCGCACCAGCAGCAAGTCCCGGCCCGGAATTTTGGACGAGATGCCCGAGGCGGTGAGCGCGGCGCGCAGGCGGGCCTGGAAGGCGATCGGATGCGGCTGGAGCAGGGCGCGGTAGCAGACGTGGCGCTCGCGGTCGTTCTCGTCGCGGTGGAGGAAGGTGAGCCGTCCGTGCAGGGGCGGCAGCCGTTGCTCGGGCTCGCCCTTGCTCACCACGTCGACCGCGTCGTGCGGGTCGTCCTCGAGGGCGTAGAGATCGAAGGCGGCGCGCAGCAATTCGCCGAGCCCGGCATCCTCGTCGTCGAGGAGGCCGGTGAGGTCGGCGTTGCGCCAAGCCTCGTCGAGGTCGAAGATCGGCTCCTGGGTGGGTGGCGGCGTCTTGACGGTCGGCTCGTTGAGGTCGTCGCAGGGCGCGACGATGCCCTGAGCCAGGCAGTCGCGGCGAAAGGCGTCGCATCGCATCAGCAGCGTGCGCGGCCGCATCGCGACGCGGGACGCGGCGGCGATGGCCGTCTCGCTGAACGGCCAGGTCGGGGAAGGCGGCGTGAAGCCGGCCTCGGCATAGGCGGGCGCGAGGCGGCCACGAATCAGCGCGGCGGTCGCCGCCGGCGTGTTCATCCCGGTCAGCAGCATCGGCGGCTCGAACCGGTCGAAGGCGGATTTCATTCCGCGCTCCTGCAGCCGCCGCCACGAATCCGTCAGGCAGGTGACCAGCGTCATGCCGCGGCCGCCGCCGTCATGCAGCTCCATCAAGCCCGCGGCCAGCATCTCGGCGAGGCCGGGGCCGGCCTCGAAATCGTCGTCGAGGGTCAGGCGGCTCGCATCGACCACGCCGTCGATCTGGTCGAGGGCGACGAGGGTCGGGCCGCTCAATCCCATGATCCACGCCATGCCGCGGACGAGTTCCACCGGCGGGGGCGGCGGCATGGTGAAGCCGAGGCCGGCCCGGGCGGCCGGATCGGCGTCGTAGCCCTGCAGCCAGGCATGGGCGAGGCCGACGGCGGCGAGGTCCTGCGAGCGCAGCAGGCACAGGGCCCGGAAGACGTCCTGGTGCTTGAGCGCCCGCACCGTATCGACGTGCATCAGCGCCCGGACCAGCAGGTCGACGATTTTCCGGGTGTCGATGTTGGGCGTGTTGAAGGCCTGCTCGACCTGCCCCTCGACCTTGAAGCGGCGCGCGACCCCGGCCAGCACCGCATCGGACTGGCGTCGTCCGTCCGGCATCGGCTGCATCAGGGCGGTGAGATAGCTCAGCGCCGCGCTGCGCCAGAAATCGGTCAGCCCCAGCACGTCGAGGAGCACGAACCAGCCGCCGGATTCCCAGACCTCGCGCCGGATCTGGCCGACGAGGTGGGTCTTGCCGATGCCCGGCTCGCCGACGAGCACCCGGCCGCGCGGGCGGCTGCCCTGCTCCTGCGCGTTGAGCGCCGCGACGAGCCCCGGAATCAGTGCCTCGTTCGGTGCCCCGGTCGGCTCGGCATCGAGCCAGACGCTGTCGAGGGTGCGCACCCAGTCGAAGTTGACGCGGCGCAGGGCGTCGAGGGCGTCGCTCATGCGTGGATCCAGATCTCGTGGAAGGGCTCGCCGGCGGGATCGAAGGCGGCTTCGCGCTCGGCGTCGTCGAGGGCCTTGGGGTCGCTGATCCGGGTGAGCCGGATGCTCGGGTCGCCGCTCAGGATCGCCGCCAGCCCGCCATCGACCGTGGCGCGGTCGAGGTCGGCGAGCGCGCCGCGCAGGGCGCTGAGGCGCACGGGCGCGGCCTTCCGGCCGCCGGTGCAGGCGAGATAGGCCTGCTCGATCCGGGCGCGGAGCCGGTCCGGATCGGGCGGGACTGCCTCGGCTTTCGGAGCCGTCCTGGTTTTCGGAGGGGTCTTGGCCTTTCGAGCCTTCGGCTCCGGCGGAACCCGCTCCGGGGCGGGGCCGACGAACTCGGCGAGCGTGGCGCCCGTCACGTCGAGGTGGTGGTGCAGGCGCGTGAGCCAGTCCTGGAGCACCCGCATGGCCGGGGGCAGGGGATCACGCAGGTGCTGGCCGGCCCAGTGCCAGCCCTTGTCGGTCACGGTCAGCCGCGAGGAGCGCCCCTCCTTCTCCACCGCCAGGAGCCCGGCCTTCTGCAGCGCGTCGCGCGGGGCCTTCTCCGGCTTGATCTCGCTGTTGAGCGCGGTGCCCTGCCGGCCGAGCAGGCGCCAGAGGATCAGCGCCTGAGCCGGCGTCGGCGTCTCGCTCATCGGGTCGTGTCTCCGGCGAAAGAAAGGTGTGTCGAGGGGAGGCGGCGCAGCCGGACCACGGCGCGGATCTTCTCGACCGCGCGCTGCAGGTCGGCCGCGACCTCGTCGTTGGTGAGGCGCAGCACGAGGTAGCCGGCGACCAGCAATTCGTAGTCGCGGTGGCGGTCCTGGCCGAATTTCGGGCTCGCCTGGTGCTCCGGCCCGTCGATCTCGACGACGATGCGGTGCCGGCGGCAGACCAGGTCGACCCGCGGCTGCCGGCCGTGGCCCGCCACCGCGACGAGCTCGTTGCCGGCAAACAGGCCGGCGAGTTCCGGGTCGCCCGCCAGCGCCGCCTCGACCCGCCGCTCGGATTCGCTGGCCGGGTGGGCGCGCGAGCGCGGCGCGATGAACCGCTCCGCCACTGGCGCCTTTGCGCGGCCGATCGCGACGGCGCCGTAGAGGATGCGGTCGTAGGGCGGGGTGTCGGGCGGCTCGGCCGGCAGGGCGAACAGGCAGGCCGCGCCGTGGCCTGCGCACCATTCCAGCGCCTCGATCACCGCCCGCGCCCGCGCCGGCGAGACCGGATCGACCTCCGCCACCAGGATCACGCTGCCGGGATCGACCGCCCGCAGCAGCTGCCCGCATTCGAGCGCCCGCGCCATCCTGCGGAACCTGGGCGGCCGCCCGGAGGCCGCCGCCGTCGCCGCCGCCTTGCGCCAAGGTGCCGAGACATCGGAAGCCGAGACGTCCGGCGCCGCGTCGTCGCGCCAATCCGGCCAACGGGCGAGCGCCAGCTCGGCGAGATCGTCGAGCAGGCGGTCGATCACCGCGGCGCTGCTGCGTGGATCTTCCGTGGCGACGAGGAGCGCGGCGCGATCGACCTCGCCGGCCGCCAGCGCCTCGCCGACGCCGTCGCGCGTGAGGCCGATGACCGTGAGGCGCTCGCCGCGCGCGAGGCCGGCGGCGCGGCGCGCGAGCGCGGCCGGCGTCAGGCGCGGCCGGGTCGTGGCTGTGCTCTCTCCGGACCTGCACACGACCAGACAGCGTCTCCGGATTGGCCGACGACGCTGCGCGTTCCACGGCTGCTACGCTGGGATATCCAGCACAGGTTGCCGCTCTTTTCCAGGGGGTTGTAGCGGCGCGGGCGGAGGAAGGATGTTTTCCGTCACCCCACGCGGCGGGAAGCCCCTATCGGGCCGGCGCGGCGCCCGTCGACCCCGTCGCCGCCGGTCCCGTCCGGATCGCCCACAATTCCGTCGGCAGACTGATCGGGGCGCCGGGCTTGTAGTCGGCCGAGTCCTGGATGTGCGAGGTGGTGACGTAGATCGTGCCGTCCGGGCCTTCGCTGAAGGTGTCGGGCCAGCGCAGCTGCCTGTCCTGGACCAGGGTGGTCAGACCGGCGCCGCCATTGGCGAGGTCGCGCACCTTGACCGCGTCGTCCTGCGGCGAGGTCACGTACATCCGTCCGTCCTTGCGGGAGATCAGCAGGCCGTCGGCCGGTCCGTTCTCGCCGACCGTGACGATCTTGGACCCCAGCGTCCGGTCGGTGAACATCTCGGGCACGACGGTGGCGGTCGCCCAGCCGGTGAGCGCCTCGGTCGGCAGGCTGTAGAGCGTCTTGCCCTTGATCGCCTGCCAGTACAGCGTCTTGCCGTCCGGCGAGAGGGCGATGCCGTCGGCCGAGAACTCGACGCCGCGCCCGTCCGGCCGCCGCAGGGGTCGGCCGTCATAGGTCACGGTCACGCTCTTGTCCGGCATGGTCGAGGCGTGGCCCGACAGGACGCGCCTCGCCGCACCGCTGTCGATGTCGACGACGATCAGGGCACCCTCGGCGCCGGAATCGGTGAGATAGGCGGTTTTGCCATCGGGCGAGATCCGCACGTCATTGATGTAGGAGGCCTGCAGCACCGTCGCGGTATCGAACGGGATCGTCTTGACCACCTGGTTGGTCTTCAGGTCGATGCCGACGAGCTTCGGCCCATCCTTGACCACCGCTCCCATTGCCGGTGCGGCGGCATCCACCACCCAGAGCCGGTCCTGGGCATCCGCCACCACGCTCTGCACGCAGACGAAGTGGGACTTGGGGTCGATCTCGTCCTTCTTCGCGTTGCGCCAGGAATTCCAGCCGGCATCCGGATAAGGCACCGGCTTGCCGTCCTTCACTTCCGCCACCGAGACCGGCGCGTCCTCGCTCCAGCGCGGGAAGTTGACGAAGATCCGGCCGTCGCGCGCCACCGTGACGCCGGTGACCTGGTGAGCGAAGCTCGCGACCTTGTCGAGGCGGGCAGGGGCCCCTTGAGGAGCGCCTTCGGCGCGGGCGGTGGCCGGCGCGACACCGGCGAGGAGGAACAGGGCGAGCCCGAAGCGGGCGCCGGCATGACTCGTCATCAGAAATACTCTCCGTCCGGGCGACCGCCCGGACGGCAAACGCAGCGGAACCCTGTAAAGGTCCCTGGGAGTATTTTATCCGCGAGCCGCCTGTCCCGGACCGTAGCCGGCGGGCGGGCGCGAACCGAGATGGGAGCGCAGGGTGGTGCCTTCGTACTCGGTCCGGAACAGGCCGCGGCGGCGCAGCTCGGGCAAAACGAGTTCGATGAAGTCGTCGAGCCCGCCCGGCAGGGTCGGCGGCATGATGTTGAAGCCGTCCGCGCCGCCTGCCCGGAAGCGCGCCTCCATCTCGTCGACGATCTGCGTCGGGGTGCCGATGATCTGGGAGTGGCCCCGGGCGCCCGCGATGCGCAGGTAGAGCTGGCGCAGGCTCAATCCCTCGCGCCGGGCGAGGTCGAGCATCAGTTGCTGGCGCGACTTCAGCCCCTCGGTGGCGGGCAGGTCCGGCACCGGGCCGTCCGGATCGAAGCCCGAGAGGTCGTGCCCGACCATGCGGCCGAGGAGCGCCAGCCCCACCACCGGGTCGATCAGCGCCTGCAAGGCCTCGAACTTGTCCCGCGCTTCCGCCTCGGAGCGGCCGACCACCGGAAACAGCCCGGGCATGACCTTGAGGTCGTCGGGCGAGCGGCCGAAGCGGGGCATCCGTCCCTTCAGGTCGCGGGCGAACTCCACTGCCTCGTCGAGGGTCTGGTTCGCCGTAAACACGATCTCGGCGGTGCGCGCCGCCAGATCCTTGCCCGGACCCGACGAGCCGGCCTGGACCAGCACCGGCTGCCCCTGCGGCGTGCGCGCGATGTTGAGCGGACCCCGGACCTCGAAATGCTTGCCCCTGTGGTCGAGGGGCCGGAACCCGTCGGGCTTCGAGAACTGGCCCGAGGCCTTGTCGATCACGACCGCATCGTCGTCCCAAGTGTTCCACAGGCCCAGCACCACGTCGACGAATTCTTCCGCCCGCTCGTAGCGATCGGCGTGGCGGGAAATCTTGTCGTTGCCGAAATTCGCAGCTTCGAGGTCGGTAGCGGAGGTGACGAGGTTCCAGCCGGCGCGGCCGCCGCTCAAGTGGTCGAGGGAGGCGAAGCGGCGGGCGACGTTGTAGGGCTCGTTGAAGCTCGTCGAGGTGGTGGCGACGAGGCCGATGCGGCTCGTGACCGCCGCCAACGCCGACAGCAGGGTGACGGGCTCGAAATGGGTCGAGCGGGCGGTGCGCTCGCTGGAGCGCAGGTCGGCATCGCGGATGCCGGTGCCGTCCTCGAGGAAGATCAGGTCGAACTTGGCGGCCTCGGCGCGCTTGGCCCATCCGACATAGCGGTCGAGGACGATCCCGCCATCGGCCTCGCTCGACGGGTGACGCCAGCCGGCGACGTGGTGGCCGGTGGCGTAGAAGAAGGCGCCGAGGCGCATCGTACCGTCTGTCATCGCTCGCTCGGGGTGTCGGGGCGGGTCATGTCAGATCTAGCGCACCGAAGCCCCGCGGCCCGTCAGGAGCGGGCGACCGCGTCGAGCGCCTGGGCGAGATCGCCCAGGAGATCCTCCTCCGCCTCCAGCCCGACCGAGAGCCGCACCAGCCCGTGGCCGACGCCGGCCCGCTCCCGCGCCTCCGGATCCATGGCGGCATGGGTCATGGTCACCGGATGGGCGATCAGGCTCTCGACCCCGCCGAGCGACTCGGCGAGGCTGAAGACCCGCAAGGCTCCGACGAGCCGGCGCACCGCCTCGCGCCCGCCGGCGAGCTCGGCGCTCAGCATCGCCCCGAAGCCGCTCTGCTGGCTTCGGGCGAGCGCGTGGCCGGGATGGCCGGGAAGCCCCGGATAATAGACCCGGGCCACCGCCGGATGCGCGTCGAGGAAGGCGGCGACCGCGGCGGCGTTGCGGCTCTGGCGCTCGATGCGGGGAAACAGCGTGCGCACGCCGCGCAAGGTCAGGTAGGCATCGAAGGGCGAGCCGGTGACCCCGACGGTGTTGGCCCAGGCGGCGAGCTCGTCGCCGAGGCTCGCGTCGGCGGCGATCACCGCGCCGCCGATCACGTCGGAATGGCCGTTGAGGAACTTCGTCGTCGAGTGGACGACGAGGTCGGCGCCGAGCGCCAGCGGCCGCTGCAGGGCCGGGGACAGGAAGGTGTTGTCGACGATAAAGAGCGCACCCGCCGCCTTCGCCAGGGCGGCGACGCGGCGGATATCGGTGATGCGCATCAGCGGGTTGCTGGGCGTCTCGGTCAGCACGATCCGCGCGCCCTCGGCCAGGGCGGCGTTCAGCGCGGCCTCGTCGGTCTGGTCGACGAAGGCGACGCGGTAGTGACCCCTGGCGGCGCGCATCGAGAGCAGCCGGTGGGTGCCGCCGTAACAATCGTGCGGCGCCACCAGGAGGTCGCCGGGACGCAACGGGGACAGGGCGAGGTCGAGGGCCGCCATGCCGCTCGACACCACCACCGCGCGGGCCCCGCCCTCCAGCTTCGCCAGGGTGTCGGCGAGCTGGTCGCGGGTCGGGTTGCCGAGGCGGGCGTAATCGTAGGCCCGCGCCTTCTCGAACTCCGCGAAGGTATAGGTGGTCGAGAGGTAGAGCGGCGGGGTCACCGCGCCGAAGGCCGTGTCCGTCCCGATCCCGTTCGCGGCGGCGATCGTCTCCGCCCGCCTGTTCTCGTCCGCCACGTCGCACTCCCGGTCTCGCGCCATCACGGTTCGTTCTTTATAAAGAACGAGTGCGGCGATCAACGAAAAAGCGTTCGGAGTGGCGGACGCAAGTTTATTTCAGCCCGAAGCCGCGCCGCTCCAGGATCCCGCGCAACCGGTCGCGGCCGCTGAGCGAGCCGGGGCCGCGCACCCGCTCCAGGGCGGCCCCGCTCCAGCCGACCTCCGGCATGCGCTGGCCTGCCTGGAACACCGCCATCGCCGCGTCGTAGGCCGCGATCGCCCCTGTCGCGAGGGTGGGGTCGTAGCGGCCGCGATGCAGCACGACCTCTTGCGGCAGGCGCGGCTTCACGGCGGCCGGTCGCTCCGGATCGGGCCAGCCGACGCACAACCCGAACACCGCGACCACGTTCGGGGGCAGGCCGAGCAGTTCGGCCACCGCCTCCGGGTCGTTGCGCAGGGCCCCGATATAGACCGAGCCGAGGCCGAGGGATTCGAGCGCCACGGTGGCGTTCTGGGCCGCCAGAGCCGCGTCGACCACGCCGACCATCAGCATCTCGAGATAGTCGAGCCCGTCCGTCGGCTTGTCCTGGTCGCGGCCGAGGGCGCCGAGGCGCGCCAGATCGGCGAGCCAGACCAGCACCAGGGGCGCCTCGGCGACGTGGCGCTGCCCGCCCGCCACCTGCGCCAGGCGCCTCTTGGCGGCTTCGTCCTCCACCGCGACGACGCTCCAGGTCTGGAGGTTCGACGAACTCGGCGCCGATTGCGCCGCGGCGACGAGCGTCGCCAGGGTCCCGTCGGGGAGCGGATCGGGCCGGAACGCCCGCACGGTGCGGTGGGCGAGCAGCCCCGCGACGACGTCGTTCCAGGCGATGTCGGGAGCGGCGGCACCCGCGCCGTAGCGGGCCTGCAAGGCCCGGTCGCGTTCCTCGGTCTTGGTCATCCGGCTTTTCGTCCCCGCTTATACCAATGGCCCAAGATGCTGACGCATCGGGCCATTGAGCCATCTCGAATTTTCTGTGCCAAGCCAGAGGCTTGACGAAAATTCGCGAACGGAACCAAAGGTCGTTTCCAACGACCGTCGGTATTACGCCTCGTGGCGCGGCGGAGTCGTACACGGAATCCGGCGGTCGGCGAGGGCGCCCGCCGCCGCGCCGATGCCGTCCGGCCCCTACTTGACGCTGAACACCTGGACCATGGCGGGGGTGAGGATCACCACGAACAGCACCGGCAGGAAGAACAGGATCATCGGCACGGTGAGCTTCGGCGGCAGGGCGGCGGCCTTCTTCTCGGCCTCGTTCATCCGTTGGTCGCGGCTCTCCTGGGACAGCACCCGCAGGGCCTGGCCGACCGGGGTACCGTAGCGTTCCGCCTGGATCAGCGCCGTGGTGATGTTTTTCACCGATTCGAGGCCGGTGCGGTTGGCGAGGTTCTCGTAGGCGATGCGCCGGTCGCTCAGATAGGACAGTTCGGCGGTGGTCAGCGCCATCTCCTCGGCCAGCGTCATGCACTGGTTGGCGATCTCGACGCCGACGCGCCGGAACGCCGCCTCGATCGCCATGCCGGATTCGACGCAGATCAGCAGGAGGTCGAGGGCATCCGGCCAGTTGCGCTTGATGATCGCCTGGCGCTTGGAGATCTGGTTGCGCAGGAACAGCTCGGGCGCCTTGATGCCGAGATAGAGCGCCACCACCACCATGCCGAAGCGGATCAGCACCGGCTGCTTCACCACCTCCAGCACGAACAGGTAGAACACCGCCAGGACGAAGAAGGCGATCGGGACCACCAGGCGGAAGAACAGGAACCCGATCTCGGCCTGCGGGCCGCGATGCCCCGCCATCATCAGGCTGTTCTTGGCGTGCTCGGTGCCGAGCCAGTCGCCGAGATGCAGCCGTTCGACCACCCGCTTCATGTAGGCCTTGGGCTCCTGGCGCAGGGATGCCTTCTGGTTCAGGCGCTCCCGCTCGCGCAGGCGGATGCGGTCGCGCTCCTTGCCGACGCCCTTCAGGCGGGCGCCGAGCCGGTCAGGCTCGACGAAGGGCTGGGCCAGGGTGAAGACCGTGGCGGCGGCGGCGATGGCGGCGAGCATCGCGCCGATGACGTACGGGTCGATGAGCTGGGACAGGAGCGACACGCACCGCCTCCGCGGAAATCAGACAAAGGTCGGAAATATTCGAGGGTCAGATGTCGAAGCTGATCATCTGCTTCATCACGAAGACCCCGACCACCATCCACACGGCCGAACAGGCAAGCGCGATGTGACCGGTCGAGGTGGTCCAGAGCAGCGAGATGTAGTCGGGGCTGGTGAGGTAGGCCAGCCCGGCGACGACGAAGGGCAGGGAGGCGATGATCGCCGCCGAGGCCTTCGCCTCCATGCTCATCGCCTTCACCTTCTCGGCCATCTTGCGCCGCTCGCGCAGCACCCGCGAGAGGTTGCCCAGGGCCTCCGAGAGGTTGCCGCCGGATTTCTGCTGGATGCCGATCACGATGGCGAAGAAGTTCGCCTCCGGCACCGGCATCCGCTCGTAGAGGCGCCCCACCGCCTCCCCCAGCGAGACGCCGACGGCCTGGGCCTCGACCATCGCCCGGAACTCGCTCTTGACCGGCTCGTTCGCCTCGCGGGCGATCATCCGCAGGCAGTCGCCGACCGGAAGACCCGAGCGGATGCCGCGCACGATCACGTCCATGGCGTTGGGCAGTTCGAGGATGAAGCGCGCCATCCGGCGCTTGCGCAGGTAGGACAGGATCCAGCGCGGCAGGCCGAGGCCCGCCGCGAAGGCCAGGCCGAGCGCCATCAGCATGTCGCCGCTGAACAGCAGGCCGAAGACCCCGACCAGGAGGCCGCCGAGCGCGCTGAAGACGTAGAACTGCTTCTTGCCGATGGACAGGCCCGCCTGGGTCAGCCGCAGGTCGAGGCTGACGCGAACCTTCTTCTCCTTGTCCTCGATCTCCTTGAGGCTCTTGGCGACCTGGTCGCGGCGGCTCACCGCCTGCACGCGCTCGGCGGCCTGGCGCTGGCCCACCAGGGCCTGCTGGCGCTTGCTGGCCCGGGCCTCGCTCGGCAGGAGCGGGACCACCACCGCCGAGGCGAGCGCCACCGCGCTCACCGCGAGCAGGCCGGCCGCGATCGCGGCGTCGAGCTCGATCACGGGTGCCCCCCGCGGTCGCGCGCGGCGTCATGCCGGCTCCTCCGCCCGGATTTCCGCCGCGTCGAGGGCAGCGGCGAGCGCCCGATCCTCGCCGTAATAGCGGGCCCGGTCCCAGAAGCGCGGCCGGCCGATCCCGGTCGAGCGGTGGCGGCCGATCAGCTTGCCGGTCGCGTCCTCGCCGACGATGTCGTAGATGAACAGGTCCTGGGTGATGATGACGTCGCCCTCCATCCCCATCACCTCGGTGATGTGGGTGATGCGCCGCGAGCCGTCGCGCAGGCGCGCGGCCTGCACGATGACGTCGATCGAACCGGCGATCATCTCGCGCAGGGTCTTGGCCGGCAGGCTGAAGCCGCCCATCGCGATCATCGATTCGATGCGCCCCAGGCACTCGCGCGGCGAGTTGGCGTGCAGCGTCCCCATCGAGCCGTCATGGCCGGTATTCATCGCCTGGAGCAGGTCGAAGGCCTCGGGCCCGCGCACCTCGCCGACGATGATCCGCTCGGGCCGCATGCGCAGGCAGTTCTTGATCAGGTCGCGCATCGTGACCTGGCCTTGGCCCTCGAGGTTGGGCGGGCGCGTCTCCAGGCGCACGACGTGGGGCTGCTGCAATTGCAGCTCGGCCGCGTCCTCGCAGGTGATGATGCGCTCGTCGTCGTCGATGTAGCGGGTGAGGCAGTTGAGGAGCGTGGTCTTGCCCGAGCCGGTACCGCCCGACACCACGACGTTGCAGCGGACCCGCCCGATGATCTGCAGGATCTTGGCGCCCTCGGGCGAGATCGAGCCGAAGCGGGTGAGCTGGTCGAGGGTCAGCTTGTCCTTCTTGAACTTGCGGATGGTGAGCGCCGGGCCGTCGATGGCGAGCGGCGGCGCGATCACGTTGACGCGCGAGCCGTCCGGCAGGCGCGCGTCGCAGATCGGCGAGGATTCGTCGACCCGGCGGCCGACCTGGCTGACGATCCGCTGGCAGATGTTCATCAGCTGCTGGTTGTCGCGGAAGCGCACGTTCGTCAGCTGGATCTTGCCGCCGACCTCGATGTAGGTCCGGTTGGCGCCGTTCACCATCACGTCGGCGATGTCGTCGCGGGCGAGCAGCGGTTCGAGCGGCCCGTAGCCGAGCACGTCGTTGCAGATGTCGTCGAGCAGTTCCTCCTGCTCGGCGATCGACATCACGACGTTCTTGAGGCCGATGATCTCGATGACGATGTCGCGGATCTCCTCCCGCGCCGCGTCCGGTTCGAGCCGGGCGAGCTGGGTGAGGTCGATCGCCTCGATCAACGCGCCGAAGATCATGCTCTTCGTGCGGTAATACTCGTCGGAGCGGGCGTTTTCCGGCGGGGCCTGCACCTCGCGGGGCGGGGTCGGGGCGGCTTCGGCCCGTTTTCCGTCCTGCAACACCGGCGCGGTCGCCGCCGGGAGAACCGGGGCGGGGCCGGCGGGGCGCGGGGCCGGCGCCTTTTGCGCCGTCGCTCCGGGTCTCCTGCCGAACATGGGATCAGCGGCCTTCCTACGACGCGGGCTTGCGGGGGATCCGGACGGGCGCTCCGGATCGCGGGGTGGACGGTCCCGTCCGGCTCACGACGCCTTGCGGCGGGCGAGACGGGCGAGCAGCGGCTGCAGCGGGTTGCCCCGGCCGCGGCGGGTCTCGGCGCGCCCGATCAGGCCGCCGGCGAGTTCGCTCAGGATCTCGGTGACCTTGGAGCCGGGCTGCACCTCCGCCAGCATCTGGCCGTTATTGGCCGCGGTGCCGAACAGGGCCGGCTCGAACGGCACCGCGGCGGCGACCGGGGCGTCGAGGGCCTTGGCGAATTCCGCGACCGCGATCTCCGGCCGCTTGGGCATGCCGACCCCGTTGAGGAGCAGGCGCGGGGCGCGGTCGTGGGGCCGTGCGGTCCGCAGCACCTCGAACAGGTTGCGGGCGTTGCGTAAGGAGGCGAGGTCGGGGGCGGCCACCACCACGATCTCGTCGGCGCCGATCAGCATGCGCCGGCACCAGGCCGACCAGGCATGCGGCACGTCGAGGACGATGCAGGGCACGCTCGCCCGCAGCACGTCGATCACGCCGTCGAAGGTGCCCTCGGAGAAGTCGGTCGGGCGGTCGAGGGTCGCGGGCGCCGCGAGCAAGCTCAGGTTGTCGGTGCATTTCGACAGGAGCCGGTCGACGAAGTTCGCGTCGACCCGCTCGGGGGCGAACACCGCCTCGGCCACGCCCTGCGGCGGGTCCTGGTTGAAGTTGAGGCCGGCGGTGCCGAAGGCGACGTCGAGGTCGGCAATCACCGTCGCGGTGCCGAAGTCGCGGGCCACCGACCAGGCGATGTTGTGGGCGAGCGTCGAGGCGCCGACGCCGCCCTTGGCGCCGACCACCGCGACGGTCCGGCCGAGGGGCTCGGCGGTGGGATCGCTGAACAGCTCCGAGATCGCCGCGATCACCGCCACGGGATCGATCGGCGCGATCAGGTACTCGCTCACGCCGCGGCGGACGAACTCGCGGTAGAGCACCACGTCGTTGACGTGGCCGACCACTACCACCTTGGTGCCGGCGTCGCAGACCTCGGCGAGGCTGTCGAGGGCCGAGAGGGGATGGGACCGCCCGGCGCCGATCTCCACCATGATGACGTTGGGCGTGGGGGCGCTGCGGAAGGCCTCGACGGCAGCGGGGGCGCCGCCCATCTGGACGCGGGCATGCGCCTTCTGCATCCGCCGGTCGCCGGCCGCCGCCTCGATCACCGCCGCGACCTCGGTGCTCTCGCAGAAGGCCTGCACGGTGATGCGGGGGACCGGCGGGATGACCCGGCCGGTGGACTCGCCGGGCTCAGACATGGTGCGCTCCCCGCCCGCAGGAAGATGGTCCCTCGGCCCGGTCGGCGCGGGGGCGCCTCGTCGCAGGAGCGGCCCTGGTCCGGCCCGTCGTCATCTCACTGTCCCACCTGGCTCTTGACGCTCGCGCGACCATCCTGCTTCCAAGTGGTTGATGGATCCTTTCCGGTGCGCAGGTCGGTCAGGTTCTGGGTCCGGCTCACCGTGTCGATCCGGCCCTCCTGGCGGCCCCGCACCAGGTCGACGGGATCGGCGATCTGGCTCGCGATGTTGGAGCGGGTGGCGCAGCCGAAGTTCCAGTAGGTCTCGTTGCGGGCGTTGAAGCCCGGATCGCTGAAGCCGAGATCCTGCGGCCAGAGCCCGCAGCCGCCCGCCACCTTGGCCTGCATGCGCTGGAAGCTGAGCCGCACCGGCGCGCTCACCGCGACGTTGGCGACCGGGTAGGGCGCGACGACGATCTCCCGCGGGCCGACGCCCCGGGTCACGGCCCGGGCGCGCACGCTCCCCAGGGTGCGCTCGACCGCGACGCCCGGGACCTGCGAGCCGCGGGGCACCTCCAGGACCAGGACGCCGCGGCCGTAGCGGCGGTACTCGGTCAGGAAGGCGTCGACGTCGTCGGCCTGGCGCGGATCGACATGCCCGGTCCCGGTGACGAACACGTCGAGGGTGCGGGGCGAATCCGACAGGACGTAGGGATGCCGCTCGGCGACAGTCGACGGGCCGGTCGAGCCCGTGGTCAGCCCGCCCTTGGAGGCGCAGGCGGCGAGGCTGGCCGAGGCGGCGAGCAGGATCAGGCGGAGGGCGATGCGGGTCATGGCGGGGATCTGCCTCGGCGGGCCGGGGTCTCGGAGCGGGGATTTCGGGGCAGGGTGCGCGGGGTCCCGCGCGGGCCTCGCGCGGCTTGACGTCAGTCGGTGATGAAGCCGACGCGGCCGCGATAGCCCGCCCCGAGGGGGGCGGCGCCGACCACGCCGTAGAGCCGGTTGAAGCGCCCGAGCAGGACCGACTGGCCGTCGCTCGCCTCGGTGAAGCCGTCGTCGGGCTTGCGCACCTCGCCCGGGTCCATCGGCTTGGCGATGTAGGGCGTGACCATGATCATCAGCTCCGTCTCCTGGCGCTGGTAGTCGCGGGAGCGGAACAGGGCGCCGAGGATCGGCAGGTTGAGCATCCCGGGCAGGCCGCCGATCGCCTGGCGGTTGCGCTGCTGGATCAGGCCGGCGATCATCATCGTGCCGCCGGAGGCGAGCTCGACGGTCGTCTCGGACTTGCGGACCGTGACGCCGGGCACCGAGATGGTGTTGTTGCCGTTCGAGACGGGAATCGCGTTCTGGGGATCGAGCTCGGTGACGTTGGTGCCGACCCGGATCGAGATCCGGTTCTCCGACTGGACCACGGGCGTGAAGTTGAGGGCGACGCCGTAGGGCTTGTACTCGATGCCGACCGAGCAGTTCGAGGAGTTCGAGGCGATCACCGCCGTGCAGTTCTGGCTGGTCGGGACCGGGATCTCGCCGCCGGCGGTGAAGTTCGCGGCCTCGCCGGAGATCGCCGTGAGGGTCGGCTCGGCCAGCACCCGCGACACGCCGGCCTGCTCGAAGGCCTTCAGGGTCGCCTGCAGCGAGAACCCGCCCGTCTTCACCGTGCCCTGCAGGAGGTTGTTGGGCGGGAACGCGCCGCCGCTGAGCGGGAACGGCAGCGTGTTGACGAAGTTCATGTTGCTCCAGTTGGCATTCAGGTTGATGCCGAACTGCTTGAGCACCTGGCGCGAGACCTCGACCACGGTGACGCGCAGCATCACCTGGTCCTTGCCGCGGATCGTCAGGTTGTTGATCACCGCGCCGCGGGTGCCCCCCGCGGCTCCGCCGACGCCCACGAAGGCGTTGGCGATGTCGATCGCCTGCTGGGCTTCCTGGGCCGAGCCGACCATGCCGGTGAGCAGCACCGAATCGCCCGCCGGACGCACGTCGAACCGGCCGCCCGGGATGCTGCCGGCCAGAGTCTGGCGCAGCACGTTGAGGTCGCGCCCGACCGTGACGTCGAGGGCGGCGATCTGGCGGCCCTCGCCGTCCATCACGAAGATCGAGGTGGCGCCGTTCTCGATGCCGATGACGAACACCTTGCGGGTCGAGCGCACGACGGCGTTCGCCACCTTGGGGTTGGCGACGAACACCTCCTTGGCGTCCCGCGGCAGGTCGATGACCAGCGAGCGACCCATGGTGAGGTCGACGCGGCGCGACACGTCGGCCTCGTTGGGCCCGACATTCACCACCGGCGCCGGCGCGAGGCCGCTGCGCTGGCCGGTCCCGCGCAGGCCGATGCCGTCGAGCGCCGCGGCGGGGCCGGCTGCGAGGAATGCCAGGGCGCTCATGCAGGCGGCACGCGCGACGAGGCTTCGGATGGCGGGGCGATGGGCTGCCGCGGGACGCTCGGGCTTCGTCATGGAACGGGGACTCGCGGGGCAGGAAGAGGCGCGGCGGTCGAAGGCGGACCCGCTCATCGGCGGGGCATCTGCTTGCTGACGCCGTAGCGCACGACGGTGAGACCGCCATTCTCGGCCGTCTGCGGCTCCGGCGCGTCCGGGGCGGCCTGCCCGGCATCGGCGAGGCTGCGCAGGGTCAGCGAGAGCTGGCCGACCTTCTGGGCCAGGGTGACGGCCTCGGCCTGGGCCGGGGTCAGTTCGAGCGTCGCGGTGTCGCCGGTGACGACCCGCTCGCCGTTGCGCTCCTGCACCGTCTGGCCGACCGCCAGGACCCGGATGTTGGTCAGGATCGTCGCGGCGGTCTGGACGTCGCCGGTGCCGGAGCGGGACGCGTCCTCGTCGCGGGCGGTGCGCAGCACGTCGACCCGGTCGTTCGGCAGGATGAAGCCGCCGGCGGTGTTCGAGCCGCGGGCATCGATCGAGATCGCGACGGCGCGCTTGCCGGAGGGCAGGATCGCCGACAGGAAGCCGCTGCCGTTGGCCTTGATCAGCTTCTCGCGCCGGATCGGCTCGCCGGAGAGGAACGGATTGCGCACGATCGACCCCACCGTGTCCTCGAGGGCCGTCGGCGCGGAACCGCGCTGGAGGGAGCCGTCGCTCACGGCGGATTTCGGCCAGGATTGCCAGCGCAGATCCGCCGGCTTGATCGTCTGTCCCATCGGCAGTTCGGCGGCGGCGACCAGCACCTCCGCCATCTCGATCGCCGGGGGCGGCGGGGCGACGGCCACGACCGGCGGCGCCGGCGGGGGCTCCCGGCCGCTCATCATGACGAAGGCACCCATGCCGGTCACGACAGCGACGCTGATCAGGAGCAAGCGCGATGACTTCATGAGGCGCCAACGAGTGAACGGACGAGGGGCGGCGCGGCGCCGGCCCTTAGCCGCACTTCATCCGACATTCCTCAAATTAAGGTTAATCGCGCTTAGGGTTAACGGTTGGTCGCGAGCGATGCCGTGGCGTGAGCCCGGATGGCGAATGCGGGCGCGGGGCGTGCATACCTCGGATGCGCCGTCGTTCCCGTCCCGAACCGGATGCCGATGTCGCCGCGTGACCGTAGGCGCCGTTCAGCCCGCCAGGGCGAGGCGCCAGAGCGGGGCGGAGGGGCAGGTGACCAGGGCGGAGGCCGCGAGGGCGACGCCGTAGGGCATGCCGACCGAACGGTCGTGCAGGTGCAGGGCGAAGGGCCACGCCACCGCGAAGCCGGGCAGGGGATGCCGGCGCATCGCCAGGATGGCGAGCGCCATGACGCCGCCGAACACGGAGGCGATCACCACGTAGTCGAGGAGCGAGCTGTAGCCGAGCCACAGGGCGGTCGCCGCCGCCAGCTTGGCATCGCCGCCGCCGATCACGCCGGCCGAGAACAGCGCGAACCCGACCGCCAGCACCAGGAGGCCCGCTCCGGCATGCTCGGCGGCCTGCGCCCAGCCGAGCCCGGCCGCGACGGCGAGCACCGCGAAGGCGGCGACGAGGGCCGCGTTCAGCCGGTTGGGAATCGTCATCGTCAGGATGTCGCTCACGGCCGCATAGGCCATCAGGAACGGGAACGCGACGAGGAGGCAGAGGCTGGCCATGCGGGCTCGCGGCAGGAAGGCGGGCATGCGGGGTCGGAGCGCCCGTGAAGGGGCGGTCTCGATGCCCGCACCGCGTGGGACGCGCCGACCCGCCGAATGCGGGCCGGCCCAAGACGTCCAACGAAGACCATTCAGGGTGCATCGCCCGATGGGGCCGATGCCCACCCGTCGAACGAGACGCCGCCCATTCGACTTCCAGGAGCGAGAACTCGACCGCCGCGCGATCGAGCGCCGCGCTTACTTGAGGCTGTTGGCGATCTTGTTGAACTGGAGGCCCAGGTTGGTGCCGACCGTGGTGGCGGCGGTGATGACGGCCAGGGCGATCAGGGTGGCGATCAGGCCGTACTCGATCGCGGTGGCGCCGGACTCGTCGCTGACGAAACGCTTCAGCTTGGTGATCATAACTCGGTTCCCGCCTCAGTGGTCTCGGTTAGTCCGTCGACAATCGACTGGCGCCGATCGGGACTGACGACACGCTAGGAGGGCCACGTTGAGGTTGGGTTAAAACGATCGTGGCTGCAGCGTAGCTGAATTGAAATCGCGGCCTTGGTTAACGATCGGCGTACCGGTTTGGCGGGCGACGTGACGTCGGGTCGTCGGGACGGGCTTAGCGGTTTGTCAACCGTCCGGCGCTTGACTGTCGACCGTCATGAGACGCGCCCGAAAGACCGATTGCCGATGAGCCCGCCCCGCCATTCGAGCCTTCCGCGTGCAGCGGGCCTGCCCGTCGCCGCCGGTCTTCTGGCCGCCCTGCTCATGGTCCCCGCCGCCGCCGGCGCGAATGACGGATCGACCGTGACGGTCTCGGTCGACAACGCCAAGGTGATCCGCCTGCCGGAGCGGACCGCCACGGTGATCGTCGGCAACCCGATCATCGCCGACGTGTCGCTCCAGCGGAACGGCGTCGTGGTCCTGACCGGCAAGAGCTTCGGCAGCACCAACCTCATCGCCCTGGACGCGGCGGGCACCATGCTGGCGGAATCCGCGATCAGCGTCCGGGCCGGCAGCCCGTCGGTCGTCACGGTGCAGCGCGGCCTGGATCGCGAATCCTATTCCTGCACGCCGGCCTGCCAGCCGGCGGTGCAGCTCGGCGACGCGCAGCGCTACTTCTCCGAGGTGAGCGCGCAGACCGGCCAGCGCAACTCGATGGCGACCGGGGGCGCAGGGGCCGCCGGGGGGGCCGCCCCGGGGCGCTGACACCCGGCGATCGGCGCAACCGATCCGCAACGCTTCGGCCCGTAGGGTTCCCTCACGGAATGCCCTGCCGCAGCCGGCGATCAGGACCGTCCGCGAGGCGTCGTCCCGCGGGCGCGCCCCGGATCCGTCCCCGCCGCCTCTATCCGGAGCCGAACCGCGCCATGCCCCGCTCCCACCCGCGCGATGCCGTCGAAAGGCCGGCCGGACGGGCCGCCGCCCTCCGCAGGCGGATCGGCACGCAGATCGCCCGGTTCCCGTCCGCCCGCGAGGGGGCGACCGCGGTGGAATTCGGGCTGATCGCGATGCCGTTCCTGTGCCTCGTCGCGGCGATCGTCGAGACCGCTCTCGCCTTCTTCGCCGGACAGGTCTTCGACAACGCGGTCTCGAGCGCCTCGCGCCAGCTCTATACCGGTCAGTTCCAGGCCGCCCTGTCGGCGGATCCGGGGGCGGTCGCCCTGCAGAAGTTCAAGGATGCGATCTGCACCAGCCCGGTGCCGATCTTCTCGTGCAGCACCCTCAAGGTCGACGTGCTGGTGGTGGGCGACGGCGCCGACCTCTCGCCGCCGAGCCCGATCGACAGCGCCAGGCGCGAGTGGCGGCCCGATTTCGGCACGAAGTACCAGAACCCGGGCTCGAACCAGATCGTGATCGTGCAGGCCGCGGTCGAGTTCCCGGTGTTCTTCGGCATCTTCAATCCCGATACCCTGACGAACGGCCAGCGGGTGCTGCAGAGCACCGTGGTCTTCCGCACGGAGCCCTTCCAATGAGCGCGCCGCAGGAGCCGGGCCCGGCCTTCGCCATCCGGAACGACCTCGCGCGTCGTCTCGGGGGCGGCGTCGCCCGGTTCACGCGCGCACGGGAGGGCGTCGCGGCGGTCGAGTTCGCGATGGTGCTGCCGCTCCTCCTGCTGCTCTATTTCGGCACCACCGATCTGGCCGGCTACGTCGGCAACGTCCGCAAGGCGGCCCTGTCGGCCCGCGCCGTGGCGGACCTGCTGGCGCGGGAGGGGGGCGACGTCTCGACCAGCCAGTTCGCCACCATCGTGAAGGCCGGGCGGGCGGTGCTGGGCCCCTATGACGGCGCCTCGGCGCGGATCGCCGCCAAGGCGGTCGGCGTCTACGACGCGAACGGCACGGCCAGGGTGTGCTCCTACGGGGTGGATGCCGGCAATGCCGGCGCGCCGGCCCCGAGCGGCCCGACCGACGTGCCGACGGTGCCGGAGGCCTTCAGGAAGGCGGGCGCGCGCTACATCGTCGTGGAACTGACCATGGCCTACAAGCCGATCTTCGCTGCCGACTTCGCCAGGCGGTTCAATCTCGGCACGATGACCGAATCCCTGGTCTGGCCGGTGCGCAACGGCAAGGTCTACAACGTCTCGGTCACGTCGAACCCGGAAGTCGTGCTGCCCACCGTCGTGAGCAATAGCAACGCCGGAGCCTGCCCGAGCACCTGACGCCCGGCCCGGACCACGCTCCTGCCCGCGGGATGTCCGCTCCCGCAGGGATCTCTACCCCCGGAGGATCATCCGGCCTGCCCCGACCTCGAACCCGCGCAGGCGGCGCAGGAACGACATGCCGAGCAGGCTGACCTCGAGGCGCCCGCCCGGCAGCACCAGGGCGTCGACGTCGCGCACCGTGATCGCGCCGATCCGCATCTGCCGCACCCGCACGCGGGCCGCCGGCACCGATCCGTTGGCGGTGGCGACCCGGTCGGTGAAGTCGCGATCGGTGACCGAGAGCCCGATCCGGCCAGCATCCTCGCGGGTAAAGATGCAGAGCGTGGCGCCGGTATCGACCAGCATGCGCAGCACCTGCCCTTCGACCTCCGGGTGGGCCCGGAAATGGCCGTGCAGGTCCTGGGCCAGGGTCACGCTGCCGCCGGTTCCGGGCGCGAGGTCCGGCGCGGTCGCCGAGGAGGCCGCGGCACTGGCCGGGGCACGCCCGATCCGGGCGACCTGCTCGATCACCGACCCGCCGGTGACGACGGCGCCGGCCAGTACGCCGAGGGCCCAGAGGATCGGGCGCGTCACGGATCATCTCCAAGGGGTAGGGCGGAAGGACGGATCGGGAGCAGGGTCGCGCCGGACCGGTTAAGGATCCCTCCGGCGGTTGCGCCGAAATCCCGCGCATCCCGCAAGGCTTGCCGGGATGTTCAAGGGCGATTCGGGGGAGGGGACCGAGGAGGGGGGATGCGGCCGGGCCGGGGCGCCGGCCTGCACGGTCTCGGGCCCGCCCCGGCGTCGCGTCCGCCGACGGATGGGATCGACGTGCGAGACCATTTCCCGTCCGGCGCAAAATGCTCTAGAGCGGCCGCGTCATCTCTCGTAGCCGCCATGTCGCATAACAGCTTCGGTCACCTCTTCCGCGTCACCACCTTCGGCGAGAGCCACGGCCCGGCCCTCGGCTGCGTCGTCGACGGCTGCCCGCCGCTGATCCCGCTCGAGGCGGCGGAGATCCAGGCCGAGCTCGACCGGCGCCGGCCGGGCCAGTCGCGCTTCACCACCCAGCGCCAGGAGCCGGACCAGGTCCGCATCCTCTCGGGCGTCTTTTCCGACGACCGCACCGAGGGCCGCCAGCTCACCACCGGCACGCCGATCGCGCTGATGATCGAGAACGTCGACCAGCGCTCCAAGGACTATTCGGAGATCCGCGACAGCTACCGGCCGGGCCACGCCGACTACGCCTACGACGCCAAGTACGGCATCCGCGACTATCGCGGCGGCGGCCGCTCCTCGGCCCGCGAGACCGCCGCCCGGGTGGCGGCGGGCGCGGTCGCCCGCAAGGTGCTGCCCGGGGTGACGATCCGCGGCGCCCTGGTGCAGATCGGCCCGCACGCGATCGACCGCGCCCGGTTCGACTGGGACGAGGTGAACAACAACCCGTTCTTCTGCCCGGACCCGGTCGCGGCGGGCCAGTGGGCGGAGTATCTCGACGGCATCCGCAAGGCGGGCTCGTCGGTCGGCGCGGTGATCGAGGTGGTGGCCGAGGGCGTCCCCGTCGGCCTCGGCGCCCCGGTCTACGGCAAGCTCGACGCGGATCTCGCGGCGGCCATGATGTCGATCAATGCCGTCAAGGGCGTCGAGATCGGCGACGGCTTCGCGGCCGCGGCCCTGCGCGGCGAGGAGAATGCCGACGAGATGCGGCCGGGCAACGACGGGCGCCCGATCTTTCTCGCCAACCATGCCGGCGGTGTGCTCGGCGGCATCTCGACCGGCCAGCCGCTCGTCTGCCGCTTTGCCGTCAAGCCGACCTCCTCGATCCTGACCCCGCGGGCGAGCGTCAGCCGCGACAACCGCCCGGTCGACGTGATGACCAAGGGCCGCCACGACCCCTGCGTCGGCATCCGGGCGGTGCCGGTCGGCGAGGCGATGATGGCCTGCGTCCTGGCCGACCACTGGCTGCGCCACCGCGGTCAGGTCGGAGAGGGGATTCAGCCCGCCTGAAAGGCGAAGGCCGTTTCAGTTTGACTGAAACGTCCGGCAGGCTATGACGGGAGCGTGAAACTCGGCGACTGGCTCCGACAGCAGGGCGTGACGCGCCTCGACTTCGCGCGGCGCTGCGGGCTCTCGCCGGCGGCGGTGACCGGCCTGTGCAACAATCCCGCGCCCTGGCTCTCGCGGGAGACGGCCGCTGCCGTGGCGCGCGTGACCGGCGGCGCCGTCACCCCCAACGATTTCCTGGGGCTCGCATCCCCGGGACAGGAGATGCCCGTGACCCACGCATCCATCATCGAGGCCCTCGACGCCTTCGCCCGCGGCGAGATCGTGGTCGTGACCGACGACGACGACCGCGAGAACGAGGGCGACCTCGTCGTCGCCGCCTCGCTCTGCACGCCCGAGAAGATGGCGTTCATCATCCGCAACACCTGCGGCATCGTCTGCGCGCCGATCACCGTCGCGGAGGCCAAGCGCCTGCGGCTCGAGCCGATGGTGGCCTCGAACGACGCGCCGCTCGGCACCGCCTTCACGGTCACGGTCGACGTCAAGCACGGGCTCACCACCGGCATCTCGGCCGAGCAGCGCTGCAACACCGTGCGGGCGCTCGCCAACGGCAACATGGGCGCCACCGATTTCGTGCGTCCCGGCCACGTCTTCCCGCTGATCGCCAAGGATGGCGGCGTGCTGATGCGCTCGGGCCATACCGAGGCCGCCGTCGACCTGTGCCGGCTGGCCAAGCTCCCCCCCGTCGGCGTGATCTGCGAACTCGCCAACGACGACGGCACCGTGATGAAGGGGCCGCAGATCACGGCCTTCGCGCAGACCCACGGCCTCAAGCAGATCTCGGTCGCCGAACTGATCTCGTACCGCCAGGCGCGCGAGAAGCTGGTCGAGCGGGTCGGCACCTTCCCGGTCAAGACCGAATGGGGCGAGATGACCGGCTACGCCTACACCACGCCGTTCGAGCCGATGCAGCAATTCGCCTTCGTGCACGGTCGCATCGGCGAGGGCCGCGACGTGCTGGTGCGGCTTCACCGCTCGAACGTGGTGGCGGACGTGATCGAGGGCGGCCGCACCATCGAGGCGGTGATGCGCCGCTTCGCGCAGGAAGGCCGGGGCGTGCTCGTCTACCTGCGCGACGGCACCGCCGGCGTGCCGCTGTCGCAGCTGCCCGACGGGACCGGCGAGGACGGAGCGGAGGCCGCCCGCGTCCGCCAGTGGCGCGAGGTGGGCCTGGGCGCCCAGATCCTGCGCGATCTCGGCGTGGTCTCGATCCGCAACATCTCGAGCGCGGCGCGCTCCTATGTCGGCCTGTCGGGCTTCGGCATCGAATTGGTCGGCGACGAGCCGCTGGAGGGGTAGGGGCGGATCCCACCCTCACCGGCACGAGCACTGGAGCGACGAGGCCTGGTCGTTCCAGAGCGCGCCGACGGTGGCGTAGTCGCCAGCCGGGAAGAACCGCGTATCACCGCCGAAATCCCGGTGCTGGTATAGCCGCAGGCTGCACCCCTGCGGCACCTTCACGGACGAGATCTTGTCGTTCCAGGCGTCGCCGACCCAGTTCATGTTGGTGTTCTCGGCGACGCCGCGATTCGCGCCGCCGAAGTTCACGTTCTCGTAGAACCGGCAGAAGCGATCGACCCCGCGGGTGCATTGGCAGCTCGCCGACGAGGTCTGGTCGTTCCACAGGTTGCCGAGGGACGCGGTGTCGCCGGTGATCGTCCTCTGGTCGCCGCCGAAATCGATGTGCTGGTAGAGCGTGAGCGCGCAGCCCGGCCCGACCTTGACCGACGAGGCCTTGTCGTTCCAGCCCGATCCGACCTTGCTGAATCGCTGGCCGGCGCCGATGACGAGCGAGTGCCCGCGGTAATTGTCGTGCTCGTAGAGCGCACAGGCGATCTGGGCCACGACCGGCCCGGCCGACAGACCGAGCCAGACCAGCGCGGCCGATACGATGCGGATCATCGATTCCCCTCCGGGTGACAGACCAGGCGGCCCGGCGGGACCCGTGCAGGCGCGACCGACCGGCGCGCCGTCCCGTCGGATGGTCGCGGTTCGGCCTGCCCGGCGCCCGATCGGCGCCGGCTCTTGCCCTATGGAATGCCGGGGATCGCGCATGCCCGGCCCTGTCGTTCCGGCCGGATTGGTGCGTGCGAGACCGAACCCTGGGTAGCACGGTGCTGAACAGCCGCGCATCCGTCAAAGAGATGAGGTGCGGAAGAACTCCGATCTTCGTCGTGCAGCACGGGTCGGGACTTGCTCCGTCCCGCTCCCGTCCATTACCGCCCCATCAACGTCTCGACATGGGCGGCCACCGACTTCGACAGCCCGATCAGGTCGTAGCCGCCCTCCAGCAGCGACACCACCCGGCCGCCGCAGCGGCGGTCGGCGAGGCCCATCACCTCCCGGGTCGCCCAGGCGAAATCGGCTTCCGTCAGCTTCAGGTTGGCGAGCGGGTCGCGCCAATG
This sequence comes from Methylobacterium aquaticum, assembly GCF_016804325.1. Classification (NCBI taxonomy): domain Bacteria; kingdom Pseudomonadati; phylum Pseudomonadota; class Alphaproteobacteria; order Hyphomicrobiales; family Methylobacteriaceae; genus Methylobacterium; species Methylobacterium aquaticum. The sequence goes on from NZ_CP043627.1 coordinate 6,850,176, forward strand.
GGCGTCGAACCCGGCCGAGATCACGATCAGGTCGGGCCGGAACGCGTCGAGCCGCGGCAGCACGCCGTGGGTGAAGGCCTCCCGGAAGGTGTCGCCGTCGTCCCCCGCATGGAGCGGCACGTTGACGATGGTGTCGTGCTCGCCGCGCTCGGAGGCTGCGCCGGTGCCGGGAAACAGCGGCATCTGGTGGGTCGAGGCGTACATCACGCTGGCATCGTCCCAGAAGATGTCCTGCGAGCCGTTGCCGTGATGGACGTCCCAGTCGACGATCGCCACCCGGGCGGCGCCGTGAGCCTTGCGCGCGTGGCGCGCCGCCACCGCCGCGGTGTTGAACAGGCAGAAGCCCATGGCGCGCTCGCGCTCGGCATGGTGGCCGGGCGGGCGCATCGCGGCGAACGCGTTGGCGACGTGGCCGCCCATCACCTCGTCCACCGCCCTGACGGCAGCGCCGAGCGCCCGGCGCGCCGCCTCCAGCGAGCCCGGCGACATCACCGTGTCGGAATCGATGCCGACCAGCCCCTCGTCCGGCGCGGCCGCGGCGATCGCCGCGACGTAGTTCTCCGGATGGGCGAGGCCCGCGACCGCGAGGTCGGCGAGCGGCGCCTGCTCGCGCACCAGGGCGGCGAAGCGCTCGTCCTCCAGCGCCCGCTCGATCACCCGGATGCGGTCGGCCCGCTCGGGGTGGCCCGGCGGCGTGTTGTGGTCGAGGGAGGCCGGATGGCAGAGATACAGCGTCGTCATCGTGCCCGCGTCCAGCGTTCCCGTCGGCCGGTGTCGTGACCGGCCGTCCCCGGCCCACCGTGGCAGGGCCGGCCCCCCAACGCAACAATGGCCCGGGCGCAACACAGGCGCGGCAACTCGCACGGGAGCGCCGTCCCCGGCTTCGCGGGCTTACGGCCACGCTTTAGGCTCTGACGACGACTGATTCGCGGGCCCGCCCGCCGACCTGCAAGGTTTTCTCCGATGCGCCGCCGCCTCGCCCCCACGACCGTTCCCGTGCGGGCCGCCCTTCTGGGGGGCGCTCTTCTGGGGACCATCCTGGCGCTGCCGGGCTGCATGTACCGCGCCACGCCCGATCCCGAATTGTCGGCCCGGGACAAGGAGTGGATGGCGATGGTGCCCGAGCCGGAGGTGGACCGGCGCTTCGCCCGCTACATGATCGAGGATCCGACCGGCGAGGCTCCCGGCACCATCGTGGTCGAGACGCGTGAGCGCCAGCTCTACTACGTGCTGCCCGACCGCAAGGCGATCCGCTACGGCGTCACCGTCGGCGACGAGGCCTATGGCTGGTCCGGCACCGCGCGGATGTTCCGCAAGGCTGCCTGGCCGGACTGGCACCCGCCGGCCGAGATGATCAAGCGCTGGCCCCACGTCCACGCCATGCAGGGCGGTCCCGCCAACCCGCTCGGCGCCCGCGCCCTCTACCTGGCGGATGCCACCGGCAAGGACACGCTCTACCGCATCCACGGCACCAACGAGCCGGAGCGGATCGGCCAGGCGGCGTCCTCGGGCTGCATCCGGATGCGCAACATCGACGTGGTCGATCTGTACAACCGGGTCGGGACGGATGCGAAGGTGATCGTGCGCTAAGGCACTCTCCGACGCGGCGGTGGTCGGCTCATCGACGGAACATGCGGCTCCGGGCCGGCGCCACGGGTCGCGCTCCCAGCATCGTTCCGTTAGGGAAGACGAGGGCTTCCCGAGGAACCTTCATGTCCCTGACCCGACACCTCGTCCCCGCTTACGCCCAGATGCTGCGGGCGCTCTCCGGCTGGCTCGACAAGGCGCACGCGCATCACGGTGCGGAGGCCGGCGGGCCGATGTCCTGGCGTCTCGCGCCGGACATGCTCCCGCTGGCCTCGCAGATCCGCTTCGCCTGCCTGCAGGCGCAGGAGGCGACCTACCGGCTCCGCGGCGAGCCCCTGCCGCACGCGCTCGACGACCTGGCCCGCGCGGGACGGGAGGCGGGCGAGCGGCCGGGCTCCCTCGACGAGGCGAGAGACTGCATCGCCGACACGCTCGCCCGGCTCGAGGCCCTCGCGCCGCAGGCGCTCGATGGAGGGGTGGACGCGCCGGTCACGATCGAGCTTCCCGGGCTGACCTTCGATATGGTGGGCGAGTCCTACGCGCGGGACTGGGCGCTGCCGCAATTCTACTTCCACCTCATGACCGCTTACGCGATCCTGCGCCACCACGGCGTCCCGCTCGGCAAGGCCGATTACGTTCCGCACATGTTCGGCTATCTCCGGACGGGACCAGGGGCCTGATCGGCGACGCCGCTCGACCGGAGCGTCCAGACGGTTTTCCGCAAGGACTTGCAATCCGGGCGATGGCTGCCCGCGCCGCGCGGGCGGCCTCCCGGAGAGGGCGCATCGGCGGCATGCATTCGCGTGGCTTTGACGGAATCCTGTAAGCCTTCGGCAATGACGTCTCGTTGTCAGGCTTTAACCTGAACAGGGATTCAGATCCCGCCGTTAACCTGTCGAAGGACTCCCGCCCCGCATAGTCCTCATCACACAGGGACAAGCACCGGCAGAACAAAAGCCGGGGAGGCAGGGACAGATGATCACCACTTCGTTGCAACACTTCTGCAACCGTATCGTCGCCGCCGGCACCCTCGGGCTCGAGGACGTGCGCGAGCTGAACCGCGACGTGCTGCCCGACGGGCTGACCTGCCGCGAGGAGGCCGACATGCTGTTCGGTCTCGACCGGGCGATGCCCGAGGCCGACGAGGCCTTCGGCGAGTGGCTGGTGGCCTCGGTGGTGGATTTCGCCGTGTGGGGCGAGCGGCCGACCGGGCACATCGATGCCGACACGGCCCATTGGCTCGCCGCCTCGCTGGCTTGCGGCCGCGGCCCGACCGCGACGGGGGCCCGCATCGCCGTCGAGGTGGTGCGCGAGGCCGAGACCAGCCACGCGGCGCTGATCGCCTTCGCCCTCAAGGCCAATCGGGCGCGAGCCGGCGCCGAGGACGAGGTCGAGGAGATCCTGGCCTACGCCGTGGCGGCGTGACCGCGGATCGCTGCGTGAGACCAACGGTCCAAGATGCCGACGCAGCGGCGTCGATCTCGGACCGGCCAGAGCTCGATGAAGCCGTCGGCCACCTCGAATCATCGATGCCAGGCGAAAGGGATGCCAGGCGAAAGGCTGGATAGAAGTTCGAGAGCGGAGCCGAAGGTCGTTTCGACCAGCCATCGGCATCCAAGCCGATTCTCGACCGTAAGCCCACGGATACGCCGAGATTCCGCCTCTCTGGCGGTAATCACCGGTACCCCGCGTGCGAGCGCTTGGGCCGCGATGAGCAAGTCGTTCGATTCGATCCGACACGCGACCTCGAGTTCGACGCGACTGCGTCCATGGATGACATCGGCGGGCGGCTCGAACGGGACGACACCGATCGCTTTCAGGACGGCTGCGACGAGAGCATTGCAAGACCGCGCTGCAATCGTGAAGCTCTCCAGGCCTTTGATTTTGCCGTATTTTCTGCGACGAACCGGTATCCACTTCGTTGGAGAATGCTCCGGGCGGAGGAGTCGCGTCGATCCGCGCTTCGCGCAGCCGTGACCGAGTTCGGCCTTCGATACGATACTCGCGGCGAGGGGAAAGCGCGGGCCGGTCACAGCGGATCATCGTCCAACGGCGGCAGCGTCTCGTCGAAATCTGGAAAATTCTCCTCGATCGGTTCCAAGGCCGCCAGAACGTCGAGAAGATCCCTCTTGCCGATCGGCTCCAGAATCAGGCGGTCGCCATCGCGGCTGATGCGGACCCGGTCTCCGGGCAAGGCGAACTCGGCCGGGATGCGTACGGCCTGGCTGCGATCGTCGCGGAACAGTTTCGCCTCTCGAGGCTGCGGAAGCAGGGTCGGTCTCGTCATCCCGGCACCTCGCAAGGGGCTATGCCGAGAATAGACCCGCCACGCGGCGGTCTCGAGGGCGTCCATGCCTGGCCGTGCGATCCCCCCGCCCTTATCGCGCCGCCCCCGCAACGGTTTGGCAACGCCGTCCCGTTGCCGGGCTTTAACCTGAACAGGGATTCAGATCCCGCCGTTAACCTGTCGAAGGACTCCCGCCCCGCATAGTCCTCATCACACAGGGACAAGCACCGGCAGAACAAAAGCCGGGGAGGCAGGGACAGATGATCACCACTTCGTTGCAACACTTCTGCAACCGTGTCGTCGCCGCCGGCACCCTCGGGCTCGAGGACGTGCGCGAGCTGAACCGCGACGTGCTGCCCGACGGGCTGACCTGCCGCGAGGAGGCCGACATGCTGTTCGGTCTCGACCGGGCGATGCCCGAGGCCGACGAGGCCTTCGGCGAGTGGCTGGTGGCCTCGGTGGTGGATTTCGCCGTGTGGGGCGAGCGGCCGACCGGGCACATCGACGCCGACACGGCCCATTGGCTCGCCGCCTCGCTGGCTTGCGGCCGCGGCCCGACCGCGACGGGGGCCCGCATCGCCGTCGAGGTGGTGCGCGAGGCCGAGACCAGCCACGCGGCGCTGATCACCTTCGCCCTCAAGGCCAATCGGACGCGAGCCGGCGCCGAGGACGAGGCAATCATCTCCTACGCGGTCGCTGCATGAGAACGGGCTTCGCCCTGTCGTGCTGCATGAGGACGGGCTTCGCCCTGTCGTGCCGCGTGGGAGCCCGTTTCGCCCGTTTGGCCGAGAACAGCCGGCTTTGCGGCGCGCGCGCCATGCTTTAACGGGAATGAGCTTGGGTGTGATCCACCCGGGTCCGGCTCCCCCCTGAAGGCTCGAGTGCGCGCTCCGATGTTCGAGAAGATCCTGATCGCCAACCGCGGCGAGATCGCCTGCCGCATCATCAAGACGGCGCGTCGGATGGGGATCAAGACGGTGGCGGTCTATTCCGACGCCGACCGTGACGCGCTCCACGTCGCCATGGCCGACGAGGCGGTGCATATCGGTCCCGCCGCCGCGGCCCAGTCCTACCTCGTCATCGACAAGATCGTGGAGGCCTGCCGGCAGACCGGCGCCCAGGCCGTCCATCCCGGCTACGGCTTCCTCTCCGAGCGCGAGGCCTTCCCGAAGGCGCTGGAAGCCGCCGGCATCGTGTTCATCGGCCCGAACCCGGGCGCCATCGCCGCGATGGGCGACAAGATCGAGTCGAAGAAGGCGGCCTCGGCGGCGAACGTCTCGACCGTGCCGGGCTTCCTCGGCGTGATCGAGAGCCCGGAGCACGCCGTCACCATCGCCGACGAGATCGGCTATCCGGTGATGATCAAGGCCTCGGCCGGCGGCGGCGGCAAGGGCATGCGCATCGCGCATTCGGCCGGCGAGGTCGCGGAGGGCTTCGCCCGCGCCCGCTCGGAGGCCGCCTCGTCCTTCGGCGACGACCGGGTCTTCGTGGAGAAGTTCATCACCGATCCGCGCCACATCGAGATCCAGGTCATCGGCGACAAGCACGGCAACGTCGTCTATCTCGGCGAGCGCGAATGCTCGATCCAGCGCCGCAACCAGAAGGTCATCGAGGAGGCCCCGTCGCCGCTCCTTGACGAGGCGACCCGGCGCAAGATGGGCGAGCAGGCCGTGGCGCTGGCGAAAGCCGTGAACTACGATTCCGCCGGCACCGTCGAGTTCGTCGCCGGCCAGGACAAGTCGTTCTACTTCCTCGAGATGAACACCCGGCTCCAGGTCGAGCATCCGGTGACCGAGATGATCACCGGCCTCGACCTCGTCGAGCTGATGATCCGGGTCGCGGCCGGCGAGACGCTGCCGATCGGCCAGGACGACGTGAAGCTCAACGGCTGGGCGGTCGAGAGCCGCGTCTACGCCGAGGATCCGACCCGCAACTTCCTGCCCTCGATCGGCCGCCTCACCACCTACCGGCCGCCGGAGGAGGGCGAGTTCGGTCAGGCGATCGTGCGCAACGATACCGGCGTCGAGGAGGGCAGCGAGATCGCGATCCACTACGATCCGATGATCGCCAAGCTCGTCACCTGGGCGCCGACCCGCGAGGAGGCGGTGTCGTCGCAGGCCCAGGCCCTCGACGCCTTCGCGATCGACGGCATCCGCCACAACATCCCGTTCCTCTCGGCGCTGATGCACCATCCGCGCTGGCAGGAGGGCCGGCTCTCCACCGGCTTCATCGCCGAGGAATTCCCCAACGGGTTCGAGGCCCCGAAGCCCGCGGGCGAGGTGGCGCGCCGGATGGCGGCGGCCGCCGCCGCGATCGACCACCTGCAGAACGAGCGCAAGCGCGGCATCTCCGGCCAGATGCGCGAGCCCTACCTGCTGCGCTTCGAGCAGGAGCGGGTGGTGCTGCTCGGCGACGAGCGGTTCGAGGCCATCGTCGAGACGACCAATGACGGCGTCTCGGTCGCCTTCGCCGACGGGACCGAGTGGCAGGTCGACAGCGACTGGCTCCCGGGCGAGCCGGTCTGGACCGGATTCATCGACGGCGAACTGGCGGCGATCCAGGTCCGCCCGCTCCTCAACGGCGTGTTCCTCCAGCATGCCGGCGCCGCCGCCGAGGCCCGGGTCTACACCAAGCGCGAGGCGGATCTCGCCGCCCTGATGCCGGTCAAGGAGGTCGCGGGCTCGGGCAAGCAGCTGCTCTGCCCGATGCCGGGCCTGGTGAAGAGCATCATGGTCACCCCCGGCCAGGAGGTGAAGGCGGGCGAGCCGCTGGCGATCGTTGAGGCGATGAAGATGGAGAACGTGCTGCGCGCCGAGCGCGACGGCACCGTCCAGACCATCCAGGCCAAGGAGGGCGACAGCCTGGCGGTGGATGCGGTGATCCTCGAATTCGCCTGAGCCGGTGCCTCTGTATTTCGCCTACGGCTCCAACATGGACCGGGCCGCCATGGCCCGGCGCTGCCCCGCCTCGCGGGTGCTCGGCCTCGGCCGGCTCAACCGCCACCGCCTGGTGATCATGCGCGAGGGCTACGCCTCGGTGGAGCGTTTCCCGACCGGGACGGTCTGGGGCGTGCTCTGGGACCTGGCACTCTCCGACGTGCCGGCCCTCGACCGCTACGAGGGCGTGGCGAGCGGGCTCTACGTCAAGGCGCAGCAGCCGGTCTCGACCGAGGGCGGGGTGCGGCGGGCTCTGGTCTATCTCGGGCGCGGCAACGGCGGCGTGCCGCGGCCGGGCTACCTGGAAGGGGTGATCGCGGCGGGCCGGGAGAATGGATTGCCGGAGATGTACCTGAAGGGGTTGGCGGCGCTGAAGCGGTGAAGACCCGCGAGGCCTGACCCCTCCCCCCTCTGCGGGGGAGGGCGCCCGGCGGAGCCGGGTGGGAGAGGGGAACCACGCTTCCGGAGAGGCCGCGACCTCGATGAAGGGTGCCAACCGAATCCGCGTCGCGCTGCCCCTCTCCCGGCTCGCTCCGCTCGCCACCCTCCCCCGCAGAGGCAGGGCTGTCCGGGGAAAATTTGGGTCTGGGTGCATGCCCTGCCACGCCGGAGGTGATCCGGGAGTTGTCCGGTTGTCGAGACACGAACATCCGGGCAGGACATGCACCCCAGCGATACCCGCTTCGCCCAGCTGCTGGAAGGCCTCGATCGCCAGCAGATCGCCCAAAGCGTCGCGCGCCACGGCGCCGACGCCTACGACAAGTGCTTCTCCTCCTGGGATCACCTGCTGGCCCTGATCTTCGCCCAGCTCAGCCCCGCCGCCAGCTTGCGCGCCCTGGAGGTCGCCTGGAACGCTCACGCCGCGGCCCATCCCCAGCTCGGCACCGGGCGGCTGCATCGCTCGACCCTCTCGGATGCCAACCAGCGCCGCCCCCTGGCGGTGTTCACCGAGACCTTCGCCCGCCTGGTCGGCCAACTCGACCGTCGCCTGCGCCGCGACGGACGCACCTTGCTGCGCCTGATCGATGCCACCCCGATCCCGCTCGGCGCCCTGCACGGCTGGGCCCGCTCGAACGGCCGCATCCGCGGGATGAAGCTGCACCTGGCCTACACACCCGAAACCCACCAGCCCCGCCTGCTCGACCTCACCCCCGCCACCCGCAACGATGCCGAGATCGGCCGCCGGATCCCGCTGGAGCGCGGCGCCACATACGTCTTCGACAAGGGCTATTGCCACTACGGCTGGTGGAGCGCCATCGCCGAGGCCCAGGCGACGTTCGTCACCCGACCCAAGACCAACATGCGCCTGCGCGTGCGCACCGGCCGTCCCCTGCCGCCCGAGCCCGAGCGGGAGGGCGACGGCTTCACGCTGCTGGCCGATCACGAGGTCGCCCTGGCCAGCAAGGGCGACTCGCGCCTGGGCATGGGCCTGCGCCGGATCCAGTTGCGCCGCCACGAGGGCGGAGCACGCCTGACGCTGGTGACCAACGACCTGACCCGTCCCGCCACCCAGATCGCCGCCCTCTACAAGACGCGCTGGCAGATCGAGCTGTTGTTCCGCTGGCTCAAGCAGCACCTGGCGATCCGCCGCTTCCTGGGCCACAGCGAGGAAGCCGTGCGCCTGCAGTTGGTGGCGGCGATGATCACCTTCGCGCTGCTGCGCCTGGCGCTGCGCCGCCACTGCCCGCGCGTGCCGATCCTGCGCTTCGTCGACCTGCTGCGACAGGGCTTGTTCGAGCCGCAGACCTGGGCCGAGGTCCGGGCCCTGCTATCGCCAAGACCGACCGCAACCAGGCGCAGAAGGAGGACGGCCCATGCCTCCTAACTTCCCCGGACAGCCCTGCCGCAGAGGGGGGAGGGTTGAGCGGCGGTGCTTCAGGACGCGCTGGGAACCAGCTTCACCGCCCCGCTATCCGCGTCATAGCTCACGCCCCGATAAAAACAGTCCCGCCGCCCGGTATGGCAGCACCCGCCATCGCCGCCGACGCGCACCCGCAGCAAGAGCGCGTCCTGGTCGCAATCGACCCGCATCTCGACGAGCGTCTGGATCTGCCCGCTGGTCGCACCCTTGTGCCAGAGCTCGGCCCGCGAGCGCGACCAGTACCAGACCTCGCCGGTGCTGAGCGTGCGCGCCAGCGATTCGGCGTTCATGTGGGCGAGCATCAAGACCGCGCCCGTATCGGCATCGACCGCGATCGCCGTGATCAGCCCGTCAGCGCCGAATCGCGGGGTGAAGGTCTCGCCCTCTTCCAGCGCCCGCTTGTCGCCGGGCGGAGCGAAGGTCGCAAGCGCCGTCATCGCCGATCGCGGACCAGGGTGAGGAAGCGGACCTGCTCGGTCGGGTCCTGCTTGAACACGCCGGTGAACTGGGTGGTGATGGTCGAGACGCCGGATTTCTGCACGCCGCGCATCGCCATGCACAGGTGCTCGGCCTCGATCATCACGGCGACGCCGCGGGGATGCAGCACCGAATCGATCGTGTCGGCGATCTGGGCGGTCATCGTCTCCTGGGTCTGGAGACGGCGGGCGAAGGCATCGACGACGCGGGCGAGCTTCGATAGCCCGACCACGCCGCGGCGCGGGTAATAGGCGATGTGGGCGTGTCCCATGAACGGCACCATGTGGTGCTCGCAATGGGAGTGGAACGGGATGTCGCGCACCAGCACGATGTCGGAATAGCCCTCGACCTCCTCGAACACCCGGTCGAGGATGGCGTCGGCGTCCTGGCGGTAGCCCCCGAAGATCTGCTCGTAGGCCTTCACCACGCGCTTGGGCGTCTCGAGCAGGCCCTCGCGCTCCGGATCGTCGCCGGCCCAGCGCAGCAGGGTGCGCACGGCGGCCTCGGCCTCCTGGCGGGTCGGGCGCTCGGTGACGCGCGCCGGCCGGGGGGCGTCGCTGCGCTTGTCGGCCGCCTCCGGGGACCGGACCGACAAGGACTTCAGCACCGCGTCCATCACGCCTCCAAGATCGAGACCGCCCCCGTCGGGCAGCCATGCCGGGACCGAAAGATGCGCCCCGATCCGGCCGTGCCTCGCACCGCCGGGCAACCGTGCCTATATCGGAAATCCGCCCGGCGCGCGCAATGCACCGGGCGCGCAGCAGGTCACCGCGTCCGAACCCATCCTTCCGTCAAGCCAAAGTCAGACCCGTTCGGTCAAGTCCGATTCGTCCGTCCCGCGGCCCCTCTCGTCCAAAGTACGAATGCCATGCTCGACGACATCTACAACGCCCGCATCCTCGCCCTCGCGGCGGACATCCCCCATCTCGGCCGGCTGCCGAGCCCGCAGGCGAGCGCGTCCAAGCACTCGAAGCTGTGCGGCTCGACCATCACGGTGGATCTCGTCGCCGAGGGCGGCACGGTCACCGACTTCGCCCACGACGTGAAGGCCTGTGCGCTCGGCCAGGCCGCCTCCTCGCTGATGGCCCGCCACGTCGTCGGGGCGAGCGCCGAGGAACTTCGCTCTCTCCGCGAGACCGTGCGGCGGATGCTGAAGGAGAACGGACCGGCGCCGGAGGGCAAGTTCGCCGACTTCGCCGTGCTGGAGCCCGTGCGGGACTTCAAGGCGCGCCACGCCTCGACGCTGCTCACCTTCGACGCGGTGGTCGATGCCCTCGACCAGATCGCCGCCAAGGGTGAAACGAAGGGTGAGGCGGTGCCGGCGTGAGCCCGACCCGCCGCGCGGCGCATCTCGCCATCCGCGGCTACCAGCTGACCCTGTCGGGCCTCGTCGGACGCCAGTGCCGGCACTGGCCGTCCTGCTCGGCCTATACCGACGAGGCGATCCAGCGCCACGGCCTGTGGGCCGGCGGCTGGATGGGATTTGCCCGGATCTGCCGCTGCGGCCCGTTCGGCACCCACGGCATCGACCTCGTGCCCGAGGCCCCGCCTCCCGGGGCCGCCTGGCACCGCCCCTGGGCCTATGCCCGCTGGCGCGGGGTCAACGCGCCGCCGCCGCTCTGCGAGAGCGTCGAGGGCTAAGCGCGAAGGCGCAGGACTGTGTCTGACATGTCCCGCCGTCGCTGCTATACGGCGCGAGGTCCGGTGCGTGGCTCGAGCCCGCCGGACGTAACGTCCACCACCCGGCTTACCTGCACCGTGCGCAGGAGTGAGCCCCGAGGAGCTTTTCGAGACCCATGCCGATCCTGACATTTCCCGATGGCGCCACGCGGTCCTTCGACGGCGCCGTGACCGGCCGCACCGTGGTCGAGGGCATCGCCAAGTCCCTGGCCAAGCGCACCGTGGCGATGGCCATCGACGGCACCGTCCGCGACCTCGACGACACGATCGAGGCGGATGCCCGCATCGAGTTCCTCGACCGCACCGACCCGCGGGCGCTGGAGCTGATCCGGCACGATTGCGCCCACGTGCTGGCGGAGGCGGTGCAGTCGCTGTGGCCGGAGACGCAGGTCACGATCGGCCCGGTGATCGAGAACGGCTTCTACTACGACTTCCACCGCGAGACCCCGTTCTCGCCGGAGGACTTCCCGGCGATCGAGGCGCGGATGCGCGAGATCATCGCCCGCGACGCCCCCTTCACCAAGGAGATCTGGGCCCGCGACGACGTGCGCACGCTGTTCGAGCAGAAGGGCGAGCATTTCAAGGTCGAGCTGGTCGACGCGATCCCGCCGGGCGAGGACCTGCGGATCTACCGCCAGGGCGAGTGGTTCGACCTCTGCCGCGGCCCGCACATGACCTCGACGGCCAAGATCGGCAGCGCCTTCAAGCTGATGAAGGTGGCCGGCGCCTATTGGCGCGGCGATTCGACGAAGCCGATGCTGAGCCGGATCTACGCCACCGCCTGGGCCAACCAAGCCGATCTCGACGCCTACCTGAACCGCCTCGCCGAGGCCGAGCGCCGCGACCACCGCCGCTTAGGCCGCGAGATGGACCTCTTCCACTTCCAGGAAGAGGGGCCGGGCGTGGTGTTCTGGCACCCGAAGGGCTGGACCCTGTTCCAGTCGCTGATCGCCTACATGCGCCGGCGCCTGAAGGGCGACTATGCCGAGGTGAACGCGCCGCAGATCCTCGACAAGGCCCTGTGGGAGACCTCCGGCCACTGGGACTGGTACCGGGAGAACATGTTCGTCACGAAGACCGAGGACGAGCGCGTCTTCGCGATCAAGCCGATGAACTGTCCCGGCCACGTCCAGATCTTCAAGCACGGCCTGAAGTCGTACCGCGACCTGCCGCTGCGCATGGCCGAGTTCGGCACGGTCTCGCGCTACGAGCCCTCGGGGGCTTTGCACGGGCTGATGCGGGTGCGGGCCTTCACGCAGGACGACGCCCACGTCTTCTGCACCGAGGACCAGCTCGCCGCCGAGTGCCTGAAGATCAACGACCTGATCCTCTCGACATACGCCGATTTCGGCTTCGACGAGATCGTGGTGAAGCTCTCGACGCGGCCGGAGAAGCGCGTCGGATCGGATGCTCTGTGGGACCATGCCGAGGAGGTGATGACCCGGGTGCTCTCCCAGATCGAGGAGCAGTCGGGCGGGCGGATCAAGACCGCGATCAACCCCGGCGAGGGCGCCTTCTACGGCCCGAAATTCGAGTACGTGCTGCGCGACGCCATCGGCCGCGACTGGCAATGCGGCACCACGCAGGTCGACTTCAACCTGCCGGAGCGGTTCGGCGCGTTCTTCGTCGATGCCGACGGGCAGAAGAAGACCCCGGTGATGGTCCACCGGGCGATCTGCGGCTCGATGGAGCGCTTCACCGGCATCCTGATCGAGCATTTCGCCGGCCATTTTCCGCTCTGGCTGGCGCCGCTCCAGGTGGTCGTCGCGACGATCACCGGCGAGGCCGACCCCTATGCCCGCGAGGTCCTGAAGGCGGCGGATGCCGCGGGCCTGCGGGCCGAGGCCGATCTTCGCAACGAGAAGATCAACTACAAGGTCCGCGAGCATTCCCACGCCAAGGTGCCGGTGATGCTGGTCGTCGGCCGCAAGGAGGGCGAGGAGCGCACCGTCTCGATCCGCCGCCTCGGCAGCCCGCAGAGCCGCACCCTGCCGCTCGACCAGGCCTTGGCCGAACTGGTGGCCGAGGCGACCTTCCCGGATCTGCGCCGGGCGCAAGCCGTGGCCGATGCCGTGCCGAGCGAGGGCGTGACGCTCGACGGGCAGCACGGCGAAACGCCGGTGCCGTAGGACCGGGAGGGGGCGAGGCCGGTCGGCCGGCCCCGCCCCCTCCCGCAACGATCAGGACGTCCGCGACTTGGCAGGCGCGGGCGCAGGCGGGGCCAGCCGCAGCACCAGGGCTCCGGCCGCCATGCAGAGCAGCGAGCCGGCCAGCACGCCGATCTTGGTCTCGGCCTCCAGTTCGGGACTGTCGGCGAAGGCCAGGAGGCCGATGAACAGGCTCATGGTGAACCCGACCCCGCACAGCAGCGCCACGCCGTAGACCTGAAGCCAGGTCGCGCGGGCCGGCCGCTGCGCCCAGCCGAGCCTGACCACGCCCAGCACGAACCCGAACACGCCGAGCTGCTTGCCGACGAACAGGCCCAGAGCCACGCCGAGAGTCACGGGATCGAGCAGCATCGCCGGCTTGAACCCGGCCAGGGACACGCCCGCATTGGCGAAGCCGAAGATCGGCAGGATCAGGAATGCCGACCACGGATGGATCGCGTGTTCGAGGATGTGCAGCGGCGAGGTCGGGTCGTCCGGCTTGCCGACGCTGAGGCGCAACGGGATCGTCAGCGCCAGCAGCACGCCGGCGATCGTCGCGTGGATGCCGGATTTGAGCACGAACACCCACAGCACCACGCCGAGCAGCAGGTAGGGCCACAGGCGCGCGACGCCGGCCTTGTTGAGCCCGTAGAGCACGGCGAGCGTCAGGCCGGCGCCCCCGAGCATCGGCAGCGACAGGTCGGCGGTGTAGAAGGCCGCGATGATCAGGACCGCGCCGAGGTCGTCGATGATCGCGAGCGCGGTCAGGAAGACCTTGAGTGAGACCGGCACGCGCGAGCCGAGCAAAGCCAGCACCCCGAGGGCGAAGGCGATGTCGGTGGCGGCCGGAATCGCCCAGCCGCGCAGGGTCTCCGGGGAATGCCAGTTGATCGCGGTGTAGACCAGCGCCGGCATCATCATGCCGCCCAGCGCCGCGACACCCGGCAGGATGCGGTCCGGCCAGGTGCGCAGCCGCCCGTCCAGAACCTCGCGCTTGATCTCGAGGCCGACCAGCAGGAAGAACACCGCCATCAGGGCGTCGTTGATCCAGTGCAGCAGGCTCAGCGGGCCGAGATAGGCCTTCAGGGCCGCGAAATAGGTATCCGCATAGGCGGAATTGGCGACGACCAGCGCGAGCGCCGCGCTCGCCATCAGCACCAGGCCGCCGCTGGCCTCGTTGTGCAGCATGGCGCGCAAGGCCGAGAACGGCCGGCGAATGGGCAGGGGTGCCTGGATCGTCATGTCGTCACCTTGCGGGTCCGCAGGGGAGGGGGCAGCGGAAACCGCCGATGGTCGGGGATGCCGTCGTCGTGAGCGCGGCCGGGCCGGGGCGGAGCCGTCACGAGGGCTGCGCCGGGGCCGGGGCCGTGGCCAGAGCGTCGCCGGGGCCGATCAGGCGGCCGACCAGCACGAGGCAGACCACGCCGAGGATCGCCACGAGCGCGACCGCCAGGACGACGTCGGCGGCGCGGACGGTCGCCGGGGCGCGGCGGCTGGCGACCGATGGCCGGAAGCGACGATGGCCGGTCGGACGGGGCATGGGCACGGGTCTCCGCCACTGGCGGCCCGACCAGCGGTAGACATCCTGCAAGCCCCGTCGCGAGGCCGCACACCTTGGCGCCCGTATCCCATCGATCGGCGGCGCGTGCAATGGCGCGCGCCAAGCCCGGATGCGGTATGGGGCACGCCCGCCTCGCCCGACCGGACCCCATGTCCTCCCTGAAAACCCGATGTCCTCCCTGAAAACCCGATTGCAGGCCCTCTACGAGGGCGACACCGACCAGGCGCACCGCTTCCGCTACGCCCTGCTCGCCTTCGACGTCGCGACGATCGCCTTCGTGATCGCGACCTCGTTCCTGCCGCTCTCGCCCTGGATCCTCGCCCTCGACGGAGTGCTCGGGCTCGGGGTGCTGGCGGATTTCCTCGGCCGCCTGATGATCAGCCGGGCGCCGGCCCGCGAGTTCCTGCGCCTGAGCACCTGGACGGACGTGGTCGCCATCGCCTCCTTCCTGGCGCCGATGTTCGCGGAGGGCGTCGGCTTCCTGCGCATCCTGCGCACGCTGCGCCTGTTGCGCACCTACCAATTGCTCGAGCGCCTGCGCCACGACAGTGCGTTCTTCCGGCGCAACGAGGAGGCGATCCTCGCGGCGACCAACCTCGTGGTGTTCGTGTTCGTGATGACCGGCGTGGTCTACGTCACGCAGCACCGCACCAATCCGGCGATCGGCAGCCCGGTCGATGCCCTGTACTTCACCGTCACGTCGCTGACGACAACCGGCTACGGCGACATCACCCTCCCAGGCACGTCCGGACGGCTGATCTCGGTGTTCGTGATGATCTGCGGCGTGACGCTGTTCTTCCGCCTCGCCCAGGTGGTGTTCCGGCCCTACAAGGTGCGCTTCCCCTGCCCGACCTGCGGCCTGCAGCGGCACGAGCCCGATGCCGTGCATTGCAAGGCCTGCGGCACGACGCTGAACATTCCCGATGAGGGCGCCGACTGAGACCGCTGCGCCGGGAGGGGGCGTTGCGCGGCGACATGATCGGGGTTCGACCCCTGAGCGTGCCGTGTGCGGGTCGGCACGGCGAGCGCGGTCCGGTGGGCGTACCAGATGGCCGGCAAGCCAGGACGCACGCCATGTCCGAGATCGTCTCCGACGTCACCCGCTACGCCATCCGCCGCGACCGGGCCGGCTGGACGGTCTACGACCTGCGCTCCGGGGCGGTCGCGGTCATCGGCGATGTGCTGCAGATCGGGCTCGACCGCGACGAGGCCGAGAGCGTCGCGGAGGCTTTCAGCGATGGGCCGCACGCCTCAGCGCTCGCGGGCGTGCTGCCGCGATTCGCGTGGTTCCAGGCACCGGCCCGTCCGTGAAAGTGTGCTCGACCGGCGCCGTCTTTCGATCCGGCGGGAATAGCGGAATATCCCGACCACTCACCTCATCCTGAGGTGCGACCGGAGGGAGCCTCGAAGGAGGGCTCCAGAAGCCTCGGCGATCCCTGGAGCCCTCCTTCGAGGCTCACTTCGTTCGCACCTCAGGATGAGGTGAGTAGGTAGGAGGATCCTGCCCGCCTCAAGTCTTGGGTAGAAGTCTTGCTCAATCAAGTTGTCAGGATGAGGCTGGAGGACAGGAATCTCGGCTTTCCGGAACGTCCAAAAATCGGGCCTCTCCCGAAACTGCGAGATCAGGCCCGAAACCCCTCGAACACCATCTGATCGGCATGCGCCCGCGCCAGCCGCACCTGCGCCTCGGTCCTGACCGTCCAGGTCATCACCGGCATGCGCCCGAGCAGACGGCAGAGATGGGTCGCGGCGTTGGGCAGGTCGTCGACGCGCCAGGACAGGAAGTCCGGGCGGCTCTCGGAGACATGCAGCAGGTTCGCCAGCCCGTGCCGTTGCGCCTCGGTGAGGGCGGCATAGGCCGGATCGTCGTGGCGGCTCTCCGCCACGATCCCGCGGGGAATCCCCGGCGCGAGGTCGGCCAGCGCCCCGACGATCACGGGATCGAACGATTTCAGCGCCACCGGGCCGTCATAGGCGGCGACGATCTCGGCGGTGCGGTGCGCCAGGGCGAGGTCGCCGTCGTGCCGGGTCTTCACCTCGATCACCAGCGGCGTGCGGCCGGCGATTCTTGCCAAGAACTCCGACAGGGTCGGGACGCGCTCGGCGCTGCCGAGCACCGTCAATTGCCCGAGGTCGGCGGCGTCGCGCTCGCGCACGAGCCCGTCGGCCCCGGTGAGCCGGCCTAGGCCGGCATCGTGGAACACCATCGCCTCGCCGTCCCGGCTGAGCTGGACGTCGCACTCGATCGCGTAGCCGCCACCGATCGCGGCCTCGGCGGCGGCGATCGTGTTCTCGGGAATGCCGGCGGCGCGGTCGTGCAGGCCGCGATGGGCGATCGGGCGGGCGGTCAGCCAGCCGGGGGCGAGGCGCTCGGACATGATTCTATCGGATCTCGAACAGGCCCTCGACCTCGACCACGGCGTCGAGGGGAAGCTCCGCGACGCCGATCGTCGAGCGAGCGTGGCGGCCGCGCTCGCCCAGCACCTGCACCATCAGGTCGGAGGCGCCGTTCATCACGCCCGCGATGGCCGAGAAGCCCGGCGCCGCGTTGATGAAGCCGCCGAGCCGCAGGCAGGACACCACCGCGTCGTCGAGGTTGCCGGCCGCCGCGCGCAGCTGCGCCAGCACGTTGAGGGCGCAGTGCCGCGCCGCCTCGGCGGCCAGCTCCGGCGACACCGCGCCGCCGACCTTGCCCTTGTGGGCCGGGTCGATCTGGCCGTCGGCGCCGAAGGGCAGCTGGCCCGAGATGATCACCAGATTGCCGCTGCGCTGGAAGCCGACATAGTTCGCCACGGGGGCCGCGGCCGGCGGCAGGGTGAAGCCGAGCTCCTTCAGGCGGTCGAGGGTCGCGCTCATCGGTCCAATCTCCCACCAGGCCCGTCCGCTCGCCGCGTCGGGGCCGGTTCGTCGTCCCCGCGGCACAGGGCACCGCGGCGCGGCCGAGACCGGCCGCCCGAGGGTCTGTGCCCCGAAGGAAGTCCGGCCGCAACCCCGGGCGGGGCGATGTGGCGGTGTCATCTCGGCGTCATCTTCATCGACGGCGTTGACAGGGCGCGCTCGTTCCATAGTATCCGCGCGCGCCGCCCTTCGAGGCGGCGCTTTGCTTTCCGGTCGACCGACCCACTCGACCGCGACGGAGACGAGATCGTGACCTCCTCGCTGCTGCCGACCTACGCCCGGGCCAAGGTGTCCTTCGAGCGCGGTGAGGGCGCTTGGCTCATCGCCCGAGACGGCTCGCGATACCTCGATTTCGGCGCCGGCATCGCGGTCAACTCGGTCGGCCACGGCCATCCGCATCTCGTCGCCGCGCTGACCGAGCAGGCCCAGAAGGTCTGGCACGTCTCGAACCTGTTCGAGGTGCCGGAGGCCGAGCGGCTGGCCCAGCGCCTGACCGAGGCGAGCTTCGCCGACGTGGTGTTCTTCGCCAATTCCGGTGCCGAGGCCAACGAGGCCTGCATCAAGATGGCGCGCAAGTACCACGCCGCCGGCGGCCATCCGGAGCGCTACCGGATCGTCACCTTCGAGGGCGCCTTCCACGGCCGCACGCTCGCCACCATCGCGGCCGGCGGCCAGCAGAAGTATATCGACGGCTTCGGCCCGAAGGTCGACGGGTTCGACCAGGTGCCGTTCGGCGACCTCGAGGCCCTGAAGACCGCGATCACGCCCGAGACCGCCGCCCTGATGATCGAGCCGATCCAGGGCGAGGGCGGCCTGCGGGTCGTCTCGCACGAGTGGCTGCGCACCCTGCGGGCTCTGTGCGACGAGCACGGCCTCCTGCTCATCATGGACGAGGTCCAGACCGGCATCGGCCGGACCGGCAAGCTCTTCGCCCATGAATGGTCGGGCGTGACGCCGGACATCCTGTCCTCGGCCAAGGGCCTCGGCGGCGGCTTCCCCGTCGGCGCCTGCCTCGCCACCCGCGAGGCCGCCCGCGGCATGGTGGTGGGCAGCCACGGCACCACCTTCGGCGGCAACCCGCTCGCCATGGCGGTGGCCAATGCCGTGCTCGACATCGTGCTCGCCCCCGGCTTCCTCGACCAGGTGCGCCAGACCGGCCTGCTTTTGAAGCAGCGGCTCGCCGCCCTCAAGGACCGCCACCCGGACGTCGTCGACGAGATCCGCGGCGAGGGCCTGATGACCGGCCTGCGCCTCCTCGTGCCGAACACCGATTTCGCCGCCGCCGCCCGGGACGAGCACCTGCTCGTCATCCCGGCCGGCGACAACGTCGTGCGCCTGCTGCCGCCGCTGATCATCGGCGAGGCCGAGGTGAGCGCGGCGCTGGACAAGCTGGAGGCGGCCTGCGCCGCCATGGAGACGAGGGGCCGGAAGGCCGCCGAGTGATGAATGCGCCCCTGAAGATCGCGCCGGCCCCCCGGCATTTCCTCGACCTGACCGATTTCAGCGGCACCGAGCTGCGCACGGTCCTCGATGCCTGCGCCGACCTGAAGCGCCGCCGTCGCCGGGGCGAGCCCCCGGCCGAGCGTCCGCTCGCCGGCAAGTTCCTCGGCATGGTGTTCGACAAGCCCTCGACCCGCACCCGCGTCTCCTTCGACGTGGCGATGCGGGAGCTGGGCGGCGAGACCCTGATGCTCACCGGCCGGGAGATGCAGCTCGGCCGCGGCGAGACCGTCGCCGACACCGCCCGGGTCCTGTCGCGCTACATCGACGCCATCATGATCCGCATCCTCGACCACGGCATGATGCTGGAACTGGCCGAATACGCCACCATCCCGGTCATCAACGGCCTGACGAAGGATTCGCACCCGTGCCAGATCATGGCCGACGTGCTGACCTTCGAGGAGCATCGCGGGCCGATCAAGGGCCGCACCGTGGCCTGGTCGGGCGATTCCAACAACGTGCTGGCCTCCTGGGCCCATGCCGCGGCGCGGTTCGACTTCACGCTCAACGTCGCCTGCCCGTCGGAGATGCCGGTGCCGGAGAGCCTGATCGCCCGCGCCAAGGCCGAGGGCGCCGTGCTCAACGTCACCACCGATCCGTTCGAGGCGGTGGCGGGGGCCGACGCGGTCGTGACCGATTGCTGGGTCTCGATGGGCGACGAGGACGAGGCGCACCGCCACAACCTGCTGATGCCCTACCAGGTCAACGGCCGGCTGATGGCCGCCGCCGCCAAGGATGCGGTGTTCATGCACTGCCTGCCGGCCCATCGCGGCGAGGAGGTCACCGCCGAGGTGATCGACGGGCCGCAATCGGTGGTGTTCGACGAGGCCGAGAACCGGCTGCACGCGCAGAAGGGTATTCTGGCCTGGTGCCTCGGCGCCGTTTCCTGAGCACCCGACAACCTCCTGGTCATTCCGGGGCCGCGAAAGCGGAGCCCGGAATCCAGACACTCGGTTCTTGGCGAACGAAGCGGACCGGTGCCCGCCTTTTCCTGATCCATCCGCGGTTCTGGATCCCGGGCTCCGCTTTCGCGGCACCGGGATGACGCGGAGGGTGTGGGGTCCCGGGGAGACCTGCCGGGAAGGCTCCCGCCGGCCCCGGGTGACAACCCCTTCGAAAACATCGGTCAGGCCACCATATGGCGGCATACGCCGGTCTCTCGCCGCGGCGTCTCCCGCTCCATGCTTCCGTGTGCCCGCTCTCTCCGAGCGCCTGCGCGGCGGTCCGCGCGGAAGGCGCCTCGCCGGGAGACCTTCATCATTGGCGCGAGAGCCGGCCTTCAGGCTTGCCGGCGGCGGTGAGAGCATGTCCGAGATCACTCCTTCCCCATCCTCCGAGGGCCGCGACGACGCGATCCTACCCTTCGCCGTCGAGCCCCTCGACGTGCGCGGCCGCATCGTGCGCCTCGGCCCCTCGGTCGACACCATCCTGCGCCGGCACGGCTATCCCGGGACGGTGGCGCGTCTCCTCGGCGAGGCCGCGGCGCTGACGGTGCTGCTCGGCTCCTCGCTGAAGTTCCAGGGCCGGTTCCAGCTCCAGACCAAGTCCGACGGCCCGGTCGACATGGTGGTGGTGGATTTCGAGGCGCCCGACCGGGTGCGCGCCACCGCCCGCTTCGATGCCGGCCGCGTCGCCGAGGCCGGTCCCCGCGCCGGCACCGCCGATCTCCTCGGCCGCGGCCATCTCGCGATGACCATCGACCAGGGCTCGGTGCAGAGCCGCTACCAGGGCGTGGTCGCGCTCGAAGGCCAGGGCTTCGAGGAAGCGGCGCACCAGTATTTCCGCCAGTCGGAGCAGATCCCGACCCGGGTCCGCCTCGCCGTCGCCGAGCAGATCGAGGGCGGGGGAGAGGCTCACGGCAACTCCTGGCGTGCCGGCGGCCTGCTGATGCAGTTCCTGCCGCACTCGCCCGACCGGGCGCGGCTGGCCGACCTGCCGCCCGGCGACCTGCCGGAGGGGCACGCGCTCCTCGACGAGAGCCGGCAGGAGGACGACGCCTGGGTCGAGGCTAAGTCCCTGGTGGCGACGATCGAGGACCACGAACTCGTCGATCCGACCGTCTCGAGCGAGCGCCTGCTCTACCGCCTGTTCCACGAGCGCGGCGTGCGGGTGTTCGAGGCCCAAGGGGTCCACGAGGCCTGCCGCTGCTCGCGCGAGCGGGTGATGGGCATGGTGCGCAACTTCTCGCCCGAGGAGCGCCGCGACATCGTCGGCGAGGATGGCCGGATCGGCATCACCTGCGAGTTCTGCTCGCGCCACTACGACCTCGATCCCGCCGAGGTCGAAGCCGAGATCGCCGCCGACCCGCAGGCCTGACGCTGCGAAAGGGAGGGGGCGAGGGAACTTTTCGCACCGCAACCGACTCATATTCCGCCCGAGCATGTCGGGCGTCTGATGCCGGAGCCGTTCGATGTCCCGCCCCCTCCTCGCCGCCGCGTTCCTCCTCGTCGCCGGCGTCAGCGCCGGATCGGCGCAGGATGCGAGCGGTCTCAAGCCGGTCCCCGGCACGCCCGCCACCCTGAACAACGACCTGCGGCCGACCTTCGTCGCCCAGGAGCCGAGCGACCTCATGGCCTCGAAGATGATCGGCCAGAGCATCGTCAACGGCGCCAACGAGACGATCGGCTCCGTCGCCGACATCGTGCTCGGGCCCGACCTGGCGGTGAAGTCCTACGTCGTCGGCGTCGGCGGCTTCCTGGGGCTGGGCACCAAGTACGTCTCGGTGGCGAAGGAGGCCCTTCAGGTCACCCGGGTCGACGACAAGACCCTCAAGGCGGTGATCAACACCGACAAGGATCAGCTCCGCGCCGCGCCGGAATACGTCTATCTCGGTCAGCAGCCCTCGAAGGCGGAGACCACGAAGTCCGGCGCACAGGCGACCGACACCTCGAAATCCGACGTTCCCGCCTCGACCGGCACCACGACGACCCAGCCGGCGCAGCAGTAATCCTTTTGCCTGGTGGGGCGGCGGCCTGCGTGGCACGCTGCCGTCCGGTTCGAACCCGGAACGCCCCGCCATGCCCCTCGACCTCTATCTCGGCTTCGTCGCCGCCACCCTCGTCCTGATTCTGATCCCGGGTCCGAACGTCGCCCTCATCGTCGCCAACAGCGTGGCCCACGGCACCCGCTACGGTCTCGTGACGGTGGCGGGGACGAGCGTGGCCTTGACGATCCAGCTCGCGCTCACCGTCGCCGGCCTCTCGGCGATGCTGAGCCTCATGGCGACATGGTTCGAGGTGCTGCGCTGGCTCGGCGTCGCCTACCTCGCCTGGCTCGCGATCCGCGCCTGGCGGGCGCCTGCGACCGACCTCGCGCAGACCGCGCCGGAGCCCCGGGCGGTCCGGGCGATCGCGCTGCGCGGCTTCCTCGTCGCGCTCACCAACCCGAAGACCTTGCTGTTCTTCGGCGCCTTCCTGCCGCAATTCGTCAGCCCGGACGCGGCGCCCCTCGGCCAGTTGACGCTGCTCGCCGCGACCTTCCTGGTTCTGGCGATCGGCGGCGACGCGGTCTGGGCGGCGTTGGCCGGCCGGGCCCGGATCGTGCTGGCGCGCGGGCGGTGGCGCAGCCGACTGACCGGCGGGTTGCTGATGGGCGCGGGCGTCGGGTTGGCGCTGGCGCGGCGGCCGTGAGGTGGAACTGAACAGCTCCCCGGCTTTGAAAGTAAAGCGCGTCCCCCTCTCCAGGCGATACCGGGCTTGTCCGGTATCGCCTGGAGAGGGGGACGCGCGACTAAAATTGACAGCAACAATCAATTTGAATGAGGGTCATCGACCCTCACACCGGACTCCACCCCGCCGCGCAGTCCCGCACCAGCTGCCGCAGAAACATCTCCCCCGCCTCCAAAGCCGCGAGCGTGATGTACTCGTCCGGCTGGTGGGCCTGGTCGATCGAGCCGGGGCCGCAGACCACGGTCGGCAGGCCGGCGAGCTGGAAGCGGCCGGCCTCGGTGGCGTAGGGCACCGTGATGGTATGGTTGCGGCCGGCGAGCCGCAGGGCCAGGCGCTCGGCCGGGGAGCCGGGCTCGGGCGCCAGCCCCGGCACCGCCGCATCCTCCTCGGTCTCGACACGGCCGTAATCGCCGAACCGGTTGAGCCGCTCGCGGGTCACCCGCTCGACCTCCCGTTCGAACAGGGCCGGGATCTCGTCGCGCGGAAGATCCGGCAGGCCGCGGAACTCCCACTGGAACTCGCAGGTCTTGGGCAGGATGTTGCGCGCGGTGCCGCCGCCGATCACCCCGACATGCACCGTGGTGTAGGCCGGATCGAACCGGCCGCTCGCATCGCCCTTGGCCGCCACCTGGTCGGCGATGCGGTTGAGCCCGGCCACCAGCTCGGCCGCCGCCATCACCGCGTTGGCGCCGAGCGCGGGCTTGGAGGAATGCGCCTCGTGGCCGTGGACGGTGGTGCGGTAGGTGTAAATGCTCTTGTGGGCGTCGGCCACGTCGAGGTCGGTCGGCTCGCCGACGATCACCGCGCCCGGCCGCGGCAGATCCTTGCCGAAGCGGGCGATCACGTCGACGACGCCGAGGCAGGTCAGCTCCTCGTCGTAGGAGAGCAGGATGTGGATCGGCGTCTTGAGGTCGGCCGCCAGCATCTCCGGCACCAGGGCGAGGCAGAGCGCGTCGAAACCCTTCATGTCGACGGCGCCGCGGCCATAGGCCCGGCCGTCGGCGATGCGCAAGGTATAGGGATCGCTGGTCCAGTTCTGCCCGGCCACCGGCACCACGTCGGTATGGCCCGACAGCACCACGCCGCCATCCCGCATCGGCCCGATCGTGGCGAAGAGCGCTGCCTTGTCGCCGGTCTCGTTGGGGGCGACGATATAGGGCACGCCCCAGGCGTCGAGGTACTCGCCCACCCACGCGATCAGCGGCAGGTTCGACTTCTGGCTCTCGGTGTCGAATGAGACCAGCCGGGCGAGGAGTTCGAGCGGGGTCAGGCGGGGGCCGGTCTTGGTCATCGGGGCGGGCTATCTCGCGCAAACAGGACGGTAGTGCCGGTCTTAGCGCAAGCTCAAGACGCCCGACAGCCGCTCCGGTGCAGGGTTCCCCAGACGCCGGAGCACGCATCAGCGCACGGTCCGACGAAGCCGATGCCGGGTCGCCGCAGAATATACGGCACCATCAACGGCCTGGACGGTTCGGTCGCGGAGCGTGATGGTGCGGGGCACTCGTGGACACGGACGGGTCGTCTGTCACGCTTTGCAGATGGCCTCGCAGGGGCGAGCCTGCGAAGGCCGTAAGGCGACGTGCGAAGTTTTTCGGCTGCGGCAAAGTCGGCAGGGTGTTGTTCGCTTCACTCGCGCGGGAAGACTGCACCCTCAAATCCCGTGATCGAACATCCAAGAGAAATCTGTTGGACGTCACATCAACCCGTCACAGGCCTTTTGCGGTCCCTCGCGGTTGAAACCAGTCCGCGAAACGCCGTCGCGATGTCTGCCCGGGACGGCGATTGTCCAAGCGGCCTGGATGGGAAGGCCCGCGGAGCGGAGCGTCCACGCTGGTTCCGGTCCCGTCGCGCGAGCCTGATGACGGCCTCGCGCGACGATGTCCGGCGGCGTCAGCCGTCGAGCATCACCGTGCCGGCATGTCCCATCGCCGAGCGGGTGAGCCGGTCGGCCCCGAGCTCGCCGCCGGAATAACCGAGGAGTTCGGCGAGCTTGTCGCGGGCGCGGCAGACCCGGCTCTTCACCGTGCCGACCTTGCACTGCATCAGCGCGGCGGCATCCTCGTAGGACAGGTCGCCGACGGCGACCAGCATCAGCGCCTCGCGCTGCTCGGCCACCAGCTTGTTGAGCGCGGCCTGGAGATCCTGCACGTCGAGGCGGTCACCCTGGTTGGGCGCGGAGGTCAGGCGGGCCGAGTACACGCCCTCGCCGTCCTCGACCTCGCGGGAGCGCTTGCGGTGCTCCGAATAGAAGGCGTTGCGCATGATCGTGAACAGCCACGCGCTGAGATTGGTGCCGTGCTCGAACCGGTCGCGGTTCTGCCAGGCCTTCAGCATCGTGTCCTGCACCAGATCGTCGGCCCGGGCCGGGTTGGCGGTCAGGGTCAGGGCGAAGCGGCGCAAGGCCGGCGCCGCCGCGAGCAGGTCCTCGCGGAACCGGTCCTCCTTGGGCGCGCCGAGGGCGGCGAGCGCCAGGTCCAGCCGGCTGAGCAGCTCCGAGAAGGCATCGGGCGCCGCCTCGTCCTCGACCGCCGCGTAATGGGCGCGAAGCCGCTCGCCGAGGTGCTCCTGCACCGACAGGGGCAGGGCCGGGGCGGTCTTCGGAAGGCCGGGGGGCATCTGGGTCATCGGGTCGTTCGGCTGGCGCGGCATCGTGCGCAAGCTAGACCATAAGCCTCCCGGAGGCGAGGCCGAACCGGCCCTGCCATCGATGCAGCGCAACAAAGGGGCCGCCGCGTGGCCGCGGCGGCACTCCGGGCCCTCGCGTCAGTGGCGGCCCTTCAGCAGCCAGCCGGCGACGAAGGCGAGGCCGGCCACCGCGACGAGCGTCTCGGTCGGGTGCGATTCGGCCCGGCGCAGGGCGGACCGGCCGCGGTGGCGCGCCTCGCCATAGGCCTCGCGCCCGCGCGCATAGGCGTGGCGGCCCCGCGTCTCGATCTCGCGGGCAAGCGCCGCTCCGTCATGCGACAGATCCTCGGCGACCTCCCGGCCGCGGCCATAGGCGTATTGGGCGCCGCCCAGGACCTGGTTCACCGCGCCTTCCGCCTGCGGCCGGGCCCGGCCGGCGACGGCGCCGAGGGCGGTCTGGCCGCGGCCCTTGAGGTGGCGCAATCCACCCTCGATCTGGTCCCTGTTCATCACGATCTCCTTGGCAAGAGGAACAAGACGCAACTTCGCGAAAGAAAAAAGGCCGGATCCCGCGCGATCCGCGAGAAACCGGCCCGATGATTCGCGAGTTGGGGCCGGCGCAGGCCGGCCCGCACCGCGCTCAGATCTTGCTCTTCACCGTGTCGGCGGCATTCTTGATGCCGTCCTTGACGTCGCCGGTGGTCTTCTGGGCCTCGCCCTTCAGCTCCTGGGCCTTGCCCTCGGCCTGCAGCTTCTCGTTGCCGGTGGCGCTGCCGATACCCTGCTTGATGTTGCCGACGGCTTCGTTGGCCAGGCCCTTGATCTTGTCGGTGGTGCTGCTCATGGGAAGCTCCTCGTCTCTTGCAGTTCAGCGACTGCTCAGGTCTGAAGAACCGCCGAGGCGGCGCCTTGTTCCGCTGCGACAGAGCCGGAATCCGCGTCCGGGCTGGACCGGGGCCCCGGAACCCGCTAGGTCGCGCGCCCTCCCTTGAGCTCCGGCAGAGATTCGGCATGGCGGCCTGCGGCCTCGATTTCGGCACTTCGAACACCACCCTCGGCCTGATCGGGGCCGGCGGGCTCGCGCTGGCGCCGCTGGAGGGAGAGGCGGTCACGATCCCGAGCGCGATCTTCTTCCCGCCGGCCGGCGACGAGGCGATCGGCCGGGCCGCCATGGCGGCCTATGTCGAGGGCGATCCCGGGCGGCTGATGCGCAGCCTCAAATCGGTGCTCGGCTCCTCGCTCCTCGACGAGACCACCCCGGTCGGGCGCCGGCGGCTGTCGTTCCGGGCGGTGATCGCCCGCTACCTCGCCGCCGTGAAGGCGCGGGCGGAGGACAAGGCGGGCGAGGCCCTGACCCGGGTGGTCCATGGCCGCCCGGTCCACTTCGTCGACGGCGACGCGGAAGGCGACCGCCGCGCCGAGGAGGCGCTTGCCGGCATCGCCCGGGAGGTCGGCTTCACCGACGTGTCGTTCCAGTACGAGCCGATCGCCGCGGCGCTCGACTACGAGCGCGGACTGGACCGCGAGGAGGTGGCGCTGATCGCCGATATCGGCGGCGGCACCTCGGATTTCTCGGTGGTGCGCCTGAGCCCCGAACGGCACCGGGCGGTGGAGCGGGCCGGCGACATCCTGGCCAATGACGGCGTGCGGATCGGCGGCACCGATTTCGACCGGACGCTGAGCGTCGGCGAGGTGATGCCGCTCCTCGGCCTCGGCAGCCCGATGCGGCGGCCGGGCCTCGACGTGCCCTCGTCCTATTTCCACGACCTCGCCACCTGGTCGCAGATCAACCGGCTCTACGACGGCAAGACCCTGCGCGAGCTGCGCTCGCTCCGCCGCGACGTGGCGCGGCCCGAGCTGATCGACCGCCTCGCCGCGGTGATCGAGGCCGAGCGCGGCCACACCCTGGCGATGGAGGTCGAGGAGGCCAAGATCGCCCTGTCGGAGGTCGAGCGGGTCGGCCTGCCCCTGGGCTGGGTCGAGCCGGGCCTGGAAGCCGAGATCGACCGCCCCGACCTCGCCCGCCACTCGGCCGACCTCGCCCGGCGCATCGGCGCCTGCATCACCCGCTGCCTGCGCGACGCCGCCGTGAAGCCCTCGGAGATCGACGCCCTGTTCCTCACCGGCGGCTCGACCCGCCTCGCCCCGGTCCGCGAGGCGATCCTGGCGGCGGCGCCCGAGGCCCGGGTGGTCGAGGGTGACACCTTCGGCTCGGTCGGCCTCGGGCTGACGGTGGAGGCGGCGCGGCGCTACGGCTGACCCTACTGGGTCGCCGCCGCGGCGCCGGCCCGGGTCGCCGCGTTGAACGAGGCGTCGAACACCCCCGGCGCCGCGAGCGGCCGCGGGATCAGCCCGGCGCGGTGATAGAGGTCGGCGACGCGCTGCTCGTCGGCGATCACGCTCGCATCGATCGGCACCGGGCGGATGTCGGCCCGGCGGAAACAGGCGAGCGGCACCGCCTCGGGCAGGCCGACCAGGGCCGACCAGCGTCTGGCGAAGGCCTCCGGGTTCGCCGTGCCCCAGACCCGGGCCCGGGCCAGCCGCCGCACGAAATCCTCGAGCGCCGCCCGCTTTTCCGCGATGGCGGCGTCGCGAGCGACCTGGAAGGTCAGGCCCGGGGTGAGCCCGCGGCCATCGGCGACGATGCGGGCCCGGCCCGAGGTCTCGAGCTGCGAGGTATAGGGCTCCCAGGTCGCCCAGGCCTCGACCGCGCCGGAGGTCAGCGCCATCTGGGCGTCGGCCGGCGGCAGGAACGACAGGGTGAGGTCGCCCTTGCCCCAGCCGGCGCGCTCGGCTTGCGCCAGGACGAGCATGTGGCCGATCGAGCCGCGCCCGGTGGCGATCCGCTTGCCCTTCAGGTCGGCGAAGCTCCTCACGCCCGAATCCGGCCGCACCAGCACGGCGAGGCCGGCCTGGTTCTGGCGGACGGCGAAGATCGCCTTGATCGGCACTCCGGCGGCGGCCGCGAAGGTGAAGGGCGCGTCGCCGGCGATGCCGGTATCGATCGCCCCTGCATTGAGCGCTTCGAGGAGCGGCGCGGCCGCGGCGAATTCGCGCCAGTCGATCCGGTAGGGCAGGCCGTCGAGGACGCCCGCCGCCTCCATCAGGGCGCGCGAGCCGCCCTTCTGGTCGCCGACCCGCAGGACGGTTTCGGCATGGAGGGGCAAGGTGATGGCAAGGCCGGTGAGGAGGAGGGCGAGGAGAGCCGGAAGCTTCCCGCTGAGCATCTTGCGCATGCCCGGCCTCACGCGGCGGCCGGGCGGTGGGACGGCGCGCCGGCGAGATGCCGGAAGGCCGGGATCAGCTCGCGTCCGTACTGCACCGCATCCTCCAGCGGATCGAAGCCGCGGATCAGGAAGGTCGTCACCCCGAGAGCGTGGTACTCGTGCAAAGCCTCCGCCACCTGTTCGGGCGTGCCGACCAGGGCCGTGGAATTGCCCTGTGCGCCGGTCTCGGCGGCGATCGCGGTGTAGAGCCGCCCTTCGGGCCGGTCGCCTTGCGCCGCCGCCGCGAGCAGCCGGCGCGAGCCCTCGTTCTGCGGCGCCCCCGCGGGTCCGAGGCCGCGTGCGGCGCGCAGGGCCTTGGTGCGCGTCAGGATGTCCTCCGCCCGCGCCCAGGCCGCGTCTTCCGTCGCCGCCAGGATCGGCCGGAACGACAGGCTGAAGCGGATTGTTTCTTCTCGCCCATGCGCTCGGGCGGCGGCGCGCACCCGGGCGATCGTCTCGCGCACCTGCGCCTTCGTCTCGCCCCAGAGGGCGTAGGTGTCGGCGTGCCGGCCGGCCACCGCGATGGCCGCGTCCGAGGCGCCGCCGAAATAGACCGGCAGATGCGGCTGCTGCACCGGCTTTACCGCCGAAAACCCCTTGGCGACGCGGTAATGCCGGCCCTCGTAGTCGAACGGCTCGCGGCCGGTCCAGGAGGCCTTGAGGATGTCGAGGTATTCGGCGGTGCGCGCATAGCGCTCGTCCTTGGTGAGGGCATCGCCGTCCTGCGCCAGCTCGGCATCGTTGCCGCCGGTGATGATGTGGACGGCCGCGCGTCCATCGGTGATCTGGTCGAGGGTGGCGAGCTGGCGTGCCGCCACGGTCGGCGCCTGGAAGCCCGGCCGGTGCGCGATCATCAGGCCGATCCGCTCGGTCACCGAGGCGGCGTATTGCGCCAGCGCGAAGCTGTCCGGCGCCGTCGAGTGGAAGGCGATCAGCACCCGGTCGAAGCCGCCAAGCTCGTGCGCCTGCGCCGCCGCCCGGAGATAGGCCCGGTCGATCACCGGCCCGGTGGGGGCGTGGATCTCCGACCCGTACTGGGCACCGACGAAGCCGATGAAGTTCACGTCCGGCATGGACAACTCTCCTCTCAGCCCAGGGCCGCGCGGCCGGCCGCCAGCCGGACCGCGTCGCCCTGGGGCGTGTGGATGCGCGCGCAGAGCACGTCGCGCAGGTGGCGCTCGAGCGGGTTCTCTCGCGAGAGGCCGGGATTGCCGACGAGCGCGACCGCGCCCTGCACGACCTGGATCGCGTTCTCGGTGACGGTGAGCTTGATCAGCCCGCTCTCGGCGACGGAGGGCGGCGCGCCCGCGTCGGTCTCGGCGGCGGCGCTGCGCAGGAGCCGGCGGTTGACGACGAGCAGGCGCTCGTTCTCGCCGACCGCCTCCTGGAACCGGGACAGGCTCGCCAGCGGCGCGCCGAGATTGGCCGGCGCCCGCTCGGCGAGGTAGGCGCACAGCCACCCTTGCGCCGCCCGGGCGACGCCGTCGTAGAGGCTGGCGAGCAGGGTGGTGTTCCAGGCCAGCGTGACCGCGTCGGGTGCCGCCCCGGCGGCGGGCGGGCGCCAATCGACGGCGTGGTCCTCCGGCACCAACACCCCCTCGAGCACCACGTCGTGGCTGCCGCTCGCCCGCAGGCCGAGATGGTCCCAGGTCTCCTCGATCCGCACGCCGGGTGCCGCCATCGGCACCACCACGAACCCGACCCGCGGCTCCGTCTCGTCGGTGCGGGCCCAGACCAGCCCGAAGGCGAGGATCGGCGCGCCCGTCGAGTAGATCTTGCGCCCCGTGACCCGCCAGCCCTCCGGCACCCGCCGCGCCACCGTCTCCGGCAACCCGCCGCGGGCCGGCGATCCGAGGGCCGGCTCGACCCGGAGCGCATTGACGAAGGCGCCCTCGCGGAGGGCCGCCCCCTGCAGCCGGGCCGCGAGGTCCGCCGGCCAGTCCGACCGGGCGATGGTGGCGTGGTGGACGTATTGCATCGCCAGGACGAGGCTCGCCGCCGGGTCGGCCTCGGCGAGGGTCCCGATGACGGCGCCGGCGACCGCGAGCCCGGCACCGGGGCCGCCGCGCGCTTCCGGCACCGTGAGGGCGGCAAGACCGGCATCCCGGATCGCCGCCAGACTGTCATGCGCGAACCGTCCTTCGCGGTCGGCGGCGGCGGCGAGGGGGGCGAGGACGGGGACGAGGGCGCGCGCCATCGCGACCGGGTCGCGGCCTGCCGGGGCGAGGCGGTGCGACGAGGCCGTCATGCCTGGGCAGCCCCGGAATGGGCTCGCCGGACCGGTCGGCATGGGATCATGATCGCATTCCTTCCTGCGCCGGACATGCCGTCGTTTCCGGTTTTTCGTCTTGAGCGGCAGTGACGTCGGCAGGGATCGAAACTTGATCTGAGATATCCTGAACGTCAACCGGAATGATTTTCTGGATATATTATGGTAATGAGGAGTATTTTTCTTGGATAGAGCGCGGCGGGTGAAGCCGTTCTCGTCGAGCGGGCGAATGCAGCAAGGCCGTACGTTCAAGCGATGTAAAATCGCAGATCGTGATGCCAACCACGATACACGGCACGGCAGGCTACGCGGTGCAGGGGCGACGGCCATGCGCATGAACCTCCCCTTTCTGCGGGGGAGGGTGGCCTGCGGAGCAGGCGCAGCGGGACGAAGTCCCGCCGAGAGGGGCAGCGCGACGCTGATTCCAGAGGGCGCCCTTCAGAACGGTTCAGTCTTGTCCTGAAGCGGCGTCCCCTCTCCCGCCCGGCTTCGCCGGGCACCCTCCCCCGCAGCGGGGGGAGGGTTCAGGCGCGGCCACTATCGCTGTCGCCCTGCGCCACCTGCTGTGTCGTGTACCGTAGCCGGCAATCCGCGCGGCCCGTCGCCCTACGCCACTCCACCACCCCCCGCCGCCGGCACCGCCGCGATCCCGGCCCCCGCCGCCCACACCCCCAGATCCTGCTTGCGGATCGCCGCCGCCATCATGTCGGGGAAGAGGTCCGGCGTGCAGGCAAACGAGGGCACCCCGAGGGCGGCGAGACGGGCGGCGAGCGCCCGGTCGTAAGCAGGCGCACCCTCGTCGGAGAGGGCCAGCAAGACGACCACCTGCACGCCGGCGGAGACCAGGCGCTGCGCCTGCGCCAGCAGCCCGGCCTCCACCCCGCCCTCGTAGAGATCGGAGATCAGCGCCAGCACCGTGTCCTCGGGCCGGGTGATCCGCGACGCGCAATAGCCCACTGCCCGGTTGATGTCGGTGCCGCCGCCGAGCTGGACTGAGAACAGAACCTCGACCGGATCGTCCAGCTCGTCGGTCAGGTCCACCACCTGGGTGTCGAACACCACGAGCCGCGTCGAGACCGCGGGAAGGGACGCCATCACCGCCCCGAAGATGCTCGAATAGACCACCGAATTCGCCATCGAGCCGGATTGGTCGATGCACAGGATTACGTCTTTCAGCGACCCGCGGCTCTTGCGGCCGTGGCCGAGGCGGGTTTCCGGGATGATGGTGCGGTATTCGGCCTGGTAGTGGCGCAGGTTCGCCCGGATGGTGCGGTGCCAGTCGATCTCGGCGTGGCGCGGCCGGCGGTTGATGCTGGCGCGATCGATCGCCCCGTTGACCGCCTGGCGGACCGGCTCCTCCAGCCGCTTCATCAGCTCGTCCACCACCTTGCGCACCACGAGGCGGGCGGTCTCCCTGGTGCGCCCGCCGAGCAGGCCGCGCATCGAGATCAGGGTCGAGACGAGGTTCACGTCGGGCTGGAGCGCGTCCAGCATCTCCGGCTCGGTCAGCATCCGCTTGAGGTCGAGCCGCTCGAAGGCGTCGCGCTGCATCACCTGGACGACGGAGGCCGGGAAGTAGTCGCGGATGTCGCCGAGCCAGCGCGGGACGGAGGGGGCGGAGGCGCCGAGGCCCCCCTTGCGGTCGGAATCGTAGAGGGCGCCCAGCGCCCGGTCGAGGCGCAGGTCGCGCTCGCCCAAGGTGCAGCCGGTCCCCTCCGCGGCCCCGCCGCCGAGGACGAGGCGCCAGCGGCGCAGGCGTTCGGTCTCGCTCATGCGGCGTCTCCAGCGGTCGTCGTGGGCGCGAGCAGCAGGCGCAGGATCGGCAGCACGCCCGCGGCCCGCCTGGCATCGAATCCCTCCGGCCCCTCCGCGCCGGGGGCGGCGCCCCCCGGACGGGCCAGGGCCTCGCCGATGGCCCGGCGCTCGGCCGGGGCGAGGGTCGCGAAGGTGCGGCGCACCAGCGGCAGCAGCTCGGTGAACAGGGCCTCGTCGAGGCCGGCGAGCCACCCGTCGACGATGCCGAGCAGGCCCTGGCCGTGGATCAGGACCGGGCCGCTCTCCTCCAGGAAACCCTCGATCCAGGCGGCGGCCGGCACGGCGCCGGCGGCCCGCGACAGGGCGAGATGCAGGCGGGTGCCGGCCTCTTCGGCATCGATGGCGCGGTCGTCGAACAGCAGCCGTACGGCCCGGCCGACGACGCGGCCATGGACGTGGTCCTGGTCGGCGAGCGCCCGCAAGGCGTCCTGCCAAGCCGCCTTCAACTCCGGGTCTTCCAGCAGGGCGACCGCGCCCGAGACGGCGACGATGCGCTTTTTCGCGGCTTGCGCGGCATCGTCGTCGAGGCTCTGGCAGGCGGCGACGAGGCCGGCGGCGGCCCGGGGCACCAGGCCCCGCACCAGCGCCAGGACCGGCTCGGTGTCCGAGGAACGCACCGAGCCGTAGCGGGCAAGTTCGGCGAGGGCCGGCAGCGCGTCCATCAGGTCGAACACGTCGGCCGAGACCGCGGCGCGGTCGTCGAGCGCCCGGACCACCTGCGCCGTCGCCTCGGGCAGGTCGGCATCGAGCAGCGTCCCGACGAGGCCCGACAGCTCGGCGACGCGCTGCGCCCCCCGGGCCCGGGTCTTCACCCGGGAGGCGGCGGCCTCCGCCACGGTGCCGCCTTCGGCCGAGGCCGCCACCAGCTCCACCACCCAGTCCGGCTGCCAGGCGAGGAACCACGCCTCCTTGAAGGTGCCGCGCCCGCGCGCCTCGCGCCGCGTGCCCCAGGGCACGCCGATCAGCGCCAGCCGGTTGAGGAAGTGGCTGCGGGCGAGATCGGTCTCCTTGCGCAGGTCGAGGACGAGGTCGCCGGCCGCCGCGCCGGGCTTCAGCCGCAGGCGCCTGCACTGCGCCTCGAAATCCGCCTCCACCGGCGTGCCGGGGCTGTCGGGCGGGGTGGCGCCGAGCCGCTCGCCGATGACGAGCTTGCGCCGGATCAGCCCCATCGGCGCCGGGTCGGCGAAGCAGAGGGTCGCCTGCGTCGCCTCGTCGAGGTCGTCGAGGGAGGGGCGGGACCGCCCGCGGAACGCCGCCAGGGCCTCGGCGAGGCGCGCCGCCTCGATCACCGAGGCCGGCGAGGCGTCGAGGTCTTCCGCGCGCAGGAGCGCGGCGGCCCGGGCCAGCCAGCGGGCGGCGACCCGGCCCTCGTGGTGCCACAGCGTGTCGTACCACTCGGGAGACAGAACCCCGGCGCGGTAGCCGGAGGCCGAGGCCAGCCGCTCGTAGGACCAGGGCGCCCAGGCAGCCGCGACCTTGGTCTTCGGTAGACCCTTGAGCACGGCGTTGTCGGCGGAGGCCTGGCCCTTGGCATCGTGGCGGGCGAGCGCCGGCACGTGCCAGGCGCCGCAGATCACGGCGATCTTCGAAAAATCCTCCTTGGCGGCCTTGCGGATCGCCGCCCGCATATGGGCCTCGCGGGCCTCCTCGCGCAGACCGTCCACCGGATCGGGCTCGGGCACGTCGCGTAGGGAGCCCATCGCCTCGGCGATCGCCGCGAACACGTCGCCGTCGGCGCCGGCCCGGCTCTCCACCAAGGCGTCCCACCAGCGCTCGCCGTCCGGATAGCCGGCGGCGGCGGCGAGTTCCCCGAGGGGATCGCGGCGGATCGCGGCCGGGGCCGGCACCGGTCCCGGCGCCTCCTCCGCCGCGTCGGCGACCGGCTCGGCCTCGATCGGCGCGGCATCGCCCTCCGGGGCTCTCCCGAACCCGTCGGCGAGCTGGATCGCCTGCGGCAGGTCGATGAAGCGGATCGCGGCGCCCGCCGCCAGCCCGTGGCGCATCGCCACCCATTCGGGCGAGAAGGCCGCGAAGGGGAAGAACGCGCAGTCGCGCGGCCGGTCGGGCCGGTAGACGAGGAGCGCCACCGGCGGCGCCATCGCCTCGTGCGCGGCGAGCGGGATCAGCGCGTCGGCATCCGGCGGCCCCTCGATCAGCAGGCAGTCGGGCGCGAAGTCGATGAGCGCCGCCCGCAGCGAGCGGGCCGAGCCGGGGCCGTGGTGGCGGATGCCGAAGAGGCGGATGTCGGGCATCGTCGCTGAGAGCCTGTTTGACCGTGTGTGCGGATCGTCCCACCCGCGATCCCGGAGCCTGTCCGATTGGTCTCGACGGTCTCGAAACCCTCCATGTCATTCCGGGGCCGCGAAAGCGGAACCCGGAATCCAGAACCGCAGGTGTGAAAGGATAGAGCGGAACGCGATCCGCCTTTTTCTGCACTCTCGGCGGCTCTGGATTCCGGGTTCCGCTGCGCGGCCCCGGAATGACATGGAGGGTTCGAGATCCGGAAGAGACCAAACGAGCACGAACCCGGGATGAGGTCGTGGGTGGGAGAGATGTGTGAGGCTGCCGAATCGACGGATATCGATCGGACGGCCCGCGGGCTCACGCGCTCGCGCGGGCCGCCTTGTAGAAATCCTTCCAGCCCTCGCGCTCCTTGACCACGGTCTCGAGGTATTCGCGCCAGACGATCGCGTCCTGGACCGGGTCCTTCACCACCGCGCCCGAGATGCCCGATACGAGGTCGTGCGCCGAGAGGCGGCCGTCGCCGAAATGCGCGGCGAGCGCCAGCCCGCTGCCGACGACGCTGATCGCCTCCGCCGTCGAGAGCGTACCGGAGGGCTGCTTGACCTTGCTCTTGCCGTCCACCGTCACGCCCTCGCGCAACTCGCGGAAGATCGTGACGACGCGGCGGATCTGGTCGGCGCCGGGCGGCTCGGCCGGGATCTCGAAGGCGCGCCCCAACGACGCCACCCGGGTCTCCACGATGGCGATCTCCGCCTCGATCGTCGCCGGCGGCGGCAGCACCACGGTGTTGAAGCGGCGCTTGAGCGCGCTCGACAATTCGTTGACGCCGCGGTCGCGGTTGTTCGCCGTCGCGATGAGGTTGAAGCCCTTCTGCGCCGGCACCTCCTCGTTCAGTTCGGGGATCGGCAGGGTCTTCTCGGAGAGGATGGTGATGAAGCTGTCCTGCGTCTCCGAGGGGATGCGGGTCAGCTCCTCGACCCGGGCGATGCGGCCCTCGTTCATCGCCCGCATGATCGGCGAGCCGACCACCGCCTCGCGGCTCGGCCCCTTGGCGAGCAGCAGCGCGTAGTTCCAGCCGTAGCGGATCGCCTCCTCGCTGGTGCCGGCGGTGCCCTGGACGATCAGCCGCGAGGTCCCGCAGATCGCCGCCGCCAGGTGCTCGCTGACCCAGCTCTTGGCGGTGCCGGGCACGCCGAGCAGCAGCAGCGCCCGGTCGGTGGCGAGGGTGGCCACCGCCACCTCCATCAGGCGCCGGTCGCCGATGTATTTCGGCGTCACCGCGAAGCCGGAGGCGAGCGTGCCGCCGAGAAGGTAGGTGACGACCGCCT
The DNA here is from genome assembly GCF_016804325.1 of Methylobacterium aquaticum. NCBI lineage: Bacteria > Pseudomonadati > Pseudomonadota > Alphaproteobacteria > Hyphomicrobiales > Methylobacteriaceae > Methylobacterium > Methylobacterium aquaticum. The sequence goes on from NZ_CP043627.1 coordinate 6,886,325, forward strand.
GCGGCGACATCTGCCAGTTCGGCGGGCGCGGCCGGTCGTCGGCCTGCCGCAGGGCGGCGATCTCCTCGGCGAAGGCATCCTCGGCGGCTTGCCGAAGCTGAGAGACCTGGCGCGACTGCGCAGCTTTGATGGTCATCCTCGGGCTGTCTCCTCGGTGCGGGTCAGGCTGTGGGCGTCATTGCTGGAATTCGCGCCGGATCGCGACGCGCAGCTCCAGTGTCTCGGCCAGGGTGGTGACCTGCTGGCGCAGGCGGTCGTGGCCCTCGTCCTTCGGCAGCCGCGCGCCAAGGGCGCCGGCCGTGGCCGCGATGTCCTCGCCCGGCCACAGCCGCTCGCCGAGGCGGGCGATCAGCCAGGGTTTGGCGAGGTCGCGCCGCAGATTCTCGGAGCCGCGGATGACGAAGGCGAGCCAGTCGATCACGACGGCGCTGAACCGTTCGGAGAAGGCATCCGGGCCCTTCTCCAGCATCGCCAGCACCACCTCGATCTTGCGGGCGTGGATCAGCCCGGTCACCCGCGCCTCCCATTCGGGTCCGGGCAGCAGGTCGATGGCCTCTACCCACCGGCGGAGGAGTTCGTTGGTGCGCCGGATACCGGACAGCTTGCCCTCGTAGGCCTCGGCGAGCCCGTCGGCGATCTGCGTCGTCCAAGCCGGGTCGCCGTCGCGGGCGACCGCCGAGAACAACCCTCGCAGGATCGGCTCGGCCCATTCGCTGCGCAGGGCGAGTTCGATCCAGAGCCGCGGCGGATGGCCCGAGAAGGCATGGAGCGGGGCGGCCGCCAGGATGTCCCGCAGCAGGCCGGCCCGGATGCCGCCGCCGCGCTGTTCCCAGGCATTCGGGGCGACGCCGTCGCGGGCGAGCGTCGGGGATTCCTGCGGCAGGGTGACGACCAGTTCGTGCGTCGTGCTCCGCAGCAGGCGGGCCTTGCTCTCGATGACGAGCGCGGCCGTCGCCCGGACCGCCATGCGCGAGGCGAAGAGCGAGCGGGGCAGGCGCGGCAGCAGGCGCTGCGCGGCCTCGCGGACGCCCGCGGCGCGGTCGTCGAGGCAGGTTTCGAGGAAGGGGCCGTCGGCGTCCGACAGTCCGGTCCACAGGGCGCCGACCAGGGCCGTACGGGTCTCCGCCTTCTCCTTGCGGAACACCGCCTCGAGCGCCGTCCGCGCGCCGTCCGGGTCGCGGGCGCGGAAGGCCGCGAAGGCGGCGCGGCGCTCAGGCAAGCTGCCCTCGGTCCAGTCGGCCGGGGCATCGGCCGAAGGACCGTCCTGCTCCCCGCCGCAGGCGGCGGCGAGCCAGGCGAGGTCCGGGCCGATGACGGCGCCGGCCGATTCCGGCAGGTTGCCCGCCTGGAGCATCAGCGCCTGGTGGAGCCAGGCGGGCGGGCGTACCTGCAACGAGGCGGCGAGGTCGAACCATTCGCGCAGGCGCTCGCGCCCGGCGTGGCCGCCGGTGAGGAGGGCATGGAGCCGGTTCGCCGCGGCCGGCGGGCATTCGGGCCCGGCCGTCTCGCGGACCGCCAGCGGTTCCATCGCGCCGGGCGCGAGGTCGAGCCCGGCGAGGTGGTGGATGCCGTGGAGCGCCAGCCGCGCCAGGAGCGCGCTGCCGGGATCGGACTCGGTCACGAGATCCGCCAGGGGGCCGGGGGCGGCAGGCGGGGCGCGCCCGGCGCCGAGCAGGGCGGCGGCCAGGATCGGCTCCCAGCCGTCGGCGACGAGGTCGGTCGGGTCGGTCATCCTCGGTTCCCTGCCTTCAGGCGACGTGCAGCAGCACGGCTTGCGCGGCCTGCGCGGGCATCGCGTAGAGGCGGCCCCCGGTCGCCAGCGCCAGCGGGGTGAGACCGTGGCCGTCATGCAGGCCGAACAGGTCGACCGGGCGCCCGCCCGCCACCGCGAGCAGGCTCGGCAGGCGCGGATCGGCCCGCAGGGGCAGGCAGCCGGTCCCGTCGCCGGCCGCGAAGGCGACCGCGCCGCCCGCCTGCCCCGGCAGCCGGCCGAGGCGCACCCCGGCGAGCCGGACCGGCCAGCTTTCGGTCCAGGGCGCCCGGGCCAGCACCTCCGCGAAGGTGTCTCGCGCCGCCGCGACGCTGCCGCCGCCGGGCAGGCCGGGCTCCGACGCCGGGCCTGCCCGGCCCTCGCGAAACACCGCCCGCAGGGGTGGATCGCCGGGATGGAAGGCAAGGCTCCCCGAAAAATCCTGGCCAGCGGCGGGCACCGGGGGCAGGGGCGAGCCGGCGGTGCCGTAATCGAGCACCTGCGCGACGGCGCCGGAGCGGCGGCCGACGAGCCAGACCGAGCGGGCGGTCAGCCGGTCCTCCTCCTCGATCGCGTGGGCGAGCACCGCCCAGTCGTCGGTCCGGTCCGGCCGGGCCGCCATCTCCTCGGCGGTGACCGGATAGCCGAGCGCCGCGCGCAATCCCGCCGCCTGCTCGGGCGCCAGGGCATCGAGCCGGCGCGCGGCGCGCACCAGGAGGGCGATGCGCCCGAGCGCCAGGCCCAAGGCCGCCTCCGGCCGGGCCGCGCCGGCCTGCGGCGCCGCCGCGACCAGCCCCGGCAGGGCGCGCACCCGGCGGGCGAGGCCGGAGGCCTGCCCGTCGACGAGGCGCCCGGCCATGCGGTCCCAGAAGGCGTAGGGCTCGGCGCGGGCCGCCGCCAGGCCGCGGCGCATCAGGTCGCGCAGCCAGAGGTCCAGCTCGTCGAGGGCTCCCGCGACCTTCTCCTCGCGGGCCTGGCGGCGCCGGACCTGCGCCTTCTCGTCGACGGGCTTGGCCGGCTCGGCAGCCTTCGTCTCCGCCGCCGCGGCGCGGCTCTCGCGGCCCCTGGTCCAGGCCGCGACCCAGTCCGGCGGCTCGGCCTCCGCCAGGGCGGCGGCGGCATCGACCAGCATCAGGCCGATGCCGTGCTTGCAGGGGAACTTCCGGCTTGGGCAGGTGCATTTCGAGGCCGGCCCGGCGAGGTCCGCGACGGTGCGGTAGGGGCTCGCGCCGCTGCCCTTGATCTCGCCCCAGATCACCGATCCGGCCCGGCCGAGCCCGCTCCATTTCGCCGGCTTGGCCTGGTCCTGCCCGGCCTTGCGGCTCGCGGCATCGGGGGCGAGGTCGAGGATTTGCGCAGTCGTCAGGCTCATGCGGCGGTTGGCTGTCTGTCCGTGCATCATGTCCGAGGTGCGGCGCAGTCTGCACGAAACGATCTCGCAGGCAACCCCGGCCTGCGGCGCAAGAACAGGGTTCGCTCGACTTTAAATCAATTCCAGGAATGGTCTTGGGGTCTGGACAGCAGGTCGTTTGCCGGCTCGGGCGAAGGGATATGAAGCCGGCGATCGTCTTGTGCGCGCCTCAAGACGACGCTCCGGCATGGCGCTGGTTTGCGGGAAAGCAGCACTGCTGCGAACGAACCCTTCCCCCTCCCGGGGCGGGCGGCGGGCGGGAGAGGGGAGCCACGCGTTCAGGCGAAGCAGACCCGTTCTGACCGGCGCCCTGCGGATCGGGGTCGCGCCGCCCCTCTCCCGACCCCGCCGACGAGGGGTTCGTGCTCCCGGCTGTCGCGCCTCCACCCCGCGGCCTCCTGCGCCGCTCGGCGACGGCGACGGCTGCGGCATCTCGCCGTTGCGCCCGGCCCGCGCATCACCCGACGGGGCCGAGAGGAATGTCGTCCGCGGCCATTGCCGCGCCCTTTGACCGTCCCACCTGTCGTCGGACGGCTTCGATACGGGGCGCGTCCTCGAGGCGCCCCTCCGGCAAGGGAGAGACAGATGGTCGATACCGATCGCATCACCGGCGCGGCGCGCGAGATCGGCGGCAAGGCGCAGGCCGCCCTCGGGGACCTGGCGGGCGACCGCCGGGCCCAGGTCGAGGGCCGGTTCCGCGAGGCGCAGGGGCAGGCCGAGAGCCTGGCCGGCCAGGCCCGCGACGGCCTGCGCGACGCCGCCGACACCGCCATCGACTACGCCGAGGATGCCTACGAGCGCGGGCGCCACGCGGCGCAGCGCGGCACCCGCACGGTGACCCACGCCGTCGAGGAAACCCCGCTCCTCGCGCTGCTCGTCGCGGGGGCCGTCGGCTACGGCCTCGCGCTCCTGGTGCATGGGCGCCGCTAGAGCACTTCACGATCGCGCTGCAATCGCGAATCTCCCTAGGTCATTGATTTTGCCGCATTTTCTGCGACGAACCGGTATCCACTTCGTCGGAAAATGTCTTAAGCGGACTTCGCCGAAGCGGTGACCGGTTCGGCGTGAAAAATCTGCGACATGACAAGAACCTGAGCGGGCGAAGCGTTGGCCTGCCGACGCAAGTCCGCTCAGGCGTGTCGGTCATCGGACGGCCGGAGGCAGAGGCGGCGGCTGGCGCGGCAGGCCGCCATCGCCGAGTTGCAGGCAGGTCAGCAGGGCGACGAAGGACGGTGATCCGCCGATCCCGTTCATCGCCCGGCAGTTCCGCCGGTCGGCGAGCGGAAACCGGGTCCAGCCGTGCCGCAGGCGGCGCCGTGCCGCGCGCTCGTCGGACAGGCAGCCGCGGTAGCTCGTGGCCCGGGCTCCGGAGCCGCGCTCCAGTCCGCAGGCCGCGCGTGGGGCGAAGGCGGGGAAGTCGTTCCCCCGCGCCTCGGTCCCCCGGGCCGCCGCGGGGCCGCATAGGGCCAGTCCGACCAGAACGGGAAGCGCGCTCCAGGACAATGTCACGGCGAACTCCCGATGGCCGGCTCCGGACGGGGAGGGCCCGGGACGGACGCGCCGCCCCGGGCCCTCACGGTGACTCACCGCTTCGACAGCTTCACCTTTCACTTCGCCCACTCTTTACTTGACCGTCTTACCGTCCGCGGTCGCGGCCGAGTGCTGGGAAGCGGGCCTGGCGGCGCTGCCCGTCACGCCGGCCTTCGGGAGGCCGATCGCGTCGATCACGTCGAAGTGCATCCCGTCCTCCGCGGTCTTCAGCGCGGCATTCGCCTCGTAATACTTGCCCTGGTTGATCAGCGCGGCCGCCTGGTTCACGTCGGCGGTGGTCTTGTCGAGGGGCAGGACCGCCATGACGAAGTTCACGTCGACATGGGCGAGCCGCAGCTTCTCGATGGCGCCCTTCTGGTCGCCCTTGGCGAGGCTCTTGTTCGCCTCGGTCACGGCCGAGGCTTTCTCGGGCGTCGCGATGAAGTCTTCGCCGAGCGTCATCTGGGCATCGACGGGCACCCAGGCGACCTTGTCCTTGGACGCCGGCTTCGCCTCGGCTGTCTTGGCATCGGTAGTCTTGGCATCGGCAGTCTTGTCGGTCTTCGCCGTCTTGGCTGTCGCCATGTCCGCCGGCGTCTTCAGCTCCGACTCGGCCTTGAGGAACACGGCGTCGTCGGTCTTCGCCTTGGTGAGGGCGGCCTGCGCCTTGGCGATTAGGCTCTTGGCCTGGGACGGGTCGGCGTCGAAGATGGCGATGCGGGCGAGATGCATGTCGCGGAACGCCTGGGCGCCGTCCTTCGAGAGCTTGCCGACATCCTGGTCGACCGCCCGCTGGGCCGCGTTCTCCTGCGTCGCCGCCGGCTTGGTCGCCTGCTCGGTCGCATAGGCGGCGCCTCCGAGGAATGTCGTGGCGACGAGAGCGACAGCGAGAGATTTCCGGTAGGACATGGCATGCCTCCTCTTGAAATCGATGCCGACTTTGTTTGCGGCATCAGCGCGTTGGCGACATTCAGATAATACACCGATGTGAACCGGGTTGCTGAATGACTTCATTAAAAGGTCGTAACGCCACGGAAAGGGATGACGTCGGGGGCCGGCAACCGGCAACCGGCACCTGGCGGCAGGCCGTGCGGCGGCGCCGGCCAGCATGACTCGGGCGGCGCTCCTCCGACCCTCCTCGTCAATCCGGGGCCGCGAGAGCAGAGCCCGATCCGGAAACTCAGCGCCTGGATGAGCGGAGTGATTTGAAAAAACCGAAAGGGATCATGGGATATCCCACCCTTCCACTTCAGAATGAGGTTAGAGTATGGGATGATCTCGCCTGCTCAGGTATTTGGTAGAAAATCATGCCCAAAAAGGCTTTCAGGTGGTGCGGAAGGAAGCGGGACGCTCTTCGCTTGATCCTGAACGATCAACGGCTTTGGATTTCGGGCTCCGCTGCGCAGTCCTGGAATGACATGGTTGATATGACTATCGTCGCGAAAATCGAAGAGATAATTTGCTTTTTCTCATCGGGGGAGCCGTCAAACCCGGCTCCCCCGCCTCTCATCTCGTTACTGCGCCGTCCAGCCGCCATCCACCGTGAGGTTGCTGCCGGTGATCTGGCTCGCCGCATCCGAGCACAGGAAAGTCGCGATCGCCGCGACCTGATCGACGGTGACGAATTCCTTGGTCGGCTGGGCCTTCAGCAGCACCTCGTCGATCACCTGGTCCTTGGTCAGGCCGCGGGCCTTCATGGTGTCGGGGATCTGCGCCTCGACCAGCGGGGTCCAGACGTAGCCCGGCGAGATGCAGTTGACGGTGATCTTGTGGGTGGCGAGTTCGAGCGCCGCGGTCTTGGTCAGGCCGGCGATGCCGTGCTTGGCCGCCACGTAGGCCGACTTGTAGGGCGAGGCGACGAGGGAATGGGCCGAGGCGGTGTTGATGATCCGGCCCCAGCCCCGGTTCTTCATGCCGGGGATCGCCGCCCGCATGGTGTGGAAGGCCGAGGACAGGTTGATCGCGATGATCTGGTCCCACTTCTCGACCGGGAATTCCTCGATCGCCGAGACGTACTGGATGCCCGCATTGTTGACCAGGATGTCGACCGCGCCGAAGTCTTTCTCGGCGTCGGCCACCATGGCGGCGATCTCGTCGCCCTTGCTCATGTCGGCGCCGGAATAGACCACGCGGACGCCGAACTCGGATTCGATGCCGGCCCGCTCCGTCTCGATCGCCTCCGGCTTGCCGAAGCCGTTGATGACCACGTTGGCGCCCTGCTCCGCCAGGGCCCTGGCGATGGCGAGACCGATGCCGCTCGTCGAGCCGGTGACGAGGGCGGTCTTCGATTGCAGGGTTTTGGATTTCAGCGACATGGGATCCATCTCCTCAGGCCAAGTAGTCGTGCAGCACGTGGCCGTACGGCAGGGTGAAATCGACGATCTGGTGGCGGGCGCGCACGATCCGTCGTACCGGCAGGTCGGCGACGCGGCAATTGACGTGCGGGATCAGGTGCAGCCGGGCTTCGCCCTCCCAGGCGCCATGGACGGTGATGTCCTGGAGCCGGTAGCCGACGAGCTGCGCCACCTTCACCCCGCCATCGACGTCCGGGATCAGCTTCAGGTTGACGTTGAGCTGGCCGATTCCGTCGCGGACCGTGTCGAGCTGAGCCTCCAGGCTGCGATGCTTGTAGGTCATCGTGCCCATCGCCACCCGCTCGTCGTCGTAGTGCAGGGTGCCGGTCAGCGTGTCCTTCATCACCTTGAGGCGGGGCACGCCGTATTTCTTCGGAAACCCCCAGATCTCGCGGCCGGCGGTGATCGGCGGCTCGTCGTCGAGATACATCTGGACCGAGTAGTTGCACGGCTCGCCGTTGTAGGTCGCGACGATGGCCGAGCCGCTCTCCTCGTAATCGCCGAAGCCGGAGGAATCCGGCATCTTCATCCACTCGTAGAAGGCGAGGTTGCCGGGCGCCGGCTCGAGCGGCTCGGGCAGTGCGGCGCGCAGCGCGTCCGGGTCGGTCTCGTAGGTGATGATCAGGTATTCGCGCCGCAGGAAGCGGTACGGCCCGTGCGGGTAGCTCGGGCTGAAGGCCGGCATCGAGGGGGCCTTCAGGATCTCGTCGCGGGTCATGCGTCGCTCCTCGTCCAGGGTCAGTCCCGTGCGTCGCGGGTGAGGTCGAACACGGTCACGCCGAGATCGGGCCGGCAGCGCTCGATCCAGCGGCGGTGGCGCAGGGAGCGGCGCACGTCGTTGCGCCCGGCCTTCCAGTGCTCCAGCATCGTGGTGCGCGAGAACTCGTAATCCTTGGCGTCGCTCTCGTAGTTCTTGGCGCGGTAGATCAGCTGCAGGATCGTCACCGCGTTCTGGTGGCTCACCTCGGCCAGGAAGGCGACGTCCGGGTCCTGGCGCAACGCCGGCGGCAGCTTGTCGTAGAGACGCCGGAAGGCGGTCTTGGCCTTGAAGATCTCGATCTGGTCGTTGGTGTTGAGCCGGGTGCGGCTGGAGAAGCGGATGTCCTTCTCGCGCTCGGCCGCCTCGGAGAGGGTGCGGGGCAGGGGCCCGCGGGCGCTGAACAGGTCGACCTGGAACACCGCGAGGTCGCGGATCCGTTCCTCGTCCAGCACGAATTGCAGCGGCGTGTTCGAGACGATGCCGCCGTCCCAGTAGAGTTCGCCGTCGATCTCCACCGGCGGGAAGCCTGGCGGCAGGGCGCCCGAGGCCATGATGTGCTCCGGGCCGATCCGCTCGCGGTGATTGTCGAAATAGACGAAGTTGCCGGTGCGGATGTTGACCGCGCCGACGCTGAGCCGCGTCGCGCGCGCGTTGATCCGATCGAAGTCGATCAGTTCCGTGAGCGTCTGCCGCAACGGCGCGGTGTCGTAGTAGCTCAGCGCCTGGTGCGCGCCGGCCGGGTAGAGCGGGGCCGGGGGAACGCGCGGGGTGAAGAACCCCGGCACCCCTGCCAGGGCCCCGAAGGCGGCGCTCCAGGCGTTGAAGACCTCGCGGGCCTGCTCGCCGGGCCACCACGGCGAGACGGTGATGCCCGACGACACCTTGTCCCAGAATGCCTGCAGCCGCTCGACCCGGCGCCCGGGCGGGTTGCCGGCGATGAGCGCGGCGTTGATCGCCCCGATCGAGATGCCGGCGACCCAGTCGGGCGAGAGTGCGGCGTCCTCCATCGCCTCGGCGACGCCGGCCTGGTAGGCGCCCAGCGCCCCGCCGCCCTGGAGCACCAGCACCCGGCATTCGTCGCGGCCATCCACTCGATCCCGCTCGTCCATGGGGCCTCCGCTGCCCGCCGCACGAATCCCGGCGGTTAGATGATGCTGCACTGCCGCATGACAAGCCCGCAGCCGGTTCGGGGTCGTCGCCCCGGCCGGTGGGATCGGCCCGCCGCTAAGGCCGGTGTAACCATCGCGCCGGTAGCATGCCGCGAGGTTCGTGACAGGATGTTCGCCCGATGGCGTCGGCCGCGGCTTTGCAATCCGGGAGATCCCGCCGACCCGGGACGGCCCGACCGGCGGCCTCGCTCGCCGACCTGGTCGAGGCGGCCGAGCGGGTCGGCGATGCGGCCCGGGTTCTCGACGGCATGGCCGACCTCCTGGTGGCCCGGGCCGACGGGCTCTCGGTCCTGCAGATCGGCGCCTTCGACGAGGTGATGACGGTGCTCGCCGAGGGCGCCGGCACGGGATCCCGCGGGCGGCTCGCCCGGCAGGTCGTCGGCCTGTCCCGGCCGCCGCGCAAGCTGGCGCGGCGGCTTGCCTGCGATTCCGAGGCGAGCGTCGCGGTGCCGGTGCTCGCGCGCTGCCCCGTGCTCTCCGACGAGGTGCTGCTGGACATCGCCCGCCGCCGGGGGCCGGTGCATCTCGCGGCGATCGCCCGGCGCGAGAGGGTCGCCGCCCGGGTGGCGGATACGCTGGCCGAGCGGGGCGACCAATCGGTGCTGACGACGCTCGTCGCCAACCGCGGGGCGCACCTCTCGCTCCTCGCGCTCACGCTCCTGTCCGAGCGGATGGAGGACCGGGACCGCCTCGCGGCGGGGCTCGAGGCCCGCAATGGGCTGCTGCCGCGCCAGCGCGATGCGCTCCTGCGGCCCACCCGTCCCGATCCCGCACCCGGGCGGCGCGCCGTCGCGGCGGTGGCCCTGCGGATCCGGCTCGGACTCGACGAATCGGACCTGCGCCTGTGGCTCGCGGAGGGCCGGACGGACGAGGCTCTGATCGGTCTTGCCCATCTCGCCGGCTGTTCGCCCACGCAGGCGCGGGCGGCGCACCGCGCGACCGGCCTCGACGCCCTGGCGCTGATCGTGCGGGCGGCGGGCCTGCGGCTCTCGACCCTCGGCGCCTACCTGCGCGCTCGGTCCGGCCCGGCCCCGACGGCGGAGGCGGCCGGCGCGGCGGTGCAGGCCTACCGGGCGGTGACGGTGGCGCAGGCCCGGGGAGTGGTAGCGGAGCGGTCCGAAGGAGGGCCGCCGTCGATCCCTCGGCCCGTCCGCAACTTGCCCTGACCGGATTGATTCCGAAGGATATCGATCCCGAGCGTAGGACTTTGTACCTATATCTTCGGATGCGCGATCGATCGCTGCCGCATGAAACTGTTAGCTTCCTCAGTTTCCATGAATGCGTGTAAGCGCTTCAGATCCCCTTAACGATTTGTGGAAACTAATCGCCACGATCTTCAACTCTCGGTCGTGGCCCATGACGTTTCTCGGCAATACCCGTATCCTGATCAAGGCCGCGCTGCCGCTCCTGATCGTCGCTGCCGTCGCGGGTGGGCTCGTCCTGTATGCGCGGACCAATCTCCACGATCTGGCGGCGCAGGCGCGCCAGATCGTGCAGGTCCAGATGGTCCGTGTCCATGGCATCCTGACCATCCGCATCAACGTGAACGAGGCGGCGGTCCAGAGCCGCAACATGGCGATGGAAACCCGCCAGGAGCAGATGGCGGGCTACAAGGAGCGCTACGAGGGCGCCGAGAAGGCTGCCCTCGCCAGCGCCGACACGCTGATCGCCCTGTCGGACACTCCCGAGCGCAAGGCGATGACGCGGGATCTGCGCGAGACCCTGGTCGAGTTCTTCGCGATTTCCGCCCGGGCCAACACCCTGGGGCTCCAGAACGACAACGGCGGCGCGGGCAAGCTCCTGCTCGTCGACGCCGCGCCGATCCGCGCGAAGGTCCGCGACGTGGTGCAATCGCGCATCGATGTCCTCGCGGCGGAGCTCAAGCAGGCGAGCGACGCCGCCGACCTGGCCTCGGCCAAGGCCGGTACGGTGCTGGTCGGCGCGGCCGCCATCGGTCTGCTCGCCGCCCTCGGGCTCGCCATCCTCATCGTGGTCTTCGGCATCACCCGCCCCCTCGGCAGCCTCGTCGCCGGGCTCCAGCGCATGGCGCGGGGCGAGGCGGATGCGGCGATCGGGGAGGCGGCGCGCGGCGACGAGATCGGCGCCGTCGGTCGCGCGGTCGAGAGCATTCGCGACATGGTCGCCCGCAAGGCGGCCGAGCAGGCGGAGGTCAAGCGCCTGGCCGAGGCGGCGGCCGCCGCCGAGCGCAGGCGGACGATGGCGGAGATGGCCGACGGGTTCGAGCGCGCCGTCGGCGGGATCGTCGGCCTCGTCTCGTCCTCGGCGACCGAGCTGCAGGCCACCGCCAGCACGATGACCGCCACCGCGACGCAGACCGCGTCGCAATCCTCCACCGTTGCCGCCGCCGCCGAGGAGGCCGCATCCAATGTCGGCACGGTCGCGGCGGCGGCCGAGGAGCTGGGCGCCTCGGTCCAGGAGATCGGCCGCCAGGTCCAGGGCTCGGCCGGCCTTGCCCAGGCCGCGGTCGGCGAGGCGGACAAGACCGGCCACCTCGTCCAGGCGCTGAAGACCACCTCGGCCCGGATCGGCGACATGGTCGGGCTGATCTCCAACATCGCCGCGCAGACGAACCTCCTGGCTCTCAACGCCACGATCGAAGCGGCGCGTGCCGGCGAGGCCGGGCGGGGATTCGCCGTGGTCGCGGCCGAGGTCAAGCAGCTCGCCTCCCAGACCGCCAGGGCCACCGAGGAGATCGCCGGCCAGATCGGCGAGATCCAGGGCGTGACCGATCAGGCGGTCTCGGCCATCGACGGGATCACCGGCCGGATCCGCGAGATCAGCGCGGTCGCGGTCTCGATCGCCTCGGCGGTCGAGCAGCAGGGTGCGGCGACGCAGGAGATCGTCCGCAACGTCTCCCAGGCCGCAACCGGCGCCGGCGAGGTCACCAGCACCATCGCGGGCGTGGCTCAGGCCTCCGAGGAGACCGGTGCGGCGGCAAGCCAGGTGCTCGCGGCGGCCTCCGAACTGTCGCGCCAGTCGGAGTACCTGGCGGGCGAGGTCGGGCGGTTCCTCGATACGGTGCGGGCGGCCTGAGAGTTCGGGCGAATCGATCCATCAAAGCAGCGAGGATGGGCAGCGCATCCCACCCGCCCACCTCATCCTGAGGTGCGACTGAAAGGAGCCTCGAAGGAGGGCTCCAGGGATCGCCGGGACTTCTGGAGCCCTCCTTCGAGGTCAGTCGATCTTCGATCGACTGACACCTCAGGATGAGGTTGGGGACAGGATGTCTGAATACCCTCAAGCACTCTCAGAGGCGTGCTAGACGTCGGCGCGTTCCAGGCAGCCGCCCATTCCGCGCATCACGGCGTCTTCGCCGCGCTTCCCAGATGCTTGTCCAGGAACCCGGCGATCTCGGTGAAGACCTCGCGGGTCTCCGGCGCATCTGGGTCGAACAGGTACTGGGCGTGGCTCATGCCCTCGAAGACCTGGAGCGAGGCCTCGACCCCGGCCTGGCGCAGCTTGCGGTGGGTGCGCACGGTGTTCGACAGAAAGAGGTCGCGGGTGCCGGTGGTCAGGATCGTCGGGGGCAGGCCGCGCAGGTCGCCGTAGATCGGCGAGAGCTGGGGGTCGCGCAGGTCGCGGCCGGCGGCGTAGAGCCGGGCCGCCCGGGTCAGGACGCCGTCATAGGAGACCAGCACGTTGTCCAGCCACTCGTTGGCCTTGTAGCTGTCGCCGGTCTCGGTCAGGTCGGACCAGGGCGTGCCGGGCGCGATTGCCGCGGGGAGCGGCACGCCCTCGCGCTTGGCCCGCAGCATGAGCGCCAGCGTCATGCCGCCGCCGGTCGAGGTGCCGAACACCGCCATGTTCTCGGCCGGCTGCAGGCCGAGCGCCGCCTTCCACACCGCCATGGCGTCGTCCATCGCCGCCGGGTAGGGCGCGTCCGGGGGCATGCGGTAATCGAAGGAGATGACCGTGAAGCCGCCGAAGGCCGCCATCAGCACCGCCTCGACCGTGCCGGCCTCGCCCGGGTTGTAGACGTAGCCGCCGCCATGGATGTGGATCAGCAGCCGGTGGCGGTTGCGCTCGGGCACGACCTTCGGGGCGATGATCCAGGCCTTGACGCCGCCGATCACCTCCGGGGTCGAGACGACGCCCAGGCGCTCGCGCAGGGCCGGCAGGGGCGCGGCGGTCTGGGCGGCGAGCCTGGCCACCAGCGCCTTCCACTCCGCCGCATTGCCCGGATCGGCGTTCCAGGCCGGAACCCGGTAGGGCGCCGCGATCGCCGCCTGGAATTCCGGGCTCACCGTGCCCGGCACCGGGATGCGCCGGCCCGGGACGCTGCGCGCGCCCGGCACGGCGTTGGCGGCGTTCTGGGCCGCCTCCATCCTGGCGAAATCCGAGGCGTCGGCGTTCGGGGCCGCCGGCGGTTGCTGCGCGAGGACGGTTGCCGGCAGCGCGACGGCCAGGAGCGGCGCAACGGCCAGGAGCAGGGCGGCGAGGCGACGCGGGCCGGGCAAGGAATGAACATCCTGTCAGCGTGGAACCGCCCGCACGAGTCGCATGCCGAGGTTCATCCGGCAAGATGGGCCGGCATCGACGGGCCCGGGTCTACGGCACCCCGCGCCGCAGGGGCGAACTCGCATAGCCGTCGAGCAGGTCCTGCGGGTCGCGGTAGATCGCGGTGCAGCCGGCCTCGCTCAAGCCGGCCTCCGGGAAGCCGCCGCAGAGGACGCCGATCACCGGCAGCCCGGCCTTCACCGCGGCCTCGGCGTCGTAGGGCGAATCGCCGATCACGATCGCCTGGCCCTTGGGCGGATGGCCGAGCCGGGCGAGCGCCGCCTCGAAGATGTCCGGATGCGGTTTCGAGCGCTCGGCCTCGTCGGAATTGGTCGCCACGTCGATGAGGTCGCGGATGCCGGCGATCTCCTGGTAGCGCTCGACCTCCGAGGCCTTGCCCGAGGAGGCGAGCGCCAGGACGTGGCCCTCCGCCTTCAGCCGCTCGAACAGGGCCCGCACGCCCGGAAACGGCCGGACCCGCGGGAGGTACGTCTCCTTGAACAGGTCCGAGCGGAATGTCTCGATGTCCTCGCCCTCGCGCTCCAGGCGGTCCTTCGGCACGAAGACCGGCATCAGCTGGTCGCCGCCCTTGCCGATCTGGCTGCGGACCGCCTCCGGCGCGACGTCGATGCCGAAGTGGCGAAACGCCTCCGCCCAGGCGTCGGCGTGCAGATCGACGCTGTCGAGCAGGGTCCCGTCGATGTCGAAGATCAGGTTGCGGATCACGGCGAGACTTTCTGTCTGTGGCAGCCGAGCACGAAAGCCCGGCAAAGCATCGGGGTTCCGTGCGCGGGCGGACGGCGCGGCTGGCCTTCGGGCGCCTCGGCCGTTAGAGGTTCGTCAACGCCGTTCCCCGCTCCCCGGCGGGCCGGCCCCCAGGAACCCGGAAAGTTGCCGATGTCCGTCCTGTCCAGAGCCTGCCTCGTCGTGGCCGTGGCCGCGCTCGCGGGCGGCTGCATCAACAATCCCCTCGGCCAGGTCGGCGGCGTGCTCCCGACCGGCGATGTCGGCCCGCCGCCGTCCTTGCGCGGCGACGTGAAGCTGCCGGCCCGCAGCAACGGCGACCTCGCCCAGGCCGCGACCGAGCCGACCCGCCGCCTCAACGTCCCGAGCAGCACCCGCGGCGGCGACACCCTGACCGCCCAGCCCCGGCGCATCCGCCGCGAGGACATCGAGGGCGAGGGCGGCCCGAGCGGCAGCAGCGGCGGCCTGTCGCCCACCATGGGGTCGGGCGGGTCGGTCGGACTCGGCGGCAAGTTCTAGGAGCCGGGTTCCGAAAGCCGGATCTGGAGCGGCGTCCGATCGCGCTGCCATCGGACGCCGCTCCAGCCCTTTGATGTTGCCGCATTTTTTGTGACGAGCCGGTATCCACGTCGTCGGACAATGCTCTAGCGGGGGTCGCGGGTCTCCACCTCGGCGGCCGCCCGTTTCTTCCGGGTCTCCTGCGCCCGGGCGGTCTCGCGCAGGCGCCGCAGGCGTTCCTCCAGGCCGGCGCGGGTCGCCGGCCACCAGCCGCGGCCGGGCGCATCGGGGAATGCCGCCGGAACCGTCTCGGCGATCTCGTTGAAGGTCGGGATCCGCCACCAGCCCCAGACCAGGGGCCCCGGCACGGTGATCGCCGGATAGTGGGCCAGCGCCTCGGTCTCGGTGACGGGGGCGTCGTCGAGGGCCTCGAACACCACCACGCCGGCTTCCGCCACCTCCACCGCCGCGCCGAGCGGCGGGGCATCGCCCCGCGGCACCGGATGGCGACGGCGCCGCCGCTCCGCCTCGGCGGCGGGGTTGCGGGCGGCCTCGCGCCGGGCGCGGCGCGCCGCCGGCTCGTTCTCGACCGCCGCCGCCTCGATCATGGGCCAGGCCTCCTTCAGCGCCTCGTAGGAACGCCAGGGCACCCGCCAGGCCCGGATCTCCGGCGCCCAGGCGGCGAAGGGGATGGTGCGCAGGGTGTCGACGACGATCCGCGAATACGGCGTGCGGACGAGCAGCGCCTCGGGCCCGGCGATCAGGTAGGGGCTCGCCAGCGGCTCGAAGGCGTAGGCGTCGCGGCCCTTGTCGTCGCCGTAGGCGTCGAGGGCCGAGATCTCCCGGGCGATCCAGGCATCCGCCCGCTGCTCGGCGGTGGTGCCGGGCACGAACCATCGCCGCAGCTTGCGCCGCCAGCGGGCGGTCGGAAAACTCTCCTTGAAGCGGGCCAGCAGGGCGCGGTCGAACGGCATCGCCACCAGCACCCCGGGGCGCTTGACCGTGCCCGGCGCCACCGCGAAGCCCGCCCCGCGGGCGACCTCGCCGGCCGGCGCCTCCCGTTGCTCCTGGCCTGCGTCGCTCACGGCTGGCCTCAGATCGTCGGCGCGCGGCCGCCGTAATAATCGTCGAGGCGCTCGCCATAGGCCGGATCCGAGAACGGGTCCTCGCCCGGGCCGTGGCGCGGCGCCTCGGCCAGGGCGCCGGGATCGATGTCGATGACGTAGCCGCCGAGGCGCACGTCGTAGGTCAGGGCCTTCCAGGGCACCGGGTGGTAGCTCTCGCCGAAGCCGAGGAAGCCGCCGAAGGACAGGACCGCGTAGGCGACCTGGCCGGTCACCTTGTCGACCATGAAATTGTAGACGCTGCCGAGATGCTCGCCCTTGCGGTCGTAGACGGCGGTGCCCTCGACCTTGTTCGAGGCGATCAGCCGGCGGGTCTCGTCGAGGGCGACGCCGTCGCCGGACGGGTCGAGCTCCATCGTGCCGGGCGCGCGGAGGGAGCGCTCGTTGGGGAGTTCGGTCGGCATGGCGGGCTCTCCGGGATCGGGGGCGGGTTCCTTGGGGAACCGACCTCGTCCGGGACGGTTCCGCGGGCTCAGCGCGCCGGGTTCTCCGCCTCCTCCTGCTGCTGCTGGGCCACCTCGGTGCGCACGGTGCGGCTTGCCAGCATCATCTCGATCGCGAAGGCGGTGAGCGAGGCCAGCGTGCAGACGGTCGCGGCGCCGAACAGGCTGAACAGCACGCTCGCCACCGCGGCGTCCCGCAGGGTGCCGACGAACAGGGTCAGCACCGCGCCGCAGATCGCGACGCCGCCGAGGGCCGCGATCACCACCGCCACGTCGAGGGCGAGGCTGCGCCGGCGCAGGTCGCGCAGCCGGGCCTGGTCGCCGGGCCGCTCGCTCGCGCGGTCGGACAGCTTCTCGACCTGATCGGCGACGCGGGCGTGGCGGGTCGAGAAGACGTTGAGCAGGGTCGCGATGCCGGAGAGCAGGAAGACCGGCGTCAATGCCACCTGGATGATGTGGGCGGTCGAATCGACCTGGGACGGATCGGTGGGGGTGAGCATGCGGGGTCGGGTGAGGGAGGAGACGGGGCGCCGGATCGATCCCGCGCCCGGTCCGATATAGTGCGCCCCTGCTGGACCGGCATCACGCAGCGTGAGGGATGCGGTCTCGTGATGGATCGACCGCCGACAAAGCCGATCTTCACCCGGCACCCCGCAATTACAAAATGATATATATCTTGTTACATGTCCGGCGTCGCATATTTATACTAATTATGCCATCGAATAAAAATATCATAAGAAATATTCGACCTGTCGTCCCTCTGTGCTGCCTTCTGAGTTGCTGGCCAGCACGAGAACCAGCATCGACGCTCGGACCGCCAGTGCAATGCCGTCTGCCGGGTCGTCGGAGTGGGAGGCCTCAATCCGTGTGCCCTGGTGGGAGCGGGGAGGTATGCCATTCTCTTCCCCAGGCAGCCTTGCGCCCGCGGAGAGGAGAAAACCCATCCCACTGGATTGCTCCGGCTATCCCACCGCCGGCCACGGCGGCAAAGCGGGACGGATCCGCTCGACGGCACGGGCCAGGCGCAGCACCCCGACATCGTCGAAGCGCCGACCGGCGATCTGGAGGCCGACCGGCAGCCCGCCCGGCGTGACGCCCGCCGGGACCGAGATCGCCGGCTGCTCCGACATGTTGAACGGCACCGTATAGGCGATGTGGGCCATCGCCCGGGCCGGGTCGTTGGTCGGCGAGGCGTGCTCGGCCGGGAAGGGCGGGTTCGGCGAGACCGGGCCGATCAGGAAGTCGAACGGCCGGATCGCCGCCAGCGCGGCGTCGCGCATCGCCGCCATCTGGCTCATGCCGTGGAACACGGCAGCCCCGCTCAGACTCCGGCCGCCCGCCGCCCAGTCGCGGATGAAGGGCAGTACGCGGGCGCGACGACCCTCGTCCAGCGCCTCGATGTCGAGGGAGGCGCGCTGGCGCCAGAACAGGTCGAGCCCGTCGAGCATCGACGGCGTCAGGAAGGCCGGCACCGGCTCGACGATCGCCCCGGCCTCGGCAAGGAGCCGCGCGGCCGCCTCGATCACCGCGCGGTTGGCCGGATCGAGGGGCAGCCCGGCCCCGGCCTCCATCACCAGGCCGAGACGCAGGCCCTTCAGCGCCATGCCGTCGAGATCGAGCCAGGGCAGGTCGGCCGGTGGCAGGGCGGTGGCGTCGCGCTCGTCCGGCCGGCTCAGGGTCCGCATCATAAGCGCCGCGTCGGCGACGCTGCGGGCGAGCGGGCCGGCGCAGCGGCCGTAATAGGGCGGATCGAGCGGGACCCGGCCATGGCTCGGCTTCAGGCCGACCACCCCGCACCAGGAGGCGGGAAGCCGGATCGAGCCGCCGATATCGGTGCCGAGATGCAGCGGCCCGTAGCCCGCCGCCGCGGCGGCGCCCGCCCCGGAGGAGGAGCCGCCGGGGCCCTTCGCGAGATCCCAGGGGTTGCGAGTGAGGGGGTGAAAGCTCGACAGTCCCGAGGACAGCATGCCGTAATCCGGCATCGTCGTGGCGGCGAGGATCACCGCGCCGTCCTCGCGCAGGTGGGCGGTGGCCGGCGCGTCAATCGGGCTCGGGACCGCGTCGTCCCGGGCGGCGGTGCCGAGCGGCATCGGCACGCCCTGCCGGGCGACGTTCTCCTTGATGGTGACCGGCACCCCGTCGAGGGGAAGCGGTTCGGCCTTCATCCACCGCGCCTCGGAGGCGCGGGCGGCGGCGAGCGCGGCCTCCGGCGCGAAGGCGTAGAGGGCGTGCAGATGCGGCTCGGCGGCCTCGGCCCGGGCGATCACGGCCTGCGTCACCGCCACCGGCGAGAGGGCGCGGCGCGCATAGAGGCGCAGGAGCTCGGTGGCCGGCAGGTCGGCGAGGTTCGCGCAGGAGGGCTCGGGCGCCATCGTCTCAGCGCGCCTCCGGCGCCTTGTCGGGGCGTCCGGCAAGCGCGATGTAGAAGCCGAGCCCGTCCTGGGACGGCAGGGTCTGCAGGCGCTCGACCCAGCCGCGGCGCTTGGCGTCGAGGAGCTGGCGGCCGACCGGCTGGAACAGGGTCTCGCCGCCGCCGGGCACCGGCGCGTCGAGGCGCACCGCCACGGTCTTGCCCTTGGCGAAGCGGCTGCGCTCCAGCATGTCGGCGAGGGAGGCCTCGGCCTGGGCCCGGGGGGCGCCGCGCAGGTCGAGCACCGATTCGGCATCGGTCACCCCGAGGGTGCCGCGCAGCTTGTTGGCGTAGAATTCGTCGAAATGGGGCAAGGGCGGCTCGGGCGTCAGAGGGGGATGCCATCGTAAAGGGCGGCGACGGGGATTTCCCCGCCGAGATCGGGCAGCGGGATCGTGCCGTCGCGGCCGAGGACGCGCAGGGACCAGTCCGGGCCGTCCCCGCGTGACCAGACCTCCACCCGGGCCTCGTCCTGATAGACGATCAGGTAGGCGCGCAGGGTCTGGAGGCCCTGGTAGAACTCGGCCTTGCGGCCCCGGTCGTTGTTCAGGGTGGAGGGGACAGCACCTCGGCGGCGACGAGCGGGTCGCGGGCGTAGCCGTCCTGAAGAAGCGGGCCGCGGCGGACGACGACGTCGGGGATCGGCGCGTAGTCGTCGACGAAGTCGTTGCGCAGGCCCAGGCCCGGCAGGGCGCGGCAGCCGAACTTCGCCACCAGCGGGCGCAAGGCGGCGAGAAGGTTGCTGACGATCAGCTGATGCCGCTCACCCGGCGGCGCCATCAGCACCGCCTCGCCGTCGAGAAGCTCCCAGCGCTCCTCGTCCGGGCGGTCGCGGATCATTGCGATGAAGTCGGCGACCCGCATCCGCGGGGCGCGCCTGAGCGCGAGCGACATGACGGCTCCCTGTCACCGCCACGATGGTAGCACCGGGCGGGGACGGGCGACAGCCTCGCTGCGCTGCGGCACCGCGCCCGAACGATGGGACGCGATGCCGGATCGAGGGGCGGCTTTACGCGCCGTGCACCAGCACGTTGCGGAACTGCCAGGGATCGCTCTCGTCGATGTCCTCCGGGAAGAGGCCCGGGCGGCCCGAGAGCGGGGTCCAGTCGGTATAGACCCCGATCACCGGACCGAGATACGGCGTCTGGACTTCCAGGCAGCGGCGGAAGTCGACCTCGTCGGCCTCGACGATGCCGGCCTCCGGGTTCTCCAGCGCCCAGACCATGCCGGCGAGCACGGCGGAGGTCACCTGGAGGCCGGTGGCGTTCTGGTAGGGGGCGATCCGGCGGGTCTCCTCGATGGAGAGCTGCGAGCCGTACCAGTAGGCGTTCTTGCCGTGGCCGTAGAGCAGCACGCCGAGCTCGTCGATGCCGTCGACGATCTCGTTCTCGTCAAGGATGTGGTGCTTCTCCTGCACCTTGCCGGCCTGGCCCCACATCTCGTGCAGCGACAGCACCGCCTCGTTGCAGGGATGGTAGGCGTAGTGGCAGGTCGGCCGGTAGACCGCCTTACCGTCCTGGCGCACGGTATAGTAGTCGGCGATCGAGATCGCCTCGTTGTGCGTCACCAGGAAGCCGAACTGCGCCTGCGCGGTCGGGGTCCAGGAACGCACGCGGGTGTCGGCGCCGGGCTGGAGCAGGTAGATCGCCGGGGCGTCGTCGGGCAGGGTGCGGCCGTTCTCCGGCATCCAGGTCTCGTGGGTGCCCCAGCCGAGCTCGGCCGGCTGGTTGCCCTCGGAGACGAAGCCCTCGACCGACCAGGTGTTGACGAAGACGCCCTGCGGCTTCTCCGACTTGGCGCGCTGGGTGTCGCGCTCGGCGATGTGGATGCCCTTGACGCCGGTCTCGCGCATCAGCGCGGCCCATTCCTCGCGGGTCTTCGGCTCAGGCGTCTGGAGCCCGAGATCGGCCGCGACGTTGAGGAGCGCCTGCTTGACGAACCACGACACCATGCCGGGATTGGCGCCGCAGCACGACACGGCCGTGGGACCGCCGGGCTTGCGGCGGCGGGCGTCGAGCACCTGCTCGCGCAAAGCGTAGTTGGTGCGGTCGGCGGGGCCGGCATTCTTGTCGAAGTAGAAGCCCGGCCACGGCTCGGCGACGGTGTCGATGTAGAGCGCGCCGATCTCGCGGCACAGCTCCATGATGTCCCGCGACGAGGTGTCGACCGAGAGGTTGACGCAGAAGCCCTGGCCGCCGCCCTCGGTGAGGAGGGGCTTGAGCACTTCGCGATAGTTGTCCTTGGTCAGCGCCACCTGCTCGAAGCGCAGGCCGTGCTTGTCGGCGAGCGCCTTGTGGGCATCCGACGGCTCCACCACCGTGAACCGGGCCTTGTCGTAGGTGAAGTGGCGCTCGATCAGGGGGAGGGTGCCCCGGCCGATCGAGCCGAAGCCGATCATCACGATGGGGCCGCTGATGCGGCCGTGGACGGGCCAGTCGGTCATGGCGCTCGAGGTCTCCGGATTGTCGTTACGATATGCCCCGCCCGGGGGAGACCCCCGGCCGGTCGGCTCGCCTAGCAGGCCAGCATGACGCACGGGCGACGGCGCCGGGCGAGGAATGCGGGCGAAGGGTGATTGACGCGTCGGGTCCCGCCGGTCAACCCCGCCAACCCGTTGATCCGCAACGGGCAAGCCTCACCATCGGGTTAATCGCCCCCCTGCACCCGACATGCCGGATTCGCATGGCGCCGCTGCAACCGCCGCGCTTGTGTGCAGCGCGGCAGCATCCATATTGCGTTGCAACAAGAACACCGGAAACGCCCGCGCGCACTCTTCAGGAGATCCCCATGCTCGCGGTCATCACTCACTCCCTCATCGCCCCCATCGACGAGCGCTCCGACATGGAGCCCGGCATCCTCACCCTCGTCAGCCGCATGGTCCACGCGATCCACGCCGCCAACCAGCGCCGCCTGGAGCGCCAGATCGGCGAGTACGTCGAGGTCAATGGCGGCCGCATCACCGACGATCTCGAGCGCCGGATCGGCCAGTTCTTCTGCTGATCACGCCGCCCCGGCGAGCCGGGGCGATTCTCTCGATGGTTCAAGCAAGGCGCCAGGGGCGAAATCGCCCCTCAGGCGCCTTCTTCGTATCGGGGGTCTGGGCGCGTCCGGTCGCTGTCCGCGACACTCTTGAAACCCTCGATGTCATCCCGGGGCCGCGTAGCGGAACCCGGGGTCCATAACCGCTGACGATGCCGGGTGAAGCGGAACGGTCTTCGCCCTCTTCCTCAATGTCAGCGGTTATGGATCCTGGGTTCTCGTCTCCGACGAGCCCCAGGATGACGCGGAGAGGGGCGGAATCGGGGGCGAATGCGGACGGTTTTCGCCCTCAATCCCCCACCACCGCCAGGTCGTCCCGATGCACCATCGCGGCGCGGCCCGGATAGCCCAGAACCGCCTCGATCTCCCGGCTCGACCGTCCGAGGATGCGCGCCGCATCCTCGCTGTCATAGGCCACGAGGCCGCGGGCGAGCACCGTGCCGTCCTCGGCCCGGATCGTCACCGCGTCGCCGCGGCTGAAGCTGCCCTCGACCCGCCGGACGCCGACCGGCAGCAGGCTCGCCCCGCCCTGGAGCGCGCGGGCCGCGCCGGCATCGATCGTGAGCGTGCCGCGGGGTTCCAGCGAGCCGGCGATCCAGGTCTTGCGGGCAGCCCCCGGCGTCGAGCCGGCGAGGAACCACGAGCAGCGGGCGCCGTTCGCCACCGCCTTCAGCGGGTTCTTCACCCGCCCGTCGGCGATCATCATCTGGGTGCCGCCCGAGATCGCGATCTTGGCCGCCTCGACCTTGGTGCGCATGCCGCCGCGCGACAGCTCCGAGGCCGGCCCGCCCGCCATCGCGTCGATCTCCGGGGTGATCCGGGCGATGACGGGCAGGTGCTCGGCTGTCGGGTCGCTCGCGGGCGGGGCGGTGTAGAGCCCGTCGATGTCGGAGAAGAGCACCAGCAGGTCGGCGCCGATCATCGTGGCGACGCGCGCCGCGAGGCGGTCGTTGTCGCCGTAGCGGATCTCCGAGGTCGCGACGGTGTCGTTCTCGTTGACGACCGGGACGGCGCGCTCTTCCAGGAGCTTCAAGGTGGTCGCCCGTGCGTTGAGGTAGCGCCGGCGGGATTCGGTGTCCTGCGGCGTCACCAGGATCTGGCCGGCGACGATGCCGTGGTGGGACAACGCCTCCGACCAGTGCCGAGCCAGCGCGATCTGCCCCACCGCGGCCGCGGCCTGGCTCTCTTCCAGGCGCAACGGGCCGGGACTGAAATTGAGCACGGTGCGCCCGAGCGCGATCGAGCCGGAGGAGACCACCAGCACGTCGACGCCGCGACCGTGCAGCTCGGCGATGTCCTCGGCGAGCGCCGCCAGCCAGGCATGGCGCAGCCGCCCCCGCGCCCGGTCGACGAGGAGCGCCGAGCCGACCTTGAGCACGACGCGGCGGAACTGGTCGAGGGTGGGGGTCTCGGGCGAGCGGGGGCGGGAAGCGTGGACATGGAACCGGGGATCAGGGGGCGGCGGGAATGAGGTCCGTGTGGACGACGACGTTCCCCTTGACGAGGAGCGGCAGGTCCGGGGTCCGTGTCATGGGGTTAAGCCATGCCGTCCCCCCTGTTCAACCGCGCCGGATGTCCATGCCGCGACCGGAGCGCCGAAAGGGGCCGGTGGCCGCGCGATCACGATGAGCGCGGGCGTGTCGAGGGCGATCGGAATGGTCCGAGGGTGCGCCGGGCTGCCTGTGCCGGGCCACGTCCTGCACGAGGGCACGCAGGGCATCGTCATCCGCCTGCTGGGCGGGGATGAGTGCGGCATACGCGGCTGCGCGCGATGCGGAGGGTTTCGGGAGATGCGGTAAGCTTCCGACACCCTTGACGGTCGGCGGCTTCTCCATCGGTCGCTCCATGGCTGCCCGAAACCGATACCCCGGTGATCCTTGAGGCGAAGAAGCGCGAAAGTGACTCCGTGACGTGGTGAAACCCGGATCGAGAGCAGGTGCTACGATTCCAGGCTCACCGCGGGCACGAGGTCCGTCCTGGTGAAATCGTTGCCTTTGAATAGCAAAGGAAGATCATCGCGTTTCGCGACCGCGTAGGACAGGCAGTCGCCGAAGTTGAGGGACGCAGGGTGTCCCATCCCCTTGCCGTACCGATCGAATGCCTGTTGCGCGATGAAGCTATGAGCTGCCGTGAACGGCAAGAGCGTGAGATTCGACAGGGTCATCAGTTTGCGGAGGATGTCCGTCGCATCGGGTTCGCCTCGGCGTTCGACGGCGATATGCGCCTCCAGGGCAGTTGGTGTGCCCAGGATGCAGTCTTCCCGTGTCAGCACGGCGAGGAAGATTGGAGCTTCCGGCTCTCCAAGCGCGATGGCGAGCAGGGCCGAGGTATCAACCGCGATCATCGCGGCAGACCGTACTCGTCATAAAGATCGCTGTGATCGGAGTTCGTCCCCGGCGGCAGCTTGGCTCGCACAGATGCGCCACGCGCCAAGATATCGGCGATGAACGCTTCTCGATCGCCAAGCGGTTGTCGCAGGGCCGTTACGACACGGGTCGCCGGCATCTCGTCATAAGCCCGCAACGCCTGCGCCACGGCATCGCCCGGCGTCGTCCCGAGACGTTCCGCGAGGCGCCGGGCGAGCAGCAAGGTCTCGTCGCTGTCGATGATCAGAGGCTCGGTCATGGGGGCGACTCCTAGTGGCGTCGAATCTAGCGTCACCCCCACGCTGTCCTCAAGGCTGCCAGGCCACCCGCTCCACCGGCGCGTCCGCCGCCGCCGCATCCATGCGGGCCATGAGCGCCCGCAGGGCATCCGTCACGCCCTGGCGGGTCGCCGAGGACAGGACGAGGGGTTTCTGGCCGCTTTCCTCCTCCAGGCGCTCGAGCTGGAGCGCCAGGGTCTCGGGATCGAGGGCGTCGGCCTTCGAGAGGGCGACCACCTCGGGCTTCTCCTCCAGGCCGTGGCCGTAGGCCTCCAGCTCGGTGCGGACCAGCCGGTAGGCGGCGCCGGCATCCTCGCTCGTGCCCTCGACGAGGTGCAACAGCACCCGGCAGCGCTCGACATGGGCGAGGAACTTGTCGCCCAGCCCGATGCCCTCGTGCGCACCCTCGATCAGGCCCGGGATGTCGGCGAGCACGAATTCGCGGGTATCGACCCGCACCACGCCGAGGCCCGGATGCAGGGTGGTGAAGGGGTAGTCGGCGATCTTGGGCTTGGCCGCCGTGACGGTGGCGAGGAAGGTCGACTTGCCGGCATTGGGCAGCCCGACGAGGCCGGCATCGGCGATGAGCTTGAGGCGCAGCCAGATCCACTGCTCCTGGCCCTCCAGGCCCGGATTGGCGTGTTTCGGCGCGCGGTTGGTCGAGGTGGTGAAGTAGGCGTTGCCGAAGCCGCCATTGCCGCCCTTGGCGAGCCGCACCCGCTGGCCGACCGTCGTCATGTCGGCGAGCAGGGTCTCGCGGTCCTCGGACAGGATCTCGGTGCCGGCCGGCACCTTCAGGATCACGTCCTCGCCCTTGCCCCCGGCGCGGTTGCGGCCCGAGCCGTGCTCGCCCTTACGGGCCTTGAAATGCTGCTGGTAGCGGTAGTCGATCAGGGTGTTCAGCCCCTCGACGCACTCGATCCAGACGTCGCCGCCCCGGCCGCCATCGCCGCCGTCGGGCCCGCCGAACTCGATGAACTTTTCCCGCCGGAACGAGACGCAGCCGGCGCCGCCGTCTCCCGAGCGGACGTAGACCTTGGCCTCGTCGAGGAACTTCACGGGACAACACTCCAGAATGGTCGAAGGCGGCCGGGGAGGGGCCCCGGCCGCCGGAATCCTATCAGATCAGGCGCCGACCCGGCATTCCGCCCGGTCGTGACGCTCGAAGACGAGACCGGCGGCGTGCCAGGTCTTCAGGCTGTCCCAGGCCCGCCGGTCGAGCCGGAAGCGGTCGACCGGGAAGACCCCGCCGCGGGCCGGGAAGGCCTGAAGGCCGGAGCCGACCGAGGCGAAGCCGCACTTCTCCAGCACCCGCCGCGAGGCCGGGTTCACCACCCGGGCCGAGGAGGCGAGCTCGCCCCCCTCGGTATAGGCGAAGAAGGCGTCGATCATCGCCCGCGCGGCTTCCGTGGCCAGGCCCTGGCCCCAATGCGGGGTGCCGAGCCAGTACCCGAGATGCGGCGCACCGCCTTCAGCGTCGGGCTCGATGCTGACGACGCCGATCGCCCGGGTCGGGTGGCGCTGCGGCGTGATCGCCATGATCAGCGCCCGCCCATCCGCATTGGCCTGCCGCGACTCGAGGATGAAATTATCGACGGAGGGCGGATCGAGCGGATGCGGAATTCGGGCGGTCATCCCGGCTACGGCTTTCTCACCGGCGAGGCGGACGAGAGCTTGCGCATCGGCCTGACGGGCCCAGCGCAGCCACAGCCTCCGGGTCTCGAGCCGGAAGACATCGTCGCGGGTGAGGTCGGGAAACATCGCCTGACTCCGATTCCGAACCCAGAGCCTCCCGCTCGGGCGCGGTTACGAGAACGACGAAAGGGAAGGTGGTTCCCCACCTTCCCCTCGTGGTCTCGCTCGGAGCCAGGCCGTTTTCAGGCCGGAAATGAGCTAAGAGTCGCCGGGTCGGTGTGGGGACACCGGCGGAGCTCCCTCGTCACTGGCTCCGTCGGATTATTCTGCGGCCTCCAGGGCCGGGGCGGCGTCGTTGGCGACGACCGTTACGAAGGCGCGACCGCGTTTCGTCACGAATTGCACCTTGCCGGCGGTGAGCGCGAACAGGGTGTGGTCGGTGCCCATGCCGACATTGACGCCGGGATGCCACTTGGTGCCGCGCTGACGCACGATAATGTTGCCGGCGATGACGGCCTCGCTGCCGAACTTCTTCACGCCGAGACGACGACCGGCCGAATCGCGACCGTTGCGGGACGAACCGCCTGCCTTCTTATGAGCCATGGGGCTAACTCCTGAATTCTGGAAAAGGGGCTCGCAGCCAGCTTTAGGCGGCGCTGATGCCCGTGACGCGGACCACGGTGAGGTCCTGGCGGTGACCGCGCTTGCGGCGCGAGTTCTGGCGGCGGCGCTTCTTGAAGGCGATGACCTTCGGGCCGCGGGCCTGCTTCACGATCTCGCCGGCGACGCTGACGCCGGAGACCAGCGGGGCGCCGACCTGGGTCGCGCCGGCGCCGTCGGTGAACAGCAGCACCTCGCCGAAGGTGACCGCGGTGCCGGCCTCGCCCTCGAGCTTCTCGATCGTGATGACGTCGTTGGCGGCGACGCGGTACTGCTTGCCGCCGGTCTTGATCACTGCGAACATCGTTCTCGTCCGTGTTCCATCCGGCCTCCGGCGTTGCGCCGGGGTCGTCTTTTTGGCAATTGACGTCCGGACACCCGAGCGGGCCGCCGCGAACGCGACGGCGCGCGGACCGTGCAGCCCGCGCGCCAGATGTCACCGTTACGGGTGCGGACGCCCTCTGTCAACGCCGACGCCCCGGTTTTGCCGCGCCTGCCTTGATTTCGCGGCGACCTTCGCCGAAGACCGCCCGGAGCGTGCGGGCCGGCAGGTCGCATGCGACACGTGCGGGAGACCACGATGGAAGAGCTTGTTGCCCGGGTGACCCAGGCCACGGGACTGGACGCGACCACGGCCCAGAAGGCGATCGGGCACATCCTGGCCTTCCTGCGGAAGGAGGGCCCGCCGGAGGAGGTCAATAAGCTGATCGCGGCGATGCCGGGCGCCGAGGCGGCGCTCGCCCAGGCCGGCGACGGCGGCCCCGGCGAGGGCGGCGGCGGCCTGATGGGGATGCTCGGCGGCATGATGGGCGGCGGCGTGATGGCGCTCGGCCAGAAGCTGATGTCGGCCGGCGTGCCGATGGGCCAGATGCAGCCCCTCGGCCGCGAGCTGTTCGCCTATGGCCGCGAGAAGGCCGGCGAGGACGTGATGGGCCCGATCGTCGGCTCGATCCCGGGGCTGAACCAGTTCGTCTGATCCTTTCGGCCGCGGCATCCAGGATGCTGCGGCCTCTCCCTGTTCTCAAGGGCGCGGGCCGGTGCCGAGGTCGCTCGGCCGGAACAGCAGGCGCCGCCCGTCGACCGCAAGGTCAGGCAGGACGGGCTTGATCGGAGCGGCCTCACCGGCCCGGATCGCGGCCCGCGCCCGTTCGCTTTCTGCCCGGTCGAACGGCAACGACAGCGTGCCGACTTGGTGCCAGACTCCGTCATCGCGGCGCTGGAAGACGTCGGCCTCGGGAAGTGAAATGCTCCCGCTTGTCGCGGAGGACGGATCCGCGAAGACCAGCACCTCCGGCGTGCCGTCCCCGTCGAGATCGATGACGAGCAGGAGGCAGGGCCGGGCCGAGGACAGGCAGGCGGATGGCCGCCAGCGCGGCGTGTCGCGCGGCCAGTCCTGCTCGCGGAAGCCCGCCGGCAGCGAGGCGCCGGGCGGCGCGATCGTGGCGCCCGCGAAGGCCGGGCCCCGGGGAGGCCCCTCGTTCCCGCGGAGCATGCCCTTGCTCCGGGCCTCCCGGGCGAGATCCGCGACGACCGGGTCCGTTGAGGCCGCGAGCCGATCCAGCGCCTCCCGGCCATAGCGGGCGAAGCGGAAGCGGAACGCCGTGAAATCGATGCTCTCCGGCCTCACCCTGCCGCTCTCCAGGCGCGCCATCTGGTCCGCCGTCGACAGCCGGGCCGGATCGGCCACCGGCGAGAGCAGGAGCAGCAGTACCAGCACGGTCGCGACCGCGCCGATCAGGTTGGTGGTGCCGAGCGCCGCCATCCAGGGCCGCGCCCGCAGCGCCCCCCAGCCATAGCCCAGGGCGTAGACCGCACCGACCGCGCAGGCGGCGAGGCCCCAGACCCGGACCGGCGTCAGCCCGTGCTGTTCGACCCGCAGGACGAGTGCCATCAGCGCGAGGCCGATGAGGGGAGCCAGGAGCAGGCCGGCGAGCCGCACCGTCCGTCGCAAAAGGGGGGACAGGGCCTCCGGCGTCAGGCCGTCGCCATAGGCGGCGTTGACGATCACGATCAGCAGCGCGGTGCTGGCGAGGAGCAGCGCCGCGGCCCGGCGGGTCGCCCAGAGGGGATCCAGCCCGGTGAACGGCAAGGCGCAAAGGAAGGCCGTCAGCAGCCCCGTCGCCAGAACGGCGAGCGCGGTGACGAGCACGTTCGCAACCGGGAACCGGCCCGCGAGCGCCCCGAACCGCGCATCCATCGCGTGCACGGCCCCCGCGAAGGCCAGGCCCAGGGCCGGCATCACGATCGCCGGGGCCTTCAGCGCCAGGGCGATCGCGTCGAGCCGGAGGGCGGCGAACAGGGCCGCGCTGAGGAAGAGCACACCCCCGATGGCCGCCGCGAAGGCGAGGCCCAAGCCGATCTGGAAGGCGTGCCGCCAGGAGCCGCCGACATAGGCCGCATAGGGCGGGCGCCAGCGCCGCGCCACGTCGGCCGGCTCGATGAGGTGATGGAGGATGTAGGCGATCGCGAAGGCGGTCGGGATCAGGAGCGGGCCGAGCGCGCCGTCGGACCCCGCGCCGGGCGATGGGCCCGCCCGCCACCGGTCGTAGGCGACGAGGAGGACCAGCAGGGTGCAGGCCACTCCCAGCCAGGCGAGCAGGGTGCCGGCGCGCAGGCGCCCGACGCCGAAGATCAGGATCATCGGCGCGATCAGCAGGAGCGGCAGCGCGTAGGCCATCACCGTCCGGTGCGGAGCGACGCCCCAGATCGCCTCGCCTTTCGCGAACAGGAACCAGAGGGCGAGCCCCTGGACGCCCCCGATGACGAGCCGGACGGCGCCGGCCCGCCGCCCCGCCGGCTGCGACCTGTCCAGAGTCTCGGCGCTCACATAACCCCTCCGGGTGGTGACCGGTGGCGAGAGCGTAGCGCGCCTCCGATCATGCCGCTAGGTCATCGGCGCCGAGGAATGGTGCCCGATCGTCCGCGACGTCCGGCCGGCCGGGCCCGCCTCGGCCAAGGCCTTGGTCCGCCTCGTCAACCATTGTCATATTCCCGTGCCGGGTTTCGTGGTGTGGTGTTGCTGCGCGGGACGGTCGCGGCGACCGCTCCCCGGGCGCCGGATCGGCCGGTGCCGCACGGGATGCCTCGACCATGGTTCCGTTCCTCACCCGCGGCCCGGCCGGCGACGGCCGCGACGTTCCGCCCGGCATCCCCCTCGCGCGCCTGCTCGGCCGTGCCGCCGAGGGCGGCATCCATCTCAAGGGGCTGGCCCAGCCCTCGCGGCTCTTCCCGCGGCTGAGGCATTTCGAGACGCCCGGCCTTGATCCGGTGCTCGGCCGCATCGGCTCGCTCGAGGTGCGCCTCGCGACGACGCCCAAGGAGGTCAAGCGGGCCCAGCGCCTGCGCTACCGCGTGTTCTACGAGGAGATGGCGGCAGTCCCGACCGGTCTGGCCATGCTCAAGCGCCGCGACGTCGACGAGTACGACGCGGTCTGCGACCACCTCCTGGTGATCGACCACGCCGCGCAGGAAGCAAAGCCCTTCCGCAAGCCCAAGCCCCGGGTCGTCGGCACCTACCGCCTCCTGCGCCAGGACCAGGCCGACCGGCATTTCGGCTTCTACACCGCCGGCGAATACGATCTCGGCCCGGTGCTGGAGGCCAATGCGGGCAAAAGGGTGCTGGAGCTCGGCCGCTCCTGCGTGCTCAAGCCCTACCGCACCAAGCGCACCGTCGAGCTTCTGTGGCACGGCATCTGGGCTTATGTGCTGCATCACCGCATCGACGCGATGCTGGGCTGCGCCAGCCTGGAGGGCACCGATCCCGATCGCCTGGCCCTGCCCCTGAGCTTCCTGCACCACTTCGCCCGCGCCCCCGAGGGCTGGCGCGCCCGCGCGCTGCCGGGCCGCCACGTCGCCATGGACCGCCTCAGCCGCGAGGCGATCGACCCGAAGGCCGCGCTCCAGGCCCTGCCGCCGCTGATCAAGGGCTATCTGCGGGTCGGCGCCACCTTCGGCGACGGCGCGGTGGTCGATCACCAGTTCGGCACGACCGACGTGTTCGTGGTGCTGCCCGTCGAGGCGATCGCCAAGCGCTATATCGGGCATTTCGGCGCGGAGGCGGGGCGGCACGCGGCGTGACGCCGCCTGATCGAGTGGTCCGGCCGCATCGATCCCCTCACCGTCGGACCGGGTTCCGCTGCGCGGCTCCTCGATGACGAGGAGGTCGCCCAAAGCGATCGACGGCCCGGTGCGGCCGGATCGGGCACCGCGTCACCGAACGGTCGCGAAGCCGTGGTTGCTTGCCCGCCCTTCCAAGGAAACGAGCCGATGACCGAGCGGACGACCCTGACGCGGCGCGAGACGGTTGCCGGGGCCGCGGCGCTCGCCCTCGCGCCCCTCGCGGCCCTCGCGGCGCGGGCGCAGACTGCTCCGCCCGGAGGGCAGGTCACCGGCCTCGTCTACGAGGATCGCGGGGCCAAGGGCCGGCGCGGGCAGGACGATCCGGGCCTGCCCGACGTGCTGGTCTCGAACGGCCGCGAGGTCGTCCGCACCGACGCGCAGGGGCGCTACACCCTGCCGGTCGGCGACGAGGCGGTGATCTTCGTCGTCAAGCCGACGGGGTTTTCCCTGCCGGCCGGGCCCGACGGGCTGCCGCATTTCTCCTACCTGCACCGGCCGGCCGGCACCCCGCCGGACCTCGCCCTGCGCTATCCCGGCATCGCGCCGACCGGACCACTGCCGTCATCCGTCGATTTCGGCCTGGTGCGCAGCCCGGAGAGCGGTGACTTCGACGTGGTGCTGTTCACCGACCCGCAGCCGGAGAGCCACGCCGAACTCACCTTCGTGCGCGACACCGCCATCGCCCGGGTGCTCGGCCTGCGGGGCGAGCCCAACAAGGTGGCCTTCGGGATGACTACCGGCGACGTGCTGTTCGACGACCTCTCGCTCTATCCGCGCCAGAACCGGCTCATCGCGCAGGTGGGCGTGCCGTGGTTCCATGTCGGCGGCAACCACGACCTCAACTTCGAGGCGCCGGACGCCCGCTATTCGCGCGAGACCTTCACCCGCACCTTCGGGGCGCCGTACTACGCGCTGGAACAGGGCGGCGTGCTGTTCCTGATGCTCGACAACGTCCATTATCTCGGGGCCGCCACGGCGACGACGGGACGGGGCGGGCGCTACGAGGGCCGGTTCGGCGAGCGCCAGCTCGCCTTCGTGGAGAATCTGCTGGCGCATATTCCGAAGGACCGCCTGGTGGTGGTGGCGATGCACATCCCGCTCGCCAGCGATCTCGGCCCCGACGATCCCGGCATTGGCACCGCCGACCGGGCGCAGCTGCTGCGGCTGCTCGCCGGGCGGCCGTCCTTCAGCGTCGCGGGCCACACCCACACCACCGAGCACCAATACCTCGGGCCCGACGGCCGGCCCGGCGCCCCGGGCGGGGACGCGCACCACCACCACGTCCTCACCGCGGTCTCTGGCTCGTGGTGGAGCGGCCCGCCGGACCGGCGCGGCATCGCCACCGCCGACAGCCGCGACGGCACGCCGCACGGCTTTCACGTGCTCGGCATCACGGGCGGGCGGCATTACACCACCCGCTACGTTCCGGCGAGCGACGATGCGGGCCGCCAGATGCGGATCGTGCTGGAGAGCCAGTTCCACGCCGACGACCTCGCCCGCCTGCCCGATACGCGGCTCTACGAATTGCTCGGCGCCACGATCCCGGCCGAGAGCGCCGGTTCGACGAACGTGGTGGTCAACCTGTTCGATGGCGGGCCGCGCAGCCGGGTGTCGTTCCGCGTCGGCGATCGTCCACCCGTCGCCATGACGCGGGTGCGCCGGCCGGACCCGTTCGTCGCCGCGCTCTACGCCCGCAACGCCGCGAGCAAGAAACCCTGGGTGAAGGCGGAGCCCTGCTCGCATCTCTGGGTCGCGCGGCTGCCGCGCGACCTCGCGGCCGGCACCCACCGCCTCACCGTCGAGGTGACCGACGAGTACGGCCGCCCGCACCGCGACGCGCTGGTGCTCGAAGTGCTGGGCGGGGCGGCGAGGGCGGGTTAGGGTAGTCTTCGACGACGCGGCAGTGACACGTTCCGACGCGCGGTCACAGCCGGCTCGGCAGCGAGATCACCGCGTCGACCGTCTCCCGGATGGCGCGGCCGGCCGGGGCGAGGTCGGGCATCGGCACGCCGAGGAAGCGGGTCGGCTCCTCCGCCGCGGGCGCCGCGGCGGGCTGGACGGCGGCGCTGCGCTGGTGCGTCTCGTTCTTCTCGCGCCGGGCGACCGGCTTCTCCGCGACCGGCTTCTCCGGCGGGCGCTTCTCGGCGACGGATTTTTCGGCCGCGTGCCTGACCGGTGCGGGCCTAACCTCGGCCTTCGCCTCCCGGGTCGGCGCGGGCCGCGGCGTAGCCTTCGGCTCGGTGGTCCTTTCGCGGGCCGGCGGCAGCGGCACGGGCCCTCGCGACGCCGCGACGGCGCGGGGCGCAGGGGCCTCGCGCGGCGTGACGGCCTCGCGGGGCGCGGCGACCGGGCGCGGCGTCTCCCGCGCCTTCGGGACGGCGGGAACGGGCTGGAACCCGGCGGCGGTGCCGGTCGCGGCCACGTCGGAGGCCGGCGACTCGGAATTCCGCACCGGATTGCCTTGGACGGGAGAGCCTTGAACCGGAGTGCCCTGCATCGAGAACCCCCGCGCCGGGGCGCCCTGCGTCAGCACGCCCGGCTTCGGATCGAGGAGGGCGGCAGGGGCGACCGGCGGCGCCAGGGGCGGGACCGCCTCGGACGTCGCGGCGGCTTGCAGGACCGGGCCGGGGTTCCCCGGCGCCTGGGGCAGCGGCACCTGACGCACCGGCGTGGCGCGCAGGGCCGGGACCCCGTCCTTGATCTCCGGCATCTCGGCGACGCGGCCGAAATGCACCTGCGGCGGGCGCGGCCGCAGCATGTCGCTGATCGTCGGATAGGCCGCCGCGGCGAGCCCGGCAAAGCCGCCGGCACCGACCAGCCCCAAGGCCGCCAGCATCGCCGGGCGGCCGAGGCGCGCGGGGAGGTACGCACGGAGACCCTCGCGCGGGTCCCCGCGCGGCCGGCGCACCTCGGACGGATCGATCTCCACTGGCATCATGGTGCGGGCTCTCCGACTTACCTGCCCTCAACCATGATCAGAACCGCCGAATCAGGCGTGAAGATGTCGGGGGAAAACCGGCGACCTGTGGATAACTCGGGCTTGTCACCCTCGGGATCGGCGGCGCCGACAATTGACTCGCGGCGGGCCGCGGAGCTTCTACAGTCCAGGGGCGTCGGGACCGGACGCGAGGTTGCGTGCAGACGAGAACGACAATCGAACTGGGCCTGGCCGCGGCCCTCCTTGCGGCCGGGCTCGCGGCCTTCCTGGCGATCCGGCACAAGCCGGGAGGCGGGCAGGGCGTGGCGGCCTTCCGCGAGGCCCGCGCCTTCGCGGTCTCCGGCGAACTCAAGCAGGTCGACGGTCCCTACGGCCTCCTGATCGGCGATTCGCAGATGGAGCGGCTCCATCTGCCGGCCCTGTGCGGTCATCCGGCGATCAACGCCGCCATCGCGGGAACGCGGATCTCCGGCCTGCGCGCGGTGGCGGGCTGGCTCGACCTGCCGCGGCCACCGGAGGAGATCGTGGTGACCATCGGCACCAACGACCTCACCCGGCGCCAGCGCTCCGGCGATCCCGATGCGGCCACGGCGCAGTTCCGGGCGGAGGCCCGCGCCCTGTTCGCCGAGCTGGTGCCCCGGGCCCGGCGCGTCGTCGTCACCGCGGTGCCGCCCTTCGATGCCGGCCGGCCCGGCGTGGCGAAGTTCTACGACGTCGAGGCCGCGCCGGCCTATTCGGCGATCCTGTCGGAGGAATGCGCCCGGGCCGGCTGCCGCTTCGTCGATGCCTATGCGGATCTGCGCGACCCGGCCGCCTCGAGCCGCTCGCCCGACGGGGTCCATCTCGGCCTCGACCCTGCGACGCGGGACCGCATCGCCGCCCGCATCGAGGCGGCGGCCTGTCCGGAGCGCCCGCGCTGACCGGGTGCATCGGGAGACCGGTCGACCGACGATTGTACGATTTACTTGATCTAAAGGTGCTCTTCCCCGCGGGGGTACTACCTGGGACTGTGGATCCCCGCCTCCGCTCGCGGCGCCACCCTATTCGATTTCCGGCGAGGCTAAGTGCCGGGATGATTTCCATGACGCCCTGACAGATCATGATCCGATGGCGATTTTGCCCGGGAAAGCTTTCGAAGTGGGCGCCCGGCTCTTGGACAAAACGCGTCCTTAGGTTAGCAGAGGCAGGACTCGGGGTTTTACCCGATTCGGCTGGGTACGGGTGGTCGGGGCGCGACGGGGGTCGCGCCGGTCGGCCTCGCGGATGCCGGCCACCTCATGCTCGGCGCGATCGCCAGGAGAGCTGATGACGGCGCGGACCGCGCATCCGATCGCGGGCATCCCGGTGGACAGACCGGACGATGCCCTCGGCCGTGCGCTGCCGGAGAGCGAGCCGGGGATGAGCGGGCTGCCGTCGCGCCTGATCCTCGATGCGTTGCCGCAGAAAATCTGGATGCTCGACCGCGACGGGGTGGTCCGCTTCGCCAACCGGGCCGCGCGGGAGATCGGTACCAGCCTCGGCGAGCCCGACGCCTGGGACAGCGTGATCCACCCGAAGGACCGCACCCGGGCGGCGGCGGCGCGCAGCTCCGCGATCCGGTCGGGCCAGCCCTACGACCTGACGATCCGCCTGCGCGACACCAGCGGGCGCTGGCACTGGCACCAGACCGACGTGGTGCCGATCCGCGAGGGCGCAAGCATCACCGGCTGGATGATGACAGCCGCCGACGTCGACGACGTCGTGGCCGACAACCAGGCGCTCGAGGCCACCACCAACCTGCTGCTCCTGACCCACAAGGCCGCCGGCGTCGGCCTGTGGGACTGGAACATGCGCACCGGCGCGCTCTCGCTCTCGGCGGAGGGCGCGCGCCTGCACGGCCTCTCGGCCCAGGCCTGCATCATCACCTCCTCGGCCTGGACCGGCCTCGTCCATGCCGACGACCGCGCCATGCTGTGGGATGCGGTGACCAAGGCCGTCACCACCCGCACCCCGTTCTCGGTCGACGTGCGGGTCACCGCTGAGCACGGCGTCGTCCGGTGGATCCAGAGCCTCGGGCGCGTCCTCGACGACGCGCACGGCCTGAGCGGGCGCATCGTCGGCCTGACCCTCGACATCACCGCCCGCAAGCGCGCCGAGCAGGCCCTGTCCCACGCCAAGGACGGGGCCGAGCAGGCCAGCCGCGCCAAGTCGGACTTCCTGGCGATGATGAGCCACGAGATCCGCAATCCCCTCAACGCGGTCCTGGGCTATACCGAGCACATGCTGAGCCGCTCGCGCGAGCCCGAGACCCTGCGCCACCTCGCCGCCGTCCAGGAAGCCGGCGAGATCCTGATGCGGGTCGTCGACGACGTGCTCGACGTGGCGCAGATCGAGGCGGGCCAGGTCGCCCTCGATCCCGAGCCCTTCCTGCTCGCCGACCTTCTGGCCGGCACCGCCGAGGTCGCCCGGGGGGCGGCCTCCCGCAAGGGAGTGGCGGTGGAGGTCCTGCGCGATCCCGCCACCCCCGCCCTGGTGCTGGGCGACGTCGGGCGCCTGCGCCAGGTCCTGCTCAACCTCCTCACCAACGCGGTCAAGTTCACGCCGGCCGGGCGGGTCGCCCTGGCGGTGAGCCCGGACGTCGCCCGCGGCGGCGAGGGCCGGCTGCTGTTCACGGTGAGCGATACCGGCATCGGCATGTCGGCGGCGCAGCAGGAGCGGCTGTTCGTGCCCTTCGGCCAGGGCGACGAATCGATCCGGCGGCGCTTCGGCGGCAGCGGGCTCGGCCTCGTGATCTGCCGCCACCTCGTCGAGCTGATGGGCGGCCAGATCGGCGTCGCGAGCGAGCCGGGGCGCGGCACCCGGATCTGGTTTTCCGTGACGCTGCCGGCGGCGTGATCGGCGGTTCAGTTCCGGCGCCTCACGCATTATCTGACTCCCATGCAATGGACGGATGACGGGCTGGTTCTCGGGGCGCGACGGCACGGCGAGACCGGCGTCGTCCTCGAACTGATGACGGCCGAGCACGGCCGCCATCTCGGCCTCGTCCATGGCGGGCGCTCGCGGCGGATGCAGCCGGTGCTCCAGCCCGGCAACCTGGTGCGGGCGGTGTGGCGGGCTCGGCTCGACGAGGGACTGGGCGCCTACGCGGTCGAGCCGATCGAGAGCGCCAGCGCCCGGCTGATCGGCTCGCGGCTGGCCCTCTACGGCATCGGCTATGCCGCGGGGCTGCTGCGGCTCCTGCCCGAGCGCGATCCGCATCCGGCCCTGTTCGCGGTGGCCAAGGTGCTGATCGAGCACCTGCACGAGCCCGAGATCGCGCCTGCCCTGATGGTGCGGTTCGAGCTGGCGATGCTGGCCGAGCTCGGCTTCGGCCTCGACCTCTCGGCCTGCGCCGCCACCGGCACCAACGAATACCTCGCCTACGTCTCGCCGAAGAGCGGGCGGGCGGTGAGCGCGGCGGCCGGCGAGCCCTGGCGCGACCGGCTGCTGGCGCTGCCCGACTTTCTGGTCGAGCGGGCCGACCGCCGCGGCCTCAACGTGCCGACCTCCCGGGAGATCAAGCAAGGCTTTACCTTAACGGGTTATTTCCTCGACCAGCACATCTGGGGGCCGCGCGACGTGGCCGAGCCGGAGGAGCGGGTGCGGTTCGTGGCGCTCGGCACCGCCGATGCGGGTTGAGCCTCGGCCGAGAGCACGGAAGGGTTGTCTCGCCTTCCTGGCAATCGGCCGATGTTCGTGTTATGTTCTGGTCTTGAGACCGCCGAAATCGTGAGTTGACGTCCGCCCATGGGAAAGCCCTTCGAGCCACCCTCCGACCGCGACGGGATCGAGAACGTCGACCTGAAGGCGGCGCTGGAGGAGCGCTACCTCGCCTACGCGCTCTCGACCATCATGCACCGGGCGCTGCCCGATGCCCGCGACGGCCTCAAGCCGGTGCATCGGCGCATCCTGCACGCGATGCGGCTTTTGCGCCTCGATCCCGGCAGCGCCTACAAGAAATGCGCCCGCGTCGTCGGCGACGTGATCGGTAAGTACCACCCCCACGGCGACGTCGCGGTCTACGATGCGCTCGTGCGCCTCGCCCAGGACTTCGCCCAGCGCTACCCGCTGGTCGACGGCCAGGGCAATTTCGGCAACATCGACGGCGACAACCCGGCGGCCCAGCGGTACACCGAGTGCCGCATGACCGAGGTCGCCCGCCTCCTGCTCGAGGGGATGGACGAGGACGCGGTCGATTTCCGCCCGAACTACGACGGGCAGGAGGAGGAGCCGGTCGTCCTGCCGGCGGCCTTCCCGAACCTGCTCGCCAACGGCTCGCAGGGCATCGCCGTCGGCATGGCGACCTCGATCCCGCCCCACAACGTGGCGGAGCTGTGCGAGGCGGCGCTCTACCTCATCACCCACCCTGCCGCGACCTCCGAGCAGCTGACCACCTTCGTCAAGGGCCCGGACTTCCCGACCGGCGGCATCATCACCGACTCCGCGGCCTCGATCGCCGAGGCCTACCGCACCGGGCGCGGCGGCTTTCGCGTGCGGGCGCGGTGGCAGAAGGAGGATCTCGGCCGCGGTACCTGGGCGGTGGTCGTCACCGAAATTCCCTACGGCGTGCCGAAGGCCCGGCTGATCGAGAAGATGGCCGAGCTTCTCCAGGAGAAGAAGCTCCCGCTGCTCGCCGACGTGCGCGACGAATCGGCCGAGGACGTGCGGGTGGTGCTGGAGCCGCGCTCGCGGACCGTCGATCCCGTGGTGATGATGGAATCGCTGTTCCGGCTCACGGAACTCGAGAGCCGCATCTCGCTCAACATGAACGTGCTCGTCGGCGGCACGGTCCCGCGGGTGATCGGCCTCGCCGAGGCCCTGCGCGAATGGCTCGACCATCGCCGGGTCGTGCTGCAGCGCCGCTCGCGCCACCGCCTCGCCCAGATCGAGCGCCGGCTCGAGATCCTCGGCGGCCTGCTCATCGTCTATCTCGACCTCGACCGGGTGATCCAGATCATCCGCGAGGAGGACGAGCCGAAGGCCGAGCTGATGCGGGTCTTCGAGCTGACCGAATTGCAGGCCAACGCCATCCTCGACACGCGCCTGCGCAGCTTGCGCAAGCTGGAGGAGATGGAGCTGAAGCGCGAGCACGACGCGCTCACCAAGGAGAAGGCCGATCTCGACGGTCTGATGGCCTCCGACGACAGGCAGTGGAAGTCGATCGCGACCCAGATCCGGACGGTGCGCAAGACCTACGGCCCCGAGACCCCGCTCGGCCGCCGCCGCACCACGCTCGAGAACCCGCCCGACACCTCCGGCATCGACTTTTCCGAGGCGATGGTCGAGCGCGAGCCGATCACCGTGATCGTCTCGCAGAAAGGCTGGATCCGGGCGCTGAAGGGCCACGTCGCCGATCTCTCGGCCGTGCAGTTCAAGGGCGACGACACCCTGAAAGTGAGCTTCCCGACCGAGACGACGGCCAAGATCCTGGTGCTGGCCTCGAACGGCAAGGTCTTCACGTTGGAGGCCGCCAAGCTCCCGGGCGGGCGCGGCTTCGGCGACCCGATCCGCCTGATGGTCGACATGGACGAGGGCTCGGAGATCGTCACCGTCTGGGCCCACAAGCCCGGCGTGAAGCTGCTCCTCGCCACCACCGACGGCCGCGGCTTCATCACCCCGGCGGACGGGCTCGTCGCCAATACCCGCAAGGGCAAGCAGGTGATCGGCCTCGACGATCCGGCCACCGCCAGCCTCGTCATGGAGGTGGGGGAGGGCGACCACGTCGCGGTCTGCGGCACCAACCGCCTGCTGACGGTGTTCCCGCTCGCGGAGATTCCCGAGATGGTCCGCGGCAAGGGCGTGCGGCTGCAGAAATACCGCGACGCCACCCTCGATTCGATCGTGGTCTTCCGCCTCGCCGACGGCCTGACCTGGCCCGACAGCGCCGGGCGCACCCGGAGCGAGGCCGGCGACGACCTGGCGAAGTGGGTCGGCCATCGCGGCGGCACCGGGGCGATGGCGCCGCGTGGCTATCCCAAAGCCGGCCGCCCGTGACCGGGGCCCGCTCGCTCGACCTCATCCTGAGCGCCTGTTCGAGCGGGTCGACCGAGTTGAAATCCTCGATGTCATCCCGGGGCCGCGACAGCGGAACCCGGGATCCATAACCGCTGACGATACAGGATGAATCGGAAGGCTGGCCGCCTCTTTCGGCACTGTCAGCGGTTATGGATCCCGGGTTCTCGGCTTCGCCGAGCCCCGGGATGACGTCGAGAGCAAGCGGCGTACGAGTTGAATCGATTGACGCAACCGCTCTAACAGCCATTGAGTTGAAGGCGGAGCCGCCGGAGGAGTCGATGTCTGATGTGGAACGGTCTGCAATCCGGTCCGTATGGACGTTATACCATCCTCTGCTATGGACTATCTTCACCACCATCGTTCCAGCCAGCACGGCACTCGCTGAGATCGCCGACAAGGTCGAGGACGCGCGAGCGCATCACGTCACCGTCTCCGCTGTCCTTCTCCTGTTCACCGCGCTGGCGGCCACGAGCGGCTGGCGTCGGGCATTGCTGCTCTGGCCGCTGACGCTGGTCTGGGGAATGATCGCGTTCGGGGCGGTCTGGGAATGGCGTGAGGAATTGCAGCGGGACGGGGCATCAGCCCTGCTATGGGAGGGCGGAGCCATGGGGGCGGCCATGCTGCTCGGCCCACCCCTCTCCGCCGTCCTAGCCCAGCGTTGGCAACGAAGACGAGTGCGGGCGGACTAGCCCCGCTGCCCTACACCCACTGCCCCATCGCCCCCTCCGCCGCCCGGCGGATCGCCGCGATGTTGGGCGCGTAGGCCTCGCGCCCGCCCTTGAAGGTGGCGGAGCCAGCCACGAGAGCGTTGGCCCCCGCCTTCACCACCGCCGGCGCCGTCTCCGGGGTCACGCCGCCATCGACCTCGATGTCGATGTCGCGCCCGGCGGTCATGGCGCGCACCCGCGACACCGTCTCGCAGACCGAGCCGATGAAGCTCTGTCCGCCGAAGCCGGGATTGACGGTCATGCAGAGCACGAGGTCGACCATGTCGAGCACGGGCTCGACGAGGCTCGCCGGCGAGCCCGGATTGATCGCGACACCAGCCTTCTTGCCGAGCGCCCGGATGGTCTGGAGCGAGCGGTGCAGGTGGGGACCCGCCTCGGCATGGACCGTGATGATGTCGGCCCCGGCCTCGGCGAAGGCCGCGAGGTAGGGGTCGGCCGGCGCGATCATCAGGTGGACGTCGAAGATCGCCGTGGTGTGCGGGCGCAAGGCCTTCACCACCACGGGGCCGAAGGTGAGGTTGGGCACGAAATGCCCGTCCATCACGTCGATATGAACCCAGTCGGCCCCGGCCGCGACCACGTCGCGGACCTCCTCGCCGAGCCGGGAGAAATCGGCCGAGAGGATCGAGGGGGCGATCACCAGGGGACGGGTCATGGCTTGCCTCGCAGCATCGGGGGCGCAGATGCGCAAAAGGCCAGGGTTCTCACCCCAGCCCCGCGCAGACACAGGTCTTGTTCGGACG
The DNA here is from genome assembly GCF_016804325.1 of Methylobacterium aquaticum. Taxonomy (NCBI): domain Bacteria; kingdom Pseudomonadati; phylum Pseudomonadota; class Alphaproteobacteria; order Hyphomicrobiales; family Methylobacteriaceae; genus Methylobacterium; species Methylobacterium aquaticum. The sequence goes on from NZ_CP043627.1 coordinate 6,927,575, forward strand.
GATCAGCGCCGGCGGAACTGGCTGCCGCCGCGGAACGGCGGACGCGGGCCGGAGGACCGCTCGTCCTTGTGGCGGAACACCAGACGGCCCTTCTCCAGGTCGTAGGGCGACATCTCGACGGTGACCCGGTCGCCGGCCAGAGTCTTGATGCGGTTCTTCTTCATCTTGCCGGCCGTGTAGGCCACGATCTCGTGGCCCTGGTCGAGCTGCACGCGGTAACGCGCGTCCGGCAGGATCTCGAGCACGAGACCGTCGAACTGCATCAACTCTTCTTTCGCCATTCACACTCTCCACCCGGGTCGCCGTCGCGGTCGGCGCCACCGGGAGCACATTGTCAGGATCTGATCGCGACGCGCCCGGCCGTACGGGTGCTCGGCCGAGATGCCGGGCGCGCTGATGGCCTTGTAACGCTCGCTGTGCATGTAAGGTGAGGCGATGGGACGCGCAAGCCAAGCCCGTGACGAACACACGGCTTCGTCATCGGGACGGGCGCGATCCTTGCACCCACAGGCGCCCCGCCGTTCCTCGGTCCGGCCCGCCCCGGACAGGCTGCACGCGCGAGCGGCACCTGATGCAGGCGGCGCATCTTTGAGCGCCGGCCGGTGATCGGTTTCCGTCCATTCTGCTGCGAGGCGGGGCGCCTTGCTGTACCGTCGGGCAGGGCGGCCCGCACGAGACGGGCTCCCGGAGGATACGATCCGAGGAGACGACCATGCACGACATCGCACGGGCGCGGGGTGCGCCGCTGCCGCGCGCCGAGAGCACCGCCTGGTGGGCCGCGATGCCCCTGGACCTCTGGGGGGTGGTGCTGACGGTGATCGCCGCGGGCGGGCTGAAGCTCGCCGGGATCCTGCCGTAACGCGATCTTACCCTGACGGAATCCTGCCTCACGCCGTCCACGCTGCCGTCGCACTCTCGCCAAAGCCCGGGATCAGGTTTCCTCGCAGGAGTTTTGGCAAGAGTTTTCGGCAAGAGTTTCGCAACCAACGGCCGGCACGATCCCAGTCCGGCCCGGGAGCGGGACGATTCGCGCGCAGGAGGACGGTTCCATGCTGATGGCTTTCGTCGGACGCCTCACCCAGCGCTGGCGGGACCTCGTCGCGGAGATCATGGATCCCTACCGGCCCGAGCTGCACTACATGCGCGGCCCCGGCCCGCGCTGGCGCGAGCGTCATCCGGAGGGATGAGGGCCTGGCCGGACCGCCCGGCCCTCGCCGGACGGTCCAAGTCCCGGCTCAGCCCGAGGCCGGCACCGTCTGGTCGAGGGTCGTCGGCCGGTCGGAGAGGCGGCTCGCCACCACGAGGCCGATCAGCGCCGAGGCCGCGATGATCAGGCCCGGCGCCGCCGCCCAGCCGGTGGCGCCGATCAGGGCGTTGGCGGCGAGCGGCCCGAGGCCGCTGAGCAGCGTGAAGCCGAGATTGAGCGAGAGCGCGACGCCGCTGAACCGCACCCGGGTGGGAAACAGCCCGGCGAGCAGGTAGGCGAAGCTGCCATTGGCGCCGGCCACCGCCATGGTGAGGAGCGGCAGCACCAGGAACAGGTCGGCGTCGCCCCGCGCCAGCACCTGGTAGGCCGGGATCACCCCGATCAGGACGACGAGCGCGGAGGCCTGCATCAGCCGGCGCGGCGGCACCTTGTCGGCGAAGAACGAGGCGAAGAGCAGCGAGGCCGACATGGCGAAGAGCGCGACGTTCATCGCCATCGCCACGGTCTTGGGCGGGTACTTGAGCACCTGGATCAGGTAGGCCGGCATGTGGGCGAACAGGATGCCGTTGAAGCCCGCGGTCAGCGCGACGATGCCGATGCCGAGGAGCACCGGGCGGCGGTGATCGCGCAGCACCTCGCCGATCGGCCGGCGGGAGGCGCGGTTCTGGAGGCGCAGGAATTCCGGTGTTTCCTCCAGGCTACGCCGCAGCACGAAGCTCACGAGCCCGACCACGCCGCCGAACAGGAAGGCGATGCGCCAGCCGTATTCCGCCATCATGGCGGGCGGCAGCCAGGATTGCAGGGCGAGGTTGACCATCGCGGCGAGCAGCACGCCGCCATTGACCAGGCAGAAGACGATGCCGCAGGCGAGCCCCGGCCGGCGCGAGGCGGTCTCGACCACGAAGGTGATGGCGCCCGGGAGTTCTCCGCCGATGCACAGCCCCTGTACGAAGCGAAGGAGCACGAGGAGCAGGGTCGCCCACACGCCCCAGGAGGCGTAGGCCGGCACCAGGCCCATGCCGAGCGTGCAGGCCGACATGGTGAAGACGGTGACCACGAACACGGTCTTGCGGCCGTAGCGGTCGCCGAAATGGCTCAGGACCAGCCCGCCGAGCGGCCGGGCGAGGTAGCCGACCGCGAACACCGCCAGCGACAGGGTGAGCGCCGCCACCGGATCGCTCGCCGGGAAGAAGGCGGCGGCGATGTCCTTGGCGAAGATCCCGTAGACGATGAAGTCGTAGTATTCGAGCCCGCCGCCGAGGCTCGCGAGCAGCGTCATTGTCCATTGGCGGCGGGTGAGATCGTGCCCGCCGCTCACATCGGGTGTCATCGTGGTGTCCTCCGGGGCGTTCTTGTTGGTGTGCCCCGGAGCGCCCCTTAGAACGGTTCGGCCGTCGCCGCCATATCGCGCCGGCTACATCACCGCGCCGATCTGCCAGGGCACGAACTCGGCATCGCCGTAGCCGAACCCTTCCGACTTGGTGCGCTCGCCCGACGCCACGCGCAGGATCGTCTCGAAGATCTGGCGGCCCTTCTCCTCGATCGAGACGCCGTCGAGCACGTCGCCGCAATCGATGTCCATGTCGTCCTGCATCCGCCGGTACATCTCGCTGTTGGTGGCGAGCTTGATCGACGGGGTCGGCTTGCAGCCATAGGCCGAGCCGCGGCCGGTGGTGAAGCACAAGACGTTGGCGCCGCCCGCGACCTGGCCGGTGGCGGCCACCGGGTCGAAGCCGGGGGTGTCCATGTAGACGAAGCCCTTCGCCGTCACCGGCTCGGCGTAGCGGTAGACGCCGGTCAGCGTCGTCGAGCCGCCCTTGGCGGTAGCCCCCAGCGACTTCTCCAGGATGGTGGTCAGGCCGCCGGCCTTGTTGCCGGGGGAGGGGTTGTTGTTCATCTCGCCGCCGTTGCGGGCGGTGTAGGCCTCCCACCAGTGGATCATCTCGACGAGCTTGTGGCCGATCTCCGGCGTGGCGGCCCGCGCCGTCAGCAGGTGCTCGGCACCGTAGATCTCCGGCGTCTCGGACAGGATCGCGGTGCCGCCCTCGGCCACCAGCCGGTCGACCGCCGCCCCGAGCGCCGGGTTCGCCGTGATGCCCGAATAGCCGTCCGAGCCGCCGCATTGCAGGGCCAGCATCAGCTCGGAGGCCGGCACGGTCTCGCGCCTGGCCTTCGAGACGGAGGGCAGCATCTCGCGCAGCGCCGCGACGCCGGCCTCGATGGTGCGGCGCGTGCCGCCGCTGTCCTGGATGGTGAAGCTGCGGAAGGTCTCGCTCTCCTCGATGCCGTAGGCGCGCTTCCAGCGGTCGATCTGCAGGCCCTCGCAGCCCAGGCCCACCATGATGACGCCGCCCATGTTCGGGTTGGCGGCGTAGCCCCACAGCGTGCGCTTGAGGATGTCGGCACCCTCGCCCTGGATGTCGTAGCCGCAGCCGGTGCCGTGGGTGAGCGGGATGATGCCGTCGATGCCCGGGAATTCGTCGAGCAGGCCGGAGCGGCGGGCTTCCTCGGCGATGAAGCGGGCGACGGTCGCCGAGCAGTTCACCGAGGTGAGCACGCCGACATAGTTGCGGGTGCCGACCTTGCCGTCGGCCCGGCGGTAGCCCTCGAAGGTGGCGCGCTGGGCGTCGGGCACCATCGCGACGGGACGCGCTTCCTCGCAGAAGCGGTAGTCGCGGGCAAAATCGCCCTTGGCCTCGCCGAGGCCGACATTGTGCTCGTGGACCCACTCGCCCGGCGCGATGGCCCGGCTGGCGAAGCCGATGATCTGGCCGAACTTGCGGATCGGCGCGCCCTCGGCGATCGGCACCACCGCGAATTTGTGGCCCCGCGGCACGCGGGCCGAGGCGGTCACGCCCTCGACGGCGGCGCCGGGCACGATCGGGTCCACCGCCACCACGACGTTGTCCTCGTGGGCAAGGCGCACGATGCGGGGATTGGTGGGGTGGAGCGGGGTGGGGGCGGACATGGGTGGGACCTTTTGGGGAAACGTCTTTGAATGATACGGCCGCTTGGAGCGGTCTGGAATGGTGTCGGTGTCACCCCACCCGCGACCTCATCCTGAGGTGCGAACGAAGTGAGCCTCGAAGGAGGGCTCCAGGGACCGCAGAGGGATCTGGAACCCTCCTTCGAGGTCAGTCGATCTTCGATCGACTAACACCTCAGGATGAGGTGGTGGGCGGGAATCGAAACCTGCTGGCCGGTAAGATGGTCAATGCGCCAAAGCCTCCGCCTTGGCCCGCCCGCCGAGATACGCCGCCCGGATGTCGTCGTTGGCCCACAGGTCCTGCGGCGCGCCGCTGAGCACCAGCTGCCCGGTCTCCAGCACGTAGCCGCGATCGGCGACAGACAGGCCCATGCGGGCATTCTGCTCGACGAGGAGCACGGTGGTGCCGCGGCGGCGCACCTCGGCGATGATCGCGAACACCGCCTGGACGATCACCGGGGCGAGGCCCAGCGAGGGCTCGTCGAGGAGCAGGATGCGGGGTTTCGCCATCAGCCCGCGGGCGAGCGCCACCATCTGGAGCTGGCCTCCCGAGAGCGTCCAGCCCAGCGCGTCGCCGAAGCGGCGGATGTCGGGGAAGAGCTCGAACATGCCCTCCGCCTCGTCCTTGATCTGGCGGGTCGAGAGCCCCTTCCGGTTCGAGGCACCGAGCATGATGTTCTCGCGCACCGTGAGGCCCGGGAAGACCCGGCGCCCCTCCGGGACATGCGCCACGCCGCGGCGCACGATCTCCTCGGGGTTGAGGCCAAGCAGCGACTGGCCCTCGAACAGGACCTCGCCGCCGGCCGGCTTCACCAGCCCCGAGATGGTCTTGAGCGTCGTCGACTTGCCGGCCCCGTTGGAGCCGAGCAAGGTCACGACCTCGCCGGCCTCGACCGAGAACGAGATGCCGCGCACGGCCTCGATCTCGCCGTAGCGCACGGTCAGGTCGCGGATTTCCAGGAGTGCCATCGATCTCTCCCGTTCAGGCCGTGGCGAGGTCGGTCTTGAGGCCGACAGTCGGCCCGTCGGACGCTTCCTGGCCGAGATAGGCCTCGATCACCGCCGGCTCGCGCAGGACCGTGGCCGTCACCCCGTCGGCGATGCGTTTGCCGAAATTCAGCACCGTGATGTGGCTCGCCACGTCGCTCACCAGCGTCATGTCGTGGTCGATGATCAGGATGGTCAGGCCCTTGGCGGCCATCCGGCGCAGGAGCACGGTCAGCGCGTTCTTCTCGGTCGAGTTGAGGCCCGCCGCCGGCTCGTCGAGGAGGAGCAGCACCGGGTTGCCGGCGAGCGCCCGGGCGATCTCGACGAGGCGCTGGTGGCCGTAGGAGAAGGACGAGATCGGCTCGTCGGCCCGGCCCTCCAGCCCGACGAAGGCGAGAGCCGCCCGCGCCCGCGCCTCCAGTGAGGCCCTGTCATGGGTGACGATGGCGTTGCCCGGCCGCTCGGCGCCGATCACCACGTTCTCGAGCGCGCTCATCGAGCGGAACAGGCGGATGTTCTGGAACGTCCGCCCGAGGCCCGAGGCCGCGCGCTGGTGCGGCGCGAAGCGGGTGATGTCCTGCCCGTTGAGCCGCACCCGGCCGCCGGTCGGGGTGTAGAGGCCCGACAGCACGTTGAGGGTCGTGGTCTTGCCCGACCCGTTCGGGCCGATCAGCGCGTGGATGCCGCCGCGAGCCACCGTGAAGCTGACCTCGTCGACAGCCCTCAGGCCGCCGAAATGCTTGGACAGGCCCTCGACCTCGAGCACCGGCGCGGACGTACCGGCCGCCTGCGTCAGGGTCAGGTCCTGGGCCCGCGGCGGAGCGGGTTTGCGCGGCCGCAGGCGCTTCACCTGGTCGCCGAGGAAGCCCCAGATGCCCTCCGGCATGAACACCACGATCAGGATCACGGCGAGCCCGTAGATCGCGAGATAGAGGCCCGGGATCTCCTTGAGGAACCGCAGCCATTCCGGGATCAGGATCAGCAGCCCGGTGCCGATCACCGCGCCGACCGGCGAGCCGACGCCGCCGAGCAGCGCCATGGTGAGGAACACCACCGATTCGGCGAACGAGAACTGGTCCGGGCTGATATAGGTGAAGCTGCCGGCAAACAGCCCGCCCCCTAAGCCCGCGAGCAGCGCCCCGATGGCGAAGGCCGCCACCTTGGTGCGGTAGATGTCGATGCCGGTGACGCCGGCCGCCAGCTCGTTGTCGCGCACCGCCCGCATGGCGCGGCCGAGCCGGGTCTTCGGCATTCGCCACACCGCGTAGGCCACCGCCGCCAGCATGAAGACGCAGAGCGCGAGGTAGCTCTGGCCATCGGTGAACAGGCCCGGGCGCTTGATGTTCGGCACGCCGTCCGGCCCGTGGGTGACCGGGATCCAGTTGATCATGATCAGCGTCAGGATCTGCTGGAACGAGATCGTCACCATGGCGAGGTAGTGGCCGCCCAAGCGGAGCGTCGAGGCACCCAGGACCGCACCGAGGATCAGCGCCAGGACGAGGCCGATCGGCAGGCAGAGCCAGAAGCTGATCCCGAGATCGACCGTGCCGAGGCCGACCGCGTAGGCGCCGATGCCGAAGAAGGCGGCCTGGGCCAGGTTGATCTGCCCGCACAGGCCCAGCACGACGGTGAGCCCGATGACCGCGATGGCGTAGGTCGCGGCCTGCATGAGGATGTTGAGCACGTAGCCGCTGAACGGCGTCGTGGCGGCGAGGAAGACCGCGACCGCGACCAGGGCGACGTAGGCGAGGGTGCCGACGGGGAAGCGGCGGGCGGCGGGGGCGGACACCGGGTCCGCCGCGACGGGGCGAGGGGAGCCGGTCATGCTTTCTCCGCGATGCGTTCGCCGAAGATGCCCTGCGGGCGGAAGGCCAGGAAGGCGACGAGGACGATGAAGGCGAAGGCGTCCTTGTAGGGCACCGAGATGTAGGCGGCGCCGAAGGTCTCGATGATGCCGAGCGCCAGCCCGCCGATGATCGCGCCGGTCACGTCGCCGAACCCGCCGATGATGGTGGCGGCGAAGGCCTTGAGCGCGATGGTGGCGCCCATCTGGATCGACACGAACAGGACCGGCGCCACCAGGATGCCGGCGATGCCGCCGAGAACCGCGCTGTAGACGAAGGTCAGCATGATCATCCCGGCGACGGGAATGCCGAGGAGCGCCGCCATCTCCTTGTCCTGCGAGGTCGCCTGCAGCTTCTTGCCGATGAGCGTGTGCTCGAAGAACCAGTACTGGAACGCCACCAGCACCGCGGTGACGGCGATGATCAGGAGGTACTGGGTGTCGAGATAGACCGGGCCGACCAGGAAGCCTTGCGTCTCGAAGACCGGCGGTAGCACCTGCGGCTGCGGCCCGTAGAGGGCGAGCGTGGTGTTGGCCAGGAAGATCGAGGCGCCGATGGTCGAGATGATCACCGGCAGGTAGGTGCGGTGGCGCAAGGGGTAGTAGACGCCGAGGTTGAACAGGGCGCCCAGAGCCGCCATCCCGCCGATGGCGAGCAGGAAGGACAGCCAGTACGGCCATTGCAGGTCGACGGCGAAGACCACCATCAGGAAGGCGGCGACCATCGAGAACTCGCCTTGCGCGAAGTTCACCACGTTGGTGGCGCGGAAGATCAGCACGAAGCCGAGCGCGACGAGCGCGTAGACGGCGCCGATGCCGATTCCCGTGAACAGAAGCTGGAGGATGAGGTCCATGCGGGCCCGTCCCGATCGGATGACAAGGCTCGTGCCGCCGCAAGTCTTGCAGAGAATCACGTCTTGCAAAGACTCTTGCAGCGGCCGAGAACGGCATCGGGACGGCGAGGCGCCGTCCCGATCAGGTTTCTTCGATGGTCAGGACTTGTAGAAGTCGATGCGCTTGTCGAAGACGATGTTGCCCTTGTCGTTGCGCACCACGTTGTAGCCGTGCAGGCCGTCGCCGTTCTGGTCGAAGTTGTAGGTGCCTTCCGCCCCCTCGTGGCCGCGGATGGCGAGCAGGGCCTCGCGGATCGCCTTCGGGTCGGTCTTGCCGGCGGCGTTGATGGCCTTCGCCAGCACCGTCACGGCGTCGAAGGTCCAGGAGGACTGGTTGTCCGGCGGAATCTTCATCACCGCCCGGTAGGCCTTGCCGAAATTGCGCGCCGCGTCGCTCGATTCCTCGGCGTAATCGGCCACCCCGTAGGTGTTGTAGAGCGACGGCCCGGCGAGCTTGAGCGCCGTCACGTTGACGATCGAGGCCGAGCCGACCCAGGGCGCCTGCACGCCGAGCTGGCGCAATTGCCGGGCGAAGATGCCGAGATCGTTCTCGAAGGTGAAGTAGGAGCCGATCACGTCGGCGCCGGACTGGCGGATCGCCAGAACCACCGGCGTGAAGTCCTGGCTCTGGTTGGTGTAGCCCTGGTCGAGCGCCACCGTGGCGCCGGCCTTGCCCAGAGCCTCCGTCAGCGCCTTGGCGCCGCTGGTGCCGAAGGCGTCGGTCGAGTGGATGATCGCCCACTTCTTCTTGGCGAGCGTGGTCACGCCGTATTCGGCGATGACCCGGGCCGAGAAGCTGTCGTTCGGGCGGAAGCGGAACAGCCAGGGGTTGCCGAGCTGGGTCAGCACCGGATCGGTGCCGCCGAAGGCCACCGGCTTTCCGGTCTTGAGGATGTCGGGGGCCATGGCGTGGTTCTGGGTCGAGCGGATCGAGCCGAGGAACGCCACGAGATCGGGCTGCGAGGCGAGCTTGGAGAAGGCCAGCACCGCGCCCGGATTGGTGGTCTGGTCGTCCTCGGTGACGAGTTCCATCGGCTTGCCGAGGACGCCGCCGGCCTTGTTGACGGCCTCCAAGGCGATCTTGGCGCCGTTCAGCGCGAACCGGCCGGCATCGGCGCCGGGCCCGGTGACCGGCAGCACCATGCCGATCCGCACCGTACCGCCCTGCGCGCTCGCCGGTCGAATGATCGACGGCGCGACGACGCCGGCAGCCGCGACCGTGGCCGCACTCTTCAGGAAAACGCGGCGCGTCGTCCTCATCGGCACTCTCCTCCCGAGACGTGACCGGTGCTCCGTGGCCCGGCCTTGGGCGGGATGAGACACCGGCAGCGCTGCCATGTCCACCCCAACTCCAACCCTCGGGGATTAAAAATTGCCCGGGCAGATCTGCGCCCGGCACCCTCGACCTGCGGCCGCGGGGCGGCCATTCTCCGCCGCGCCAGAATCAAGAAACCGGGAGGATTTTTCATGCAGATCTCAGCCAGCGGCCTGACCGCCTACGTGCGGGACATCTTCTCGCGCGCCGGCTGCTCGGACGCGGAAGCCGAGCGGATCGGTCGTTACCTCGTCGCCGCCAACCTGACCGGGCATGACAGCCACGGCGTGATCCGGGTGCCGCGCTACGTCTCGTGGCTGAAGGAGGGCGAGGTCGAGGCCGACAAGACCCCCGAGATCGTGACCGACGGCCCGGCCTTCGCGCTGGTCGATGCCCATTACGGCTTCGGCCAGACCGCCGGTCCCTTCGCCACGGAGCTCGGCATCCGCAAGGCGCGCGAGAACGGCGTCGCCATCGTGGCCCTGCGGCATGCCGGCCATCTCGGCCGCATCGGCGAATGGGCCGAGCAGGCGGCCGCCGCGGGCCTCGTCTCGGTGCATTTCGTCAACGTGGCGGGCAGCCTCCTCGTCGCGCCGTTCGGCTCGGTCGACCGGCGCTTCTCGACCGCGCCCTTCGCGGCGGGATTCCCCGTGGCGGGCGCCGAGCCGGTGATCCTCGATTTCGCCACCTCGGCGGTGGCCGAGGGCAAGGTGCTGGTCGCCTCGCAGGGCGGCAAGGCGCTGCCGGACGGCGTGCTGATCGAGCCGGACGGGCGGCTGTCGAGCGACCCCGCGACGCTGTACGGCCCCCTCGACGGCCCGGAGCGCGACAACCTCAAGGGCGCCGGCGCGATCCGGGCCTTCGGCGAGCACAAGGGCTCGGGGCTGGCGCTGATGTGCGAGCTGCTCGCCGGCGCGCTCACCGGATCGGGCACCGCGGGCCCGGGCGCGCGGCGGTTCTGCAACGGGATGCTGTCGCTCTACATGACCCCGGAGGCCTTCGGCTCCGAGGACGCGATGGTGCGCGAGACCCGCGCCTATCTCGATTTCTTCAAGGACGCCCGGCCGGTGCCGGGAGGCGAGGTGCTGCTGCCGGGAGAACCCGAGCGGCGAACCCGCGAAAAGCGCCTCGCGGAGGGCGTGCCGCTGCCCGATCCGGTCTGGGAGACCCTGCTGGCGGCGGGGCGCCCATACGGGTTGGATGGCGAGACGTATCGGGGGTGAGCGGGCAAATCCCCGATTGATTGGCCCGGGTCGCCGATCGCCCTGACATCCTCGAAGCCGTCCCGGGTTCCGCTTTCGCGGCCCCGGGACGACGATGGGGCCGAAGGCCGTTCGGAGAATGTCCTACGTCAGCATCTGCAGGTCGCCGTCCACCGCCAGCGCCTGGCCCGAGATGGTCTTGCCCCGCTCCGACGCCAGGAAGAGAATCTGGTCCGCCAGCTGGCGGGCGGTGACGTAGTCCTTGATCGAGGCCGCCGCGAAGGCCGCCTGCTCCATCTCCGAGAAGCCGATTCCGCGCTGCTGCGCCTTGGCCTCCAGCACCCGGCGCTGCCGGTCGCCGGCGACGATGCCGGGGAGCACCGCGTTGACCCGGATGCCGTCCGGCCCGAGCTCCCGCGACAACGACTTGGTGAAGCCGATCACCGCCCACTTCGCCGCCGCGTAGGGCGTGCGCAGCGGGAAGCCGAAGCGGCCCGCCGCCGAAGACAGGTTGACGATCGACGGGTTGGCGCTCCCGCGCAAAAGCGGCACCGCCAGGCGCACGCAGTTGAACTGGCCGGTGATGCAGATGTCGAGCGTGCGGTCCCAGTCCTCCGGGTTGATCTCCTCGACGCGGCCCGTCGGCCCGGCGATGCCCGCGTTGTTGATCAGGCAATCGAGCCCGCCGAGCGCGCGGTCCGCCTCCGCGAACAGCCGGGCGACGTCGTCGCGCGAAGCCACGTCGGCATGGGTGCCGGTGATCCCGGCGGGGAGGGCGGCCAGCGCCTCGCGGTCGACGTCGCAGACATGGACGCGCGCGCCTTCTTCCGTGAAGGCCCGGGCCACTTCGAGGCCGATGCCGCCCGCGCCCGCGGTGACCAGAACCTTCAGGCCGCTCAATCCCATATCCATGACGTCACTCCTGTTTCAGGGCGCGAGCCGCCCCGTCGTCTCGATGAAGGCGGCGCTGCCGGCGATGTCGGCACCGAGCGCCGCGCGGGCGCCCTCGGCATCGCCGGATCGGAGCGCCGCCACCAGGGCGGCGTGATGCGCCTCGGCCCCGCCCTCGGCGAGGCGGCGCGGCGAGGAGCGCATGTCGAGGTTGAGCACCGGGCCGATGCGCAGCCACAGGCCCTCGATGATCGCGATCAGCGAGGGCAGGCCGGCGGCCTCGTAGACCGCGAAATGTAGGTCGCGGTTGGCCCGCATCGCCCGTTCCAGGTCGGGCTCGGGCGCCCGCACCTCGTTCCGGAAGACCGCATCGTGCTCGGCGATGGTCGCCAGGGCGCCCGGCGTCGCCGCCCGCGCGGCCTCCGCCGCCGCGAATCCCTCGACCGCGATCCGCACCCGGGTCAGCTCGCGGAACTTGCCCAGCGTGATGACCGGCACCCGGACGGCGCGGTTGGGCAGCACCTCCAGGGCCTCGTCGGCGACGAGGCGCGACACCGCCTCCCGCGCCGGCATCATCGAGGTGCCGAGCCGCTCCGCCACGGTGCGCAGGGACAGCCGCTCCCCGGGCGCCAGCTCGCCGGCGATCAGCAGGTCGCGCAGGGCATCGTAGACCTGGGTGCCGAGGGTGATCCGTGCGAGCGCGCCCGCCGGCTCCGGCCGGTCGCCCGCCGGCGGCTCGCCGTTGCCTGCCGGCGGCCCGCTGTTGCCTGCCGGCGGCTCCCGGCTGCCTGCCGGCGGCTTGCGCCCAGGCGCATGCAAGTCCCGCCTCTCCAAGCGACGGACCTCCCCTCACGTTTCCCCCTCAGCACGGACGGACGGTTTGGACCGTCTCGACAGGCGCGCCGTTTGATGCCAGCCTAAGTGTGATCACAGATCACGGCAACCCGAACGACCGTGATGCGATCTCGGGCAGGATACGCACCATGACGCAGGGCTTCACCCCCACGCGCCACCCCTTCACGCGCCGCCGCCTCGTGCAGGGCGGTCTCGCGGCCGGCGCCGCGCTCGCGATGCCGGGCCTCGTACGGGCTCAAGGCACGCACCCCATCCGCATCGGCCACCTCACGCCGCGCACCGGCTTCCTCGGGCCGCTCGGCGAATACGCCGTGATGGCGGCCCAGCTCGCCGCCGAGGAGATCAACGCCGCCGGCGGCATCGACGGCCGCAAGGTCGAGCTTCTGACCGAGGATTCGGTCAACCCGCAGACCGCGTCGGGCAAGGCCGAGCGCTACATCGAGCGCGACAAGGTCGCGGCGATCGTCGGCGAGATTTCTTCCGCCTCGGCGCTCGCCATCGGGCAGGTGGCGCAAAGAGGAAAGACGATCTTCCTCAATACCGGCGCCAATTCCGATGCCCTGCGCGGCCAGGATTGCAAGCGCTACATGTTCCACGTCGAGGGCGCGAACTCGATGTACGTCAAGGCGGTCGGCCGCTCCCTGACCGAGCAGGGGCTGGTCAAGGGCAAGCGCTGGTACTCGCTGACCGCCGACTACGCCTTCGGCCACGACCTCCTGCGGGTCGCCAAGGGGTTCATGCAGGGGCAGGGCGGCACCTTCGCGGCCGACGAACTGGTGCCGACCGACGCCACCGACTTCTCGGCCTACCTGATCAAGATTCGGCAGGCGAAGCCGGATCTCGTGATCTCGAACCTCGCCGGCAACCAGATCACCAACTTCCTCAAGCAATACGCCGAATACGGCTTGCCCTTCCCGGTCGCCGGCTTCGGCTTCGACACCGCGCTCGCCTGGGGTGCCGGACCCGGCAACTTCGCCGGCACCTGGCCGTGCCTGTGGCACCACAAGGTCGACACGCCGTCGTCCAAGGCCTTCGTCGCCGCCTTCACCAAGAAATACGGCAAGCCGCCGGAGAACCAGGCCTGGGGCGACTACAACGCGGTCAAGATCGTCGCCAAGGCGATGGCCGACACGAAATCGACCGAGGGGCCGAAGCTGGTCTCGTATCTGGAGGGCGGCGCGAAGTTCGACGTGCAGAAGCCCCGTCCGGGCTATTTCCGCGCCCGCGACCACCAGTTCATCAGCGAGATGTACGCGATCACGGCGCTCCCGGCCGACAAGGTCAAGGACAAATGGGACCTCTTCACCTCGACCCCGGCGATTCCCGGTCCGAACGAGGACATGGAGGTGCTGGCGCCGACGGCGGAGGAGGCGGCGTGCCGGATGGAGGGGTAGCCGTCACCGGTGCTCCGGCCCCGGAACGTGGGGCATGCCTCCCCTCTCCCGTGTGGGAGAGGGGTCGGGGGTGAGGGTGACACGCTTCCGTGTGAGACGCTGAGTGTGGTGCTGGCAGCGTAATGCCCAGTGCTTGATCCTGAAGCGTGTCACCCTCACCCCTACCCCTCTCCCACACGGGAGAGGGGATCCCGCGATTTCTATTGAAGCGGGTGGCGATCTGAAAATGACGCTAGAGCATTTTCCGACGAAGTGGATACCGGTTCGTCGCAGAAAATGCGGCAAAATCAACGACCTAGAGAGCTTCGCGATTGCAACGCGATCGTGAAGTGCTCTAGTCCTTTTGAATCGGAACTAACCCGTGCTCTTCCTCACCCTTGCCGTCGAGCAGGTCGTGAACGGCCTGTTCCTCGGTGCGATCTATCTCCTGATCGCGCTCGGCCTGTCGCTGATCTTCAGCTTGGGCGGCATCGTCAACCTGGCCCACGGCGCGTTCTACGCGATCGGTGCCTACCTGACGATACAGCTCTCGCCCGCCCTCGGCTTCGGCGGCTCCCTCGTCGCAGCTCCCGTCCTCGTCGCGGCGATCGGCCTCGTGGTCGAGCGGTTCCTGTTTCGCCGCTTCTACCGCGCCGACCCGATCCTCTCGCTGCTCCTCACCTTCGGCCTCGCCATGGTGGCCGAGCAGGCCTTGCGGATGCTCTTCGGGGCCCCGCCCTTGCCCTATGCGATCCCGCAGGGCCTACGCGGGCAGATCTTCGTCGGCGATTTCGTGCTGTCGCGCTACCGGCTCACCATCCTGGCGGCGGTGGTCGTGGCGGTGGCCGGGGTCTGGTTCCTCCTCCAGCGCACCACCTTCGGGCGCGTAGTCCGGGCCGGCGTCCAGAATCCCGACATGGTCGCGGCTTTGGGCATCTCGCTGAAACCCTACATGGCGACCGTGGTGGGCCTGAGCGTCGGCCTCGCGGCGCTCGCCGGCGTGATGCTGGCGCCGATCTCCGGCGTCCATCCGGCCATGGGCGCGGAAGTGCTCACCGGCGCCTTCGTGGTGGTGGTGATCGGCGGGCTCGGCTCGTTCTGGGGCGTGGTGCTCGCCGCCCTCATCGTCGGAATCGTCCGCGGCCTGATGGTGCTGGTCTATCCGGGCTTCGCCGAGGCCGCGATCTACGCCCTGATGGCGATCATCCTGCTCGTGCGGCCCCGCGGCCTGCTCGGCGAGCGCATCCTGCGGTTCGAGTGACGACCATGACCGACCGCAGCGAGAGATTCACCCTGCCGTTCATGGGCCTGGCCCTCGTGGCCCTGCCGTTCGGCCTGTCGGCCCTCGGGCTCACCCTCACCTCGGCCACCGATGTCGTGGTGTTCGCGGTGGCCTGCATGGGGCTCAACATCCTGGTCGGGCAGACCGGCCTCGTCTCCTTCGGCCACGGCGCCTTCTTCGGGATCGGCGCCTATGCGGCGGCGATCGGCCAGCGGACGTTCTTCCCCGGCACCCTGCTGCCGCCGATCCTGTTCGCCCTCGCCGTCGTGGCTGGGGTCGCCCTGCTCCTCGGCCTGCTGATCCTGCGGCGCCGCGGGGTCTATTTTTCGCTGCTGACGCTCGCTCTCTCGGCCCTCTCCTTCACGGTCGCCTTCCGCTGGACGGCACTCACCGGCGGCGAGAGCGGCTATGGCGGCGTCGAGCGCACGCGCTTCCTCGGGCTCGACCTCGACGCCGCCTGGACCTGGTACGGGCTCGTTGCCGTCATCGGCTTCGCGGTCGTGGTCGGGCTCGCGCGCTTCCGCCGCTCGCCGGTCGGCACGGTACTGGAGGCGATCCGCGAGAACGAGCAGCGGGCGCGCTTCCTCGGCTATCCGACCAACCGCTACAAGCTCCTGGCCTTCACGGTCTCGGCCACCGTGACCGGGCTCGCCGGAACCTTGAGCGTCTTCACCCACCGCTTCGCCTCGGCCGAGCCGCTCGGCACCGCCTTCTCGGGCGAATTGCTCGCCATGGTGGTGATCGGCGGGATGCGGGGCTTTGCCGGGCCGGCGATCGGGGCTTTGTTCTTTATCCTGTTCCGCGAGATGCTGTCGATCTGGACCGCCAACTGGCTGTTCTGGTTCGGCCTGCTCTTCGTCGGCTTCATCCTGTTCTCGCCGGACGGGCTCGTCGGCATCGGCCGGCGCGTGTGGCGCATGGTACGCCCGCCCGCGACCGAGGACGCCGCCATGGCCGGCCGCCGGGCCGGCGCGCCTGAAAACCTGCCCGCCTTCCTGCGGCCCGACGGCGTGGTCGACGGGGTGATCCTGGCGGCCCGCGGCATCGCCAAGCGCTTCGGCGGGCTGAAGGCGGTCGACGGCGTCACCATCGCGGTGCGAGACCGGACGCTGCATGCCCTGATCGGCCCCAACGGTGCGGGCAAGACCACCGCCTTCAACCTGATCTCCGGGATGTACAAGCCCGATACCGGCACCGTGACCCTGGCCGACCGCTCGATCGCCGGATTCGCGCCGGAGCGGATCTGCGAGGCCGGCATCGGCCGCTCGTTCCAGATCACCAACCTGTTTCCGGCGCTGACCGTCGAGGACAACATCCGGCTGGCCGTGCAGGGACGCCGCCCCGGCCGGTTCGACCCGTGGCGCAAGGCGAGCCGCGACCGGGAGGCCGCGGCCGAGACCGCCGAGATCCTGCGCTGGCTCGGCCTCGCCGGACTCGAGCGGGCGGAAGCCGGCTCGCTCTCCTATGGCGGCCAGCGACTCCTCGACATGGGGGTGGCGCTGGCGACCAAGCCCCGGGTGCTGCTCCTCGACGAGCCGCTGGCGGGCCTGGCGGCGGCCGAGCGCACCCGCATCGGCGACATCATCAAGCGGGTCTCGACCGAGGTGCCGGTGCTGATGGTCGAGCACGACATCGACCGGGTGTTCCAGATCGCCGACGCCGTGACGGTGATGAACGAGGGCACGGTGCTGGTCAACGGCACGGTCGAGGATGCCCGCACCAGCGCCAAGGTGCAGGAGGTCTATATCGGCTCCGGCACCGCCGCGATGGCGGCGCGTCCCCGCCCGAGCGCCGCCGAGACGCAGGTCCTGCTCTCGCTGCAAGGTGTCGACACCTACTACGGCAAGAGCCACATCCTCTCGGGCGTCACCTTCGACGTGCATGCCCACGAGATCGTGGCGCTGCTCGGCCGCAACGGCGCCGGCAAGTCGACCTGCCTCAAGACCATCACCGGGCTCGCGCCCCACGCCGCCGGCCATATCCGCCTCGGCGACGAGGTGCTCGACGGCCGCTCGGCGGCGTCCATCGCGCGCGCCGGCATCGGCTACGTGCCGCAGGGGCGCGGGCTCTTCGCCGGGATGAGCGTCGCCGAGAACCTGGAACTCGGCCGGCTCAAGCGCCGCACCGGCAACGGCGTGCATTGGGACGAGGAGCGGGTGCTGTCCTACTTCCCGCGCCTGCGCGAGCGCTGGCGGACGCCCGCCGATTACCTGTCGGGCGGCGAGCAGCAGATGGTGGCGGTGGCCCGCGCGCTGTCGGGCGACGTGAGGGTGCTGCTCCTCGACGAGCCGTTCGAGGGCCTGGCGCCGGCGGTGGTCGAGAGCCTGTTCGAGACCTTCGACGCCCTTCGCCGCGAGGTCTCGATCGTCATCGTCGACCACAACCTCGATCTCGCGCTGGCACTGTCCGACCGTACCGTGGCGCTGGAGCGCGGGCGGGTGATGCATGCCGGGCCCTCGCAGGCCCTGCGCGACGACCTCGCCTTGCGCCGTCAGGTGCTGTGGCTGTGAGTTCTTACAGTATGATCCACTCCGGGGGAGATTCGCCACCGATGCCAAAAGTCGCCGTCGTCGGGGCCGGGCTGATCGGCCGGTCCTGGGCCGTGGTCTTCGCCCGGTCCGGGTTCGACGTCCGCCTCACCGACATCCACGTAGCGGCGCTCGACGCCGCGCCGGGGCACATCGCCGAGGCCCTGCGCCAGCTCGAGGCCCACGGCCTCGTGGCGGACATCCCGGCGATCCTCGCCCGGATCCGGACCCGCCCGACCCTCGCCGAGGCGGTGGACGGCGTCGATCTCGTCCAGGAGAACGGGCCGGAGACCGTCGAGGCCAAGCGCGCGCTGTTTGCCGAACTCGACGCCCTGTGCGAGCCGGATACGATCCTCGCCTCCTCGACCTCGGCCATCGTCGCCTCGCTGTTCACCGAAGACCTCGCGGGGCGGGCCCGCTGCCTCGTCGGCCACCCAGTCAACCCGCCCCATCTGGTGCCGGTGGTCGAACTCTGCGGCGCGCCCTGGACCGATCCGGCGGTGGTGGAGCGCGCCCGCGCCCTCTACGAGGCGGCCGGCCAGGCGCCGGTGACCGTTAACCGCGAGGTCGAGGGCTTCGTGCTCAACCGTCTCCAGGGCGCCCTGCTGTCGGAGGCCTTCCGCCTCGTCGCCGACGGCGTGGTGAGCCCGGCCGACCTCGACAAGACCGTGGCCGAGGGGTTGGGCCTGCGCTGGTCGTTCCTCGGGCCCTTCGCCACCATCGACCTCAACGCGCCGGGGGGCGTGGCCGATTACGCCACGCGCTACGGCGGCTTCTACGGCCGGCTCGCCGCCGATCCGGCTCCCGCCTCGGTCTGGTCGCCGGAGAGCACCGCCCGCATCGTCGCCGCCTGGGATGGCGGGCCCGACACCGCCCCGCCGGCCGAGCGCAGCCGCCGGCGCGACGCGCGCCTTTCGGCGCTGATGGCGCACAAGCGCGCCCAATCGTAAGAGTTCAGGAGGACAGTCCCATGGCCAAGAGAAAAGTCGTCATCACCTGCGCCGTCACCGGGGCGATCCACACCCCCTCGATGTCGCCGCACCTGCCGGTGACGCCCGACGAGATCGCCGAGGCCGCGATCGGCGCGGCGGAAGCCGGCGCGGCGATCGTCCACCTGCACGCCCGCGATCCGAAGACCGGCAAGCCCGACCAGTCGCCGGAAGCCTTCGAGCCGTTCCTGAAGGTCATCAAGCAGCGCTCGAACTGCGTGGTGAACCTCACCACCGGCGGCGCCCCGACGATGGGGATCGACGAGCGGTTGGGCCCGGCAGCCCACTTCAAGCCGGAGGTCGCCTCGCTCAACATGGGGTCGATGAATTTCGGCCTCTACCCGATGCTGTCGCGGTTCAAGACCTTCCAGCACGACTGGGAGCAGCCCTACCTGGAGGGCTCGCGGGACCGGATCTTCAAGAACACGTTCGCGGACATCGAGCACATCCTGACGACCTGCGCCGAGAACGGAACCCGGTTCGAGGTCGAGTGCTACGATATCGGCCATCTCTACACGCTGTCGCACTTCGCCGATCGCGGCGTGATCAAGCCGCCCTTCTTCGTGCAGAGCGTGTTCGGCATCCTCGGCGGCATCGGCCAGCACCCGGAGGACGTGCAGCACATGAAGCGCACCGCCGACCGGCTGTTCGGCGACGATTACCGCTGGTCGGTGCTGGGGGCGGGCCGCAACCAGATGACCATCGCCGCCCAGGCGATCGCGCTCGGCGGCAACGTCCGGGTCGGCCTGGAGGATTCGCTGTGGATCGGGGCGGGTAGGATGGCCGAGTCGAACGCGCAGCAGGTCCTGAAGGTGCGCCAGATCATCGAGGGGCTAGGCCTCGACGTGGCGACGCCGGACGATGCGCGGGAGATTCTTGCGCTGAAGGGCGGCGATCGGGTGAATTTCTAGAGGTTCTTGCGAGAGAGACTTCGGGAACCGCGCGCTCGACCCTCCCCCGCAGAGGTTAGCGCATTCACACATCTCAGCCCGAGTTCTTTCCCATTCAAAGGTAGCGCGCCTCTCCTCCCCAGGCGATCTCGGGCTTGCCCGAGATCGCTCAAGCTTGTGGGGAGGAGTTGGAGGTGGGGGTGGTGCCGGATAGAGCGCAGCGGTCCCTCCTGCACCACCCCCACCCCTAACCCCTCCCCACAAGGGGGAGGGGAAAGCGCGCACATTTACAAAGGGTTAGCTCTCAGAGGAGAAGTGTGAATCCGATAGCCCGCAAAGGGGGGAGGGTTCACGCGCGGCAGCGTCGTACCGATGATGAACCCGTATCCCTACGGCACCATCGCCCCTTGCGTCTCCACATACACCGCGTAGATCGACGTGCTCGCCGCCATGAACAACCGGTTCTTCTTCGGCCCGCCGAAGCACAGGTTGGCGCAGGTCTCCGGCAGGTGGATCTTGCCGATCAGGTCGCCGGACGGCGTATAGCAGCGTACCCCGTCCTCCTTCGGGTCGGCCCAGCCCATCGAGCACCAGACGTTGCCGTCGACGTCGGTGCGCACCCCGTCGGTGAAGCCCGGCGAGAAACCCTCCGCGAAGACCCGGTCTCCGGTGAGCTTGTCGCCATCGACGGTGAAGGCCCGGATGTTGGCCCGCCCGCCATGGGTGGCACCGGAATCGACGACGTAGAGGATCTTTTCGTCGGGCGAGAAGGCGAGCCCGTTCGGCCGGTCGATGCCCTCGGCGGCCACCTTGGCCTGGCCGGTCGAGGGATCGAGGCGATAGACCCGGGTCGGGAGTTCCGCCCTGTCCTTGTGGCCCTCGTAGAACCCGTCGATGCCGTAGCCCGGATCGGTGAACCAGATCGCGTTGTCGGCGGCCACCACCACGTCGTTGGGGGCGTTGAGTGGCTTGCCGTCGAACTTGTCGATCAGCACCGTGATCTTGCCGTCAGGCTCGGTGCGGGTGACCCGCCGGGTATCGTGCTCGCAGGTGATCAGCCGGCCCTGGCGGTCGCGGGTGTTGCCGTTCGAGTAGTTGGCGTTCGCCCGGTAGACGCTGACATGGCCGTTCTCGAGCCAGCGCATGATCCGGTTGTTGGGAATGTCGCTCCACAACAGGTAGCCGCCATCCCGGAAATAGACCGGGCCTTCCGCCCAGCGGAAGCCGGTGGCGATGCGCTCGATGGCGGCGTTGCCGACCTTGTAGCGGAAGCGCTTGTCCAGCGCCTCGACCCGCGGGTCGGGATAGCGGGTGCCCGGCAGGTCGCCGAGGGGCAGCCTGTCGGCCCGCGCCGCGACCGTGCTTGCCGTAAGCGCAGCGGCGCCCGCGAGGATGTCGCGTCGGTTCATCGCTCGTCTCCTCCCGTCCGGTCTTCGTGCCGGACGGGGGGATTGTACGGAAGCGGGGCGCCGTGTCTCGTGGTTTTCCGGTCTATGACGCGATATCGCCGGGACGGGCGAGCACACCCGGCCCGACCTTCGGACTGAAGCCGTCCCCGCACCGACAGGCCTGGCTCTCGTCGTCCATCGTCACGTCCGCCTCGTGCGCCTCGGGGCGGGAAGGCTGCGCTTTCGCCGATCCGACCCGGGCCGCCTGATCGATGTCCGCTTGCCTCTCGCCGAGAGCAGCCGTTCCGCTCCCGTCCTCGACCCCGGATCGACCAGGCCGGGAACACGCCGTGACGCAGAGGGAGGCATCACGCCGCGAGGGTCGAACCGGGTCGCCCCGGCCCCGCCTACGACACCACCCGCAAGCCCAGCGCGACCACCGCCACGATCGCCGCGCCCAGGGCCGGGCCGACGGTCGCGATCACCAGGGCGCCCGGATGATAGCCCGGCGCCGCGAGGTAGCGCTGATGCGCGTTCTTTTCCTGCCGGAGCAGCGGCGCCGAACCACGCGCCGCTGCTCCGGGCGTCCAACCCTGTCGCATGATGCCGTCCCCGCCCGCTTGGCCGCCCCCGTCGGGAGCGGCGCGAGACCTGTTGTGTGGGTCCCATCAGGGCCTGGGCGGCGTGAAGAGGTGGTGAATCCGATCCCTCGGATTCTCCCTTGTCGTGAATCGGGGGTTAGCGGGCCTTGATCGGGTCGAGGCCGGTCTCGGCGATCGCGGCGGCGTGCTCCGGCGAGGACAGCCAGGCGATGAGGGCCCGGGCCGCCTCCGGGTGCTTGGCGCCCTTCGGGATGCCGGCCGAGAACACCGTGACCTTCTGCACCTCCGGCGGGATCGGCCCGACGATGGTGATGCCCTTGATCGGCTTCAGCTCGGCGATCTGCTGAAAGCCGAACTCGGCATCGCCCCGGGCGACGACGTTGCCGACGCGCTCGGCGACGATCATCTTGCTCTTCGGCGCCAGTTCACCCTCCAGCCCCAGCTTCTTGTACATCTCCTTCTCGATGTAGACGCCGCTGGCGCTGTCCGAATAGGCGATCGAGGTGGCGCCGAGCAGCGCCTTCTTGAAGGCGTCGAGGGTGGCGATATCCGGCACCTTGGCCCCGGCCTTCACCGCCAGCGCGATGCGGGAATCGGCGAGCGCCACCTTGCTGCCCGGCTCGATCTTGCCCTCCTTGTCGAGGGTATCGAGGGCGTAGCCGACCATGATGACCACGTCGGCCGGCTCGCCGCGGGCGAGGCGCACGGGGATCGCCTCCGGTGCCGTGCCCATCGAAGGCCCGAAGGCGGTGACGACCTTGTCGCCGGTTTTCTTCTCGAAGCCCGGCACCAGGGCCTCGTAGGCGGCGGTGAAGCCGCCGGAGATCATCACGTGCACATCCGCCGCCTTCGCCGGGGCGGCGAGGACGAGCCCCGCCACCACCCCGGCGGCGATGCGAGCGAGGCGGCGGCGTGCTCCGCAATAGGGGCGCGATGTCGTCGTGGTCATGGATCCGCTCCTCGTCATGGTTCCACCCCGGACTGCCTTACGGAGATGTCCAGGCCGCCTTCCCTGTTGGTAACCCGGCCGCCGCGCAAGCTCCACCACATCCCGAGGGATGAAATTTTTGTATCAAACGTGTCGGCGATGGCTGTAGAGAGGGCCCAGTCAAGGGAGCCCAAGGTAGGGGGATGAGCATGGCAGGTCCGGTCCACGGTCCGCAGGGGTCGAAGGTCGCCACGGTGCTGCGCGTCACGAGCGGCAACTTCCTGGAAATGTTCGACTTCTTCCTGTTCGGCATCTACGCGAGCCACATCTCGAAGGCCTTCTTCCCGGCCGAGAACGAGTTCGCCTCGCTGATGTTCACCTTCATGGCCTTCGGCGCCGGCTTCCTGATGCGGCCGCTCGGGGCGATCTTCCTCGGCGCCTATGTCGACCGGATCGGCCGGCGCCAGGGCCTCATCGTGACGCTCGGCATCATGGCGGCGGGCACGGTGCTGATCGCCTTCGTTCCGTCCTACCAGACCATCGGCCTCGCGGCGCCGTTCCTGGTGCTGATCGGCCGCCTGCTCCAGGGCTTCTCGGCCGGCGTCGAGCTCGGCGGCGTGTCGGTCTACCTCGCCGAGATGGCGACGCCCGGCCGCAAGGGCTTCTACGTCTCCTGGCAATCCGGCAGCCAGCAGGTCGCCGTGATGGTGGCGGCGCTGATCGGCTTCGGCTTGAGCCGCGCCCTGATGCCGGCCCAGATGTCCGAGTGGGGCTGGCGCATCCCGTTCTTCATCGGCTGCCTGATCGTGCCGTTCCTGTTCTACATCCGGCGCTCGCTGGAGGAGACCCAGGAATTCCTGCACCGCAAGGAGCGCCCGTCGCTGAGCGAGGTCTTCGCGTCGCTCGGCCAGAACTGGAAGATCGTGCTGCTCGGCATGTTGCTGGTGGTGATGACCACGGTGTCGTTCTACACCATCACGGTCTACACCCCGACCTTCGGCAAGACCGTGCTCAAGCTGTCCGAGACCGACAGCCTGATCGTCACCTTCCTCACCGCCCTGTCGAACCTGTTCTGGCTGCCGGTGATGGGCGCGCTCTCCGACAAGATCGGCCGCAAGCCGATCCTGCTGGCCTTCTCGGCGCTGACCCTGCTCACCGCCTACCCGGCCCTGGCCTGGCTGACCTCCAACATCTCGTTCACCAACATGCTGATCACGCTGCTGTGGCTGTCCTTCCTGTATGGCAGCTACAACGGCGCGATGGTGGTGGCGCTGACCGAGATCGTCCCGGCCAAGGTCCGCACCACCGGCTTCTCGCTCGCCTACTCGCTCGCCACCGCGCTCTTCGGCGGCTTCACCCCAGTCGTCTCGACCTGGCTGATCGAGGCGCTCGGCAACAAGGCGGCGCCGGGCCTGTGGATGGCCTTCGCGGGGGCCTGCGGCCTCGTCGCGACCCTGCTGATCTACCGCCGCGGGGCGCCCGCCGCCGAGGTCCCGGGCAGCGTCCGCCCGGTGGCCGGCGAGTAGTCGGGCCAAGACCCTCCTCGGGCCCTGCCTTTCAGGCCAGGAGCCCGTCGAGGGCACGGATCACCCGGACCGGCGCGAGGTCCGGGTATTCGTCGGGCAGATCGGTCCGATTGACCCAGACCGGGGCGAAGCCGTAGGCCGCCGCCCCGGCGATGTCCCAGCGGTTCGAGGACACGAACACGGTCCGCTCCCGCGCGACCCCGAGGCGCTCCGGCGCCAGGGCGTAGGCGCGGGGCGAGGTCTTGAAGAGGCCGGCCGGATCGACCGACAGCACCGCATCGAGGTGGCCTTCGAGCCCCGCCGCCCGTACCGCCGCGTCGAGCATGGCGGGATCGCCGTTCGACAGGATCGCGGTCTTCAGGCCCTCCCGGCGCAGGGTCTCCAGCGTGCCGGGCACCTCCGGATAGGCGTCGAGCGCGCGATAGGCATCGAGCAGGCCCGCCCGCAACGCCCGATCGACCCCCGGATGCCGGGCGAGCGCATGATCGAGGGCCCGCTCGGTCAGCGTCCAGAACGGCTCGTAGCGCCCGCACAGCGACAGGACCCAGGAATATTCGAGCTGCTTCTGACGCCAGGTCTCGGACAGCCTCTGCGCCTCCGGCCCGATCGCGGCGGCGTGGCGCTGCACGGCGGAATGGACGTCGAGCAGGGTGCCGTAGGCGTCGAAGACGACGGCCTCGGTTCGGTCGAGCGGGGCGGGGAGGGGCATGGCGGAGCCTCGTTGCGTCGCGGAGGGAATCACGCCCGACAACGCGCCAGCCGTCACGCGGGAGCAGCCGCCGATCGCGCTGCGATCGGATGCCGCCCAGGATTTTCGACGTCTTCGCGTCGTCCGCGACGAGCCGGCTTCCGCTTCGCTGAGACGCACTCCAGGTTCAATGTGACGCCCGTTCGACTTTACGCGGGCGGCCCTCCGTCCGACGCCATCGTCCCTGTCGCCCCGAGCGTCCGTCATCGACGAGTACGGGACGACGCCGGAAACGCAGGATCATCCGAAGGGACGGCCCGTCGAACCGCCCTTCACTCGAGGTCCAGCACCACGCTCCGGAACCCTTGCGGCTTGCGCGCCGGGCAGACATCGCCATCGTCGCTGATCACCTGCACCGTCTTGCCGTCAGCGGAGACGATCAGCCCTTCGGGCTGGAAATCGGGGAGCGCCGCCAGCGCCTCGGCCACCCCGGCGACCCGGGTCGGTGCCTCGCCGGCCGTGCCAGACCAGCGGTAGAGATCGGCGGCCTCGCCGCCGCTGCCGGAGCCGCCGGCGATCAGGAAATAGGCCTTGATCCCCGGCACGTAGGCGATGTCGCGGATGCCCCGGCCCTTGAGGTCGAGGGCGATGGGCTTGGCCAGCTTCGGCGCGGCCCCGCTCGCCAGCGCCTCGGCGGCGTTCTCGAACGGCACCACCAGGGCGTCGTTGTCGGCGTTGAGCGGGTTGCGCAGGCCGACGAACAGGCCGCGCCCATCGGGCATTGGGCTCAGGCCCTCGATGGCGAGGCCGCGCCGCTTCGGGCTCAGGCTCGCCTTCTCGGCGAGATCGACGGCGATGCGCTCCGACAGGCGCGGGTCGAGGTCGGCGATCGCCTTGGCGAGGCCGGTGAACGCCTTGCCCTTCGGCGTCACTTCCGGCGCCTTGACTTGGGGCGCCTTGGCATCGCCGCCCACCGACAGGGCGAGCATCTGGCGCGAGGCCTCGCGGGTGCGGCCGTTCTTGTCCCGGGCGTGGGAGCCCATCAGAACCAGGTCGTTGCCGAGCCAGGCGAGGGATTCGAGATCGGCCTTGGCGGGCTCCTCCCGGCCGCCGGTCGCGAGCGCGGCGTCGAGGTCGCCGCCCTTCAGGGCGAGCGGTGGGCCGGATTCGTCGGCCTTGTAGAGGCGCAGGGTGTTGTCCTCGTCGTCGACGACCAGGAAGCGGTCGCCGAAGCTGCCGGCCGGATAGGGGACGGCGCCGGAGGCCTCGCATGGCCCCCAATGCATCAGCACCGGCCCGGTCTTCACCTCGGCCCGCGCGCCTTGCGCCGCGAGGCAGAGGGCGAGCACGGAAACGAGTCTCTCCAGGCGCAAGCGGCCTCGGCCCGTCATGGCGATTCTCCCCGGATCCCGGCCCGTCTGGTGCGAACCGACTTCGGAGTATTTCACGCAAGCTCGGTTCTATTCAATGCGGGCCACGAAAATTCTTCGCATCCGGGATGGCACTGCGGGAGCCTGCTCTTAGGCCTCGTCCGGCACGTCCCCCCGCTCGCGTTGCGCGGCGACGAAGCGGCGGCGCGCCGCGGCGGCCTCGCGAAACGCCTTCGAGCGCGGCGCCCCGCCGGCGAGCTTGCCGATCTCGCGCAGGATCAGCTCGGCCTCGAACGCCGCGGCGCGCTCCATCGCCACGGCGCGGCTGTCGGCGCCGTGGGCGGCGGTGTGGCGCTCCAGCCCGTCGCGACACACCGCGACGCGGTATTCCAGCCATTCGATCACGTCGCCGAAGGCCCGGTCGCGGATCTCCGCGGCCGTGGCCCGGCGCCTCTTCTCGCTCACTCCTCGTCCCTCCGCGGCCCGGACGAGCGATCCTCTCGCATATCCTGCCACGCTTTGCCGACTCCACCGAGCCGGGATCGCACCGTGCGGTCCAAGCGGAGGCCGTCGTGCCTCGGCCAGGACGGGACGCACATGCCGTCTCACCGCGCGCGACCGCCAGGAAGGTGCGCGGTCTGCGCTTGACGAAGTCTACGGCAATGTCCGATATTTTTTACGCTGAGGCAGTCAAGTCCGAAATGGAGCGGAAATCATGGATAAAATCAGAAACAAAGCGAGCATGACTGCCTTTGTTCTGCTCTGTGGGGTGGCAGCGTCATTGTCTGGTTTTTTCGCGCAGCCGGCTCGGGCGCAGTCGATGGCAGAGCGCGAGAGATGTGCTGAATCGGTCGGGATCCAGACGCGCCATAACGGGAAGAACAGCTGGATCAAAAGGCGGGTATCGGGCAAGACTTACAGCGCTTTTCTCCGCTGCACGGACACGATCGCCATGAAGAACGCGGAGACGAAGCCGAGGGCACGCTGACGGACTGTTCGGCACATGCACCGACATCTTTCGGCGTCATCCCGGAGCTCGTCGAAGACGAGAACCCGGAATCCATGGCCGCTGACGAGTCCGGACAAGGCGGCCGGCGTTCCGCCTCATCCTGCGTCGTCGGCGGTCATGGATCCCGGGTTCCGCTTCGCGGCCCCGGGATGCGATCGAGGGTGTCAACGCGGTCGGGCAGCTCGAACAGGCTCTCACGCCTGACCGTCGTTACCCGGCGGTCGCGCGTCAGATGTGCAGGGCCTCGCCGAGCGCCCGGAGATTCGCCTCGTGGAAGGCCTCGCCGAGGGTCGGGTGGGCGTGGATCGTGCCGGCGATGTCCTCCAGCCGGGCGCCCATCTCAAGTGCCAGGCCGAACCCCGCCGCCAGTTCCGAGACTCCCGCGCCGACCGCCTGAATGCCGAGGATGAGGTGGTTGTCGGCCCGCGCCGTCACCCGCACGAAGCCGTCCTCGGCCCCGAGCGTCATGGCGCGGCCGTTGGCGGCGAAGGGAAACAGGCCGGTGCGGATCTCGTGGCCGGCCGCGCGGGCCTCGTCCGGCGAGAGGCCGGCCGAGACCACCTCCGGGTCGGTGAAGCAGACGGCGGGGATCCCCACCTTGTGGAAGGCGCGGCGGCGGCCCGCCACGAGGTCGGCCACCATCTCGCCCTGCGCCATGGCGCGGTGGGCCAGCATCGGCTCGCCGGTGACGTCGCCGACCGCCCAGACGTTGCGCATCGAGGTGGCGCAGCGCTCGTCGATGCGGATGAACGGCCCGCTCATGTCGAGGTCGAGCCGCTCCAACCCGAGATCGTGCGTGCGGGCCTTGCGGCCGACCGCCACGAGAATCACCTCGGCGGGAATCCGTCGGGATTCGCCGCCGACCTCGACGGCGAGCGCGTCGCCCGAGAGCCCGGTCGCCCTGGCGCCGAGCAGCACCTCGATCCCGAGCGCCGAAAGGCGCCGCGCCACCGGCCGGGTCAGCTCGGCATCGTAGGCCGGCAGGATCCGCGCGGCCATCTCGACCACCGTGACCTTGGCGCCGAGCTTGGCGAAGGCGGTGCCGAGTTCGAGGCCGATATAGCCCGCCCCCACCACCGCCATCGTGGCCGGAACGCCGGGCAGCGACAGGGCCTCGGTCGAGGAGATCACCCGCCCGCCGAAGGGCAGGTGGGGGAGCGCCGCCGGGACCGAGCCGGTGCTGAGCACCACGTGCTCGGCGCGCACCCGCTCGGGGCCGGTATCGGTCTCGACGACACAGGTCTTGCCGTCGACCATGGTCCCGCGCCCGCGCAGGATCTTGACCCCGCCGCGCTTGAGCAGGGACGCCACGCCGGTATTGAGCCGGCCGACGATACCGTCCTTCCAGGCGACCGTCCGGGCAAAGTCGAGGCTCGGGGCACCGGCCGAGAGGCCGAAGGGCGAGGCGTCCGCGGATTGCAGCACGGCCGCGTGATAGGCCTCCGCCGCGTGGATCATCGCCTTCGAGGGGATGCACCCGACGTTGAGGCAGGTGCCGCCCAACCGGTTCTCCTCGACCAGCACGGTGTCGATGCCGTGCTGGCCGGCGCGGATCGCCGCGACGTAGCCGCCCGGGCCGCCGCCGAGCACCAGGAGCTTGGTGGTGATCTCGCCCACATCAGGCCTCCATGAACAGGGTCGCGGGCGTCTCGAGCAGGCCTTTGAGCGCCTGCACGAACAGGGCGGCGTCGTAGCCGTCGACCACCCGGTGGTCGAAGGATGCCGAGAGGTTCATCGTCAGGCGCGGCACGAAGGCGCCATCGCGCCAGACCGGCCGCATCACCTGCTTGTTGACGCCGATGATCGCGACTTCCGGCCGGTTGATCACCGGCGTCGTCACGATGCCGCCGAGCGCGCCCAGCGACGTGATGGTGATGGTCGAGCCCGAGAGCTCGTCGCGGGCGGCCAGCCCGTTGCGGGCGGCCTCCGCCAGGCGGCGGACCTCGGCCGCCGAGTTCCACACGTCGCGGGTCTCGGCGTGGCGAAGCACCGGCACCATCAGGCCCGACGGTGTCTGGGTGGCGATGCCGACATGGATACCGGCATGGCGGTGGATCACCTCCGCCTCGTCGTCGTAATGCGCGTTCATCTGCGGGAAGTCCGGCAGGGCGCGCACCAGGGCCTGGACCAGGAACGGGATTAGGGTCAGCTTCGGCCGGCTCGCGCCGTGGCGCTGGTTGAGGGCGGCGCGCAGCTCCTCGACCGCCGTCACGTCCACCTCCTCGACATAGGAGAAGTGGGCGACGCGGCGCTTGGCATCGGCCATCCGCTGGGCGATGCGCCGGCGCAAGCCGATGACCTTGATCGCCTCCACCGCCGTCCGGGCGACGCGGCCGGCCGGAGCGGGGGCCGCGTCCTCGGGCGGGGCGTTCAGGAAGGCGTCGAGGTCGTCATGGCCGATCCGGCCGGCCGGACCGGAGCCGCGGACCTGGCGCAGGTCGAGGCCGGCCTCCAGCGCCCGCCGGCGCACGGCCGGCGACGCGACCGGCTTCTCGCCGGGAGGGCGCGGCGGGCCGGAGGAGGGCGCTGCCGCCGCGGGGCGCGGGGCAGGGGAAGCGGGTTTTGCTGGAACTGGCTTCGGTGGCTCTGCGGATTTTGTCGGCTCGGCGGGCTTTGTTGGCTGGGCGGGCTTGGGTGCCGCTGCGGGGGGAGGGGCGGGCTGCGCCGGCTCCAGGCCGTCCGCGGCCGGCACCAGGGCGGCGGCGGGCTTGCCGGAGGCCGCGTCCTGCGCCTTGGCCACCTCGGGTGCCACCGCGATCCCGGCATCGGGAGCGGCCTCGCCGCCCTCGACCTCCAGGCGCACCAATTCGGCGCCGACCGCCAGCATCTGGCCGGCCTCCGCGCCGAGCGCCGCGACCGTGCCGCTCACCGGCGAGGGGATCTCGACAGTGGCCTTGTCGGTCATCACGTCGGCGAGCGGCTGGTCCTCGCGGACCACGTCGCCGACCTTGACGTGCCAGGCCGAGACCTCGGCCTCGGCCACGCCCTCGCCGATATCCGGGAGCTTGACGATGCGAAAGCCCATGGGTCAGCCCTCCATCGCGGCGCGAAGGGCCCGGCCGACGCGCTCCGGGCCCGGGAAATAGGCCCATTCCTGGGCGTGCGGGTAGGGCGTGTCCCAGCCGGCGACCCGGACGATCGGCGCCTCCAGATGGTAGAAGCAGGATTCCTGCACCAAAGCCGCGAGTTCGGCGCCGAAGCCCGAGGTCAGCGTCGCCTCGTGGGCGATGACGCAGCGCCCGGTCTTGCGCACCGAGGCCTCGATCGTCTCCATGTCGAGGGGGAGCAGCGTGCGCAGGTCGATGATTTCCGCGTCGATTCCCGTCTCGGCGGCGGCGGCTTCCGCCACGTGCACGATGGTGCCGTAGGCCAGCACCGTCACGGCGGATCCCTCGCGCCGGATCGCCGCCTTGCCGAGGGGCACGGTGTAGTGCCCGTCCGGCACCTCGCCGAGGTCGTGGCGGGCCCAGGGCGTCACCGGCCGGTCGTGGTGGCCGTCGAACGGGCCGTTATAGAGGCGCTTGGGCTCCAAAAAAATCACCGGGTCGGGGTCCTCGATCGCGGCGATCAGCAGGCCCTTGGCGTCGTAGGGGTTCGACGGCACCACGGTCTTCAAGCCCGCCACGTGCGTGAACAGGGCCTCGGGGCTCTGGCTGTGGGTCTGGCCGCCGAAGATGCCGCCGCCGGTGGGCATCCGCACCACCATCGGGGCGGTGAACTGGCCGCCCGAGCGGTAGCGCAGGCGCGCGGCCTCGGACACGATCTGGTCGTAGGCCGGGTACATGTAGTCGGCGAACTGGATCTCGATGCAGGGCTTCAGGCCGTAGGCCGCCATGCCGACGGCGGCGCCGACGATGCCGAGTTCGCTGATCGGCGCATCGAAGCAGCGGCTCTTGCCGAAGCGGGCCTGGAGCCCCTGGGTACAGCGGAAGACGCCGCCGAAATAGCCGACATCCTCCCCGAACACGACCACGTCGTCGTCGCGTTCCATCGAAACGGCCATCGCGTCGCGGATGGCCTCGATCATCGTGCGGCGCGGCATGTCAGTACCCCGCCTGCTGGCGCTGGCGGCGCAAGTGAGGAGGCATCTCGGAAAACACTCCTTCGAACATGTCGCGCGGGGACGGCTTGCCGCCGGCATGCAGGGTGCCGTGGGTCTCGGCCTCGCGCTGCGCCGCCACGACCTCGTCGAGGATCTCGGCCTCGCCCTGGCGGTGGCGCTCCTCCGACCAGGCGCCGCGGGCGATGAGATGATCCTTCAGCCGCCTGACCGGGTCGCCGAGCGGCCAGGCGTCGAACTCGGTCTTCGGCCGGTAGGCGGAGGGGTCGTCGGAGGTCGAATGGGCGCCGGCCCGGTAGGTGACGTATTCGACGATCGTCGGCCCGAGATTGCGCCGGGCCCGCTCCGTCGCCCATTTCGCCACCGCGTGGACGGCGAGGTAGTCGTTGCCGTCGACGCGCAAGGCCGGAATGCCGAAGCCGTGGCCGCGGGCCGCGAAGGTCGAGGAGCCGCCCCGCGCAAAGCCCTGGAAGGTCGAGATTGCCCACTGATTGTTGACGACGTTGAGCACCACCGGCGCCCGGTAGGTCGAGGCGAAGACGAGGGCGGCGTGGAAATCGGATTCGGCCGTCGAGCCGTCGCCAATCCAGGCGGCGGCGATCCTGGTGTCGTTCTTGATCGCCGAGGCCATCGCCCAGCCGACCGCCTGGACGTATTGCGTCGCAAGGTTGCCGGAGATCGAGAAGAAGCCGTGGTCCTTCGAGGAGTACATCACCGGCAGCTGCCGGCCGTGCAGCGGATCGTTCTCGTTCGAGTAGATCTGGCACATCATGTCGACCAGCGGATAGCCGCCGGCGATCAGCAGGCCCGCCTGGCGGTAGGTCGGGAAGTTCATGTCGCCGGGTTCGAGCGCCCGGCGGAAGGCGGTGCTCACCGCCTCCTCGCCGAGATGCTGCATGTAGAACGAGGTCTTGCCCTGGCGCTGGGCCATCAGCATGCGGGCATCGAAGGCGCGCAGCTTCATCATGTCGCGAAGGCCGGCGAGCAACTCGTCGTCGGTGAGCGAGCCGGCCCAGGGACCGACCGCACGCCCGTCCGAATCGAGCACCCGGATCAGCGTGTAGGCCAAGTCGCGGATGTCCGCGGCCGACACGTCGACCTCCGGCCGGCGGACGGCGCCGGCCTCCGGAATGTCGAGATCGGAAAAGCTCGGGTTGCCGCCGGGGCGGACGGCGGGCTCGGGGACGTGCAGGCTCAAGGGAGCGTGGGGGCTCGGGGCGTCTGGCGGCATGGGTTAAGCCCTTCGCGGGGGAGGATGTCGCGGACGATGCGGGAGGGGGCGTCAGGACGGCGCGCCGACCTGCGCCTCGATCGCGGACGGATGGCGTGAGAGGCGGGCGGCGAGGACGGGGAGGTCCGTCCCGTCGGGGACCGGGATCGACAGGGTGACGGCGGCGGAGGGGGCGGCGGGGGCGAGATGTCGCAGACTGTCGCCCGCGCGTTCGACCTCGCCGAGCCGGCGCGCGACGCCGTCGAAGACGGAGCGGACCTGCGCCCGGACCTCCACCGCGTGCCCTTGGTCAAGAGCCATCTGCGCCCTCCCGCGACGCTTGATTTCCCCCGACTGTAGCCCGGCCCGGCCGGATGGTCCTCGCCGTTTTTCGCGGCTAAAGCGTGAGACCGGAGAACGCAGCATGGCCTTGAAGGGCGAAACGCCGAACAGACGTTCCGCGCGGGCGCAAGCGCCGCAGAAAGGCGCGGAGCCGCACCGGCTCGACGATCTCGACCGCAAGATTCTCGGCGCCCTGCGGGCCGACGGACGGCTGACGATCGCGGCCCTCGCCGAGCGGGTCGGGCTGTCGCAATCGCCGTGCTGGACCCGGCTGCGGCGCCTGGAGGAAGCGGGCCTGATCCGCGACTACGTCGCGGTCCTCGACCACCGGGCGCTCGGCATCCCAGACGTGGTCTTCATCGAGGTCACCCTCGACAAGCACGACGATGCGGTGCTGGAGGCCTTCGGCACCGAGATCCTGCGCATCCCCGAAGTGCTCGAGGTCCACCTGGTGACCGGCGAGTACGATTACATGATCAAGGTCGCGGTCAGCGGCACCGCGCATTACGAGCGTTTCCTGCGAGAGAAGCTCTACCGCATCCGCGGCATCCGCCAGTCGCGCTCGGTCTTCGCGCTGCGGACCTTGAAGCAGGAGGTGTCGGTGGATCCGGTGGCGATCGGGCGGCAGGCGCCCTGATCGCCGGACGATCCCGGCGAGGGCGTGATACGAATTCCGGACGTCACCTCACCGGCCCGCACGGCGAAGCCGCAGGCGTCGCACGCTCGAGCAAAGCCGGTTTCCGCCGGATCACCGCGGCGACGCCCCTTCCGGCCGGCAGGCCCCGCCGAGCAGCCGGTCCACCGCCGCGTCGAGCTGCGGGTCGCGGCCCTCGGCCCAGGCGGCGGGGTCGGCCGGGACCGCGAGGTCCGGCAGCACGTCGGTGTTCTCGAGCCGCGTGCCGTCGGTGCGATGGAGCGGGACCTGCGGCAGCCCGTAGGTGAGGCGCGGTACGATCTGCGAGGGCACCCACCAGACGAAGGTGCCGGTGCCGGCCGCCGGCTCGCCGACGAGCGGGCCGATGCCGAGGTCGTGGTAGCCCTGCGGGAAGATCGAGGCGTCGGAATAGCTCGCGCCGTTCATCAGCACCGCCGAAGCGCGGATCCAGCGGTCGCGCGGGTCGCTCTGGACCGGGCCGGAGCGGGGCGCGAAGGTGAGGTAGGGCCGGCCCGACAGCAGCGTCAGCAGCTGGTTGTGCAGGTTGCCGCCGCCGTTGAAGCGCACGTCGACCACCAGCCCTTCGGCCCGGCCGAAGCGCCCGAAGATGTCCGCGAAGGTGGTGCGGTAGGAGGCCGCGTTCATCGCCCGCACATGCACGTAGCCGAGGCGGCCGCAGGAGCGGGCCGCCACCGCGTCCCGGCGCTGCCGGCGCCAGCGCTCGAAGGCGAGGTCGCGCTCGCGCTCCAGGCTCACCGGCACCCGCCGCTCGCGCAGCGCCGTCCCGTCCGGCTTGACGAACGCCACCTCGATCCGCCGGTCCCTGGTGCCGCGCAGCAGGCGGCGGAGGCCGCCCGCCTCGGGCACCGCCTCCCCGTCGATCGCCGTGATCACGTCGCCGGGGGAAAGCCGCATGTCGCCGGCATCGAACGGGCCGGCGGGCAGGATGGCCGCCACCCGCATGCCCGGGCCGGGATAGGTCTCGTCGTAGTAGAGCCCGAGGGAGGCGGTCTGCTCGCCCGGCGGAACGCCGGGGCCGAGGGACGCACCGGTATGCGAGGCGTCGAGCTCGCCCGCCATCTCGGACAGGAGCTCGGCGAGGTCGCGGGCGTCGGCGAGCGCCGGCAGGAACCGGGCGTAGCGGGTCCGCACCGCGTCCCAATCGACCCCGTGCATCCCGGATCGAGGAATTTTTCCCGCGTCAGGCGCCAGTACTGCGCGAAGCCGGCCGCGAGGCGCGCCGCCGGATCGTGGCCGGCCTCCGCCTCGACCCGGACATGGCGCGAGGTGCCCTTGGCCAGGTCGACCTCGGTGAAGCCGTTGGCGGAGAGGAACGACAGGGTGCGCTGGTCGCGGCTCAGCCGCACCGGGGAGTAGCGGTAGGCGGGCAGGTCCGAGAAGACCGTGCGGCGGGTACCCTGGCGCAGGTCGCGGATCGTGCCTGTCAGCGCGGAGCCCTCACCCTTCGGCCGCTCTCGCTGCTCGACGACGAGCAGGCTCGTCCCGTCGCGGAGCATCAGGGCCTGGACCACGTCGACATGGCCCTGGGACAGCCGGTGCCGGCGGTCCTCCAGCCCCTCGGGATCGAAGGCCTGCGGCTCGGGGGCCGGGTGGGCGGGCGCGGCCCGGGCCGGCGCGGATCCGGCCTCGGGCGATCCCGGCGCGCGGGCGGCCTCGCCGGGGGCCTCGGGCAGGACCGGGGCGCGCAGGCGGGCCTCGAAGGCGTCCCGGGCCCGGCGCGAGGCGAAGACCGCGTCGATGTCGGCGGGCTCGGCGGCGCCGGAGGCCGAGTG
The DNA here is from genome assembly GCF_016804325.1 of Methylobacterium aquaticum. Lineage (NCBI taxonomy): Bacteria > Pseudomonadati > Pseudomonadota > Alphaproteobacteria > Hyphomicrobiales > Methylobacteriaceae > Methylobacterium > Methylobacterium aquaticum. The sequence continues at coordinate 6,962,387 of NZ_CP043627.1, forward strand.
CAGGTCCTCCGGCTCGCTGCGCCAGATCAGCATCCCGCCATCCGGGCTCCACTGCGCCTCGCTCTGGCCCTCGCCGGCCGGCGCCACCCGCTCAGGCGGCCGCGAGCCGTCCGCCGGCACCACCGCGACGTTGCGGACGAAGCCCCGGTCGATCTGGACCGGCAGCGCCAGCCAGCGCCCGTCCGGCGACCAGGACAGCCACCACGACCAGTCGTGGGAGGAATAGAACAGGCCCGGGGGCACCACCTCGCGGTCGGCGCCGGTCGCCGGGTCGAGGACGTGGACCGCGCTACGGTCGTGGAGATAGGCGATGCGGCGTCCGTCCGGCGACCATGTCGGCTGGAGGGCGTCGCCCGGCGGGGTCGGCAGCGCGCGCTCGACGATCCGGGTCGCCTGGGCGAAGCCGCGCTCGTCGGCTTGCGCCGGTGTGGCCTCGTAGAGGCCCCAATGCCCGTCGCGCTCGGCCGCGTAGACGAGGCGGCGGCCGTCGGGCGAGAAGACGGGGCTGCGCTCCTCGCCGGCCGTGCGGGTGATCCGCTTGACCGACTTCCCGTCCCGGGAGGCGACGTAGATCTCGCCCTGCGCCACCAGGGCGATCTCCTGGCCGCCCGGCGAGGCGGCGAGGTCGGAGAAGTCGGAGATGCGGGCCGGCACCTCGCCGGAAAAGGTCGCCTCCGTCACCGCGACCGGCACGGGCTCCGGCGCCGCAGCGCCCCGGCGCAGGCGGTAGATCCGCCCCTCTCGCGCGAAGGCGAGGTCGCCGTCGCGGGAGGCGGAGAGGAAGCGCACGGGCGCGCCGTCGAAATGCGTGACCTGGCGCGGCACCCTGTCCGCCAGGGACAGGCGCCAGACGTTGAGCGAGCCGGACGCCTCGCCGAGATAGGCGATCTCGCCGCCGGGCAGCCAGACCGCGCCGCGGTTCTCGCGGGTGCCCTCGGTCAGGCGCTCGTGGCGGCCGGTGGCGGCGTCGTAGAGCCAGACCTGGCGCACCGCCCGCGAGACCTGGTGCTGGCGGAAGCGCTGCTCGATGTTGGGGCTGGTATAGAGGAGGCGGCGCCCCTCCGGATCCCAGGTGGCGTCGCGGGCGGCATTCGGCAGGACCAGGGTCTCGCGCCCGCCCGCCAGCGGCACGGCATAGACCTGGGCCGCGTATTCGGAGAGGCCCGGCGGCGCGAAGGTGCGGGTCGCGTCGCCGAGGAGGCGTGAGGCGAACAACACCGCCCGCCCGTCGGGCGTGACGCTCATCGGCCGCTCGTCGAGGGAGGACCAGGTCAGGCGCCGCGCCTCGCCGCCCTCGGTCGGGGTGCTGTACAGGTTGAGGGCGCCGGACCGGTCGGCGGCGAAGGCGATGGTCTGCCCGTCGGGCGACCAGAGCGGCGTCTCGGCATGGAGGCCGGCAGGGGTCAGCGCCCGCGCCTCGCCGCCGCCCGCCGGCACGGTCCAGAGCCGGCCGCGGAACCGGAAGGCGATCCGGCTGCCATCCGGCGACAGGGCCGGTTCCCGCAGCCAGAGCGGCCGCTCGGCGGCCCGGCCTTCTGCAGCGCACAGGAGGAGCGCCACGACGAGGCAGAGGCGAGCCGGCAGGCCGACCTTCGATCGGCTGATGTTTCTGCCGCGTTTCGGAGCTTCATTGCGAAACCGGCTGCGGATGTCGCGAAATCTGCTCGAGAGCCTGCGCATTCCGCACCGCCGGGACTTGCCTTCGTCGTTCTATCCTTGCGTAAGGCAACGATTCGGCGCTGTCGAGCGTCAGGCCACCCGCCGCGGCGCCGGAATCCCGGCCTGGCGATGGGCGTCCTCGAACAGGTCGCTGAGCGCGTTGCCGGCATCGCGGGCGATGCGGGTCGAGGCGGTACCCTCGCTCCCCTCCGCGACGATCGCCCGAAGCGCGTCCGCGGTCCGCGCCTCGATGGCGTGGAACAGGCCCGCGGCCGCCCTGGCATCGACGCCGCGCAGCACGGCGGCGAGGTCGCGATAGGCTTCCTCCAGGAGGTGATGGGCCAAGCGCTCGGCCGCCCGCGCCTCCGTCGGCGCGTCGTCGCGCATGCGTTCGTCCCTCCTGCCGGCAGGAATGGACGGTGCCCCCGCTGGATTGTGCGGAGCTTGCGCGGTGGATCCTCCCGCAGGGGGGGCTGGCCGGAAAAGCAGGGACGCGCGGGTGTCCCCCCCCTCTCGCCTGGACGGGCTATCGCATGCACACATCTCGGTCTGAGCGATGTCTCCTTTCAAGGTGATGCGCCTCCCCTCCCCCTTGTGGGGAGGGGTAAGGGGGTGGGGGTGGTGCAGGAGGCACCGCCGAGGTTTATCCGGCACCACCCCCACCCCTAGCCCCTCCCCACAAGGCAGGGCTGTCCGGGGAAGTTAGGAGGCATGGGCCGTCCTCCTTCTGCGCCTGGTTGCGGTCGGTCTTGGCGATAGCAGGGCCCGGACCTCGGCCCAGGTCTGCGGCTCGAACAAGCCCTGTCGCAGCAGGTCGACGAAGCGCAGGATCGGCACGCGCGGGCAGTGGCGGCGCAGCGCCAGGCGCAGCAGCGCGAAGGTGATCATCGCCGCCACCAACTGCAGGCGCACGGCTTCCTCGCTGTGGCCCAGGAAGCGGCGGATCGCCAGGTGCTGCTTGAGCCAGCGGAACAACAGCTCGATCTGCCAGCGCGTCTTGTAGAGGGCGGCGATCTGGGTGGCGGGACGGGTCAGGTCGTTGGTCACCAGCGTCAGGCGTGCTCCGCCCTCGTGGCGGCGCAACTGGATCCGGCGCAGGCCCATGCCCAGGCGCGAGTCGCCCTTGCTGGCCAGGGCGACCTCGTGATCGGCCAGCAGCGTGAAGCCGTCGCCCTCCCGCTCGGGCTCGGGCGGCAGGGGACGGCCGGTGCGCACGCGCAGGCGCATGTTGGTCTTGGGTCGGGTGACGAACGTCGCCTGGGCCTCGGCGATGGCGCTCCACCAGCCGTAGTGGCAATAGCCCTTGTCGAAGACGTATGTGGCGCCGCGCTCCAGCGGGATCCGGCGGCCGATCTCGGCATCGTTGCGGGTGGCGGGGGTGAGGTCGAGCAGGCGGGGCTGGTGGGTTTCGGGTGTGTAGGCCAGGTGCAGCTTCATCCCGCGGATGCGGCCGTTCGAGCGGGCCCAGCCGTGCAGGGCGCCGAGCGGGATCGGGGTGGCATCGATCAGGCGCAGCAAGGTGCGTCCGTCGCGGCGCAGGCGACGGTCGAGTTGGCCGACCAGGCGGGCGAAGGTCTCGGTGAACACCGCCAGGGGGCGGCGCTGGTTGGCATCCGAGAGGGTCGAGCGATGCAGCCGCCCGGTGCCGAGCTGGGGATGGGCCGCGGCGTGAGCGTTCCAGGCGACCTCCAGGGCGCGCAAGCTGGCGGCGGGGCTGAGCTGGGCGAAGATCAGGGCCAGCAGGTGATCCCAGGAGGAGAAGCACTTGTCGTAGGCGTCGGCGCCGTGGCGCGCGACGCTTTGGGCGATCTGCTGGCGATCGAGGCCTTCCAGCAGCTGGGCGAAGCGGGTATCGCTGGGGTGCATGTCCTGCCCGGATGTTCGTGTCTCGACAACCGGACAACTCCCGGATCACCTCCGGCGTGGCAGGGCATGCACCCAGACCCAAATTTTCCCCGGACAGCCCTGCCCTCCGCGGGGGAGGGTGGACCCTGCGTCAGCCGGGGCCGGGAGAGGGGCAGCGCGACGCTGATTCATTTCGCGCCCGTCACCACGGTCGCGACATCTCCGGAAGCGGCGTCCCCTCTCCCGGCCTGGCACGAGTGCTGCGCACTCGCCGCAGGCCACCCTCCCCCGCAGAGGGGGGAGGGGTCAGGCACGGCAGCCGTCGCTCCCGCACTTCTCGACCTATTGTATCGCTTGCTGTGTTTCAGTTTCGCAGGCCGCCAGCCTTCGGCCACCTCACCCCTTCTGCGGCCGCAGCACCCCGTCGCTGGTCTTCGGATCCGGGGCCGGCGGGGTCGACCGCACGGTGCCGGTCGCGTCGGTGTCGCCGGGGCGGACGCGCTCGGGCAGGGTCTCGTGGGGCGGGGGCATGTTGGGGGTCTGCTCACGGCTGCGTTGCGGCGTGTCCGTGACCTGCGCCAGGACAGGCGTGGCGGCCAGGACGGCGAGCAGGACGAGGCGGCTGGTGCCCCTGGTCATCGGGCTCTCCTCGACAAGATGGCGGGCAGTCTTGCCGGAGTAATGGCCCGGCCTCTGATCCGGTTCCCGGTCAGGCCTCAGCGCAGCGACAGCATGCCGATCACCGCGTCGCCGGCCATCCGCTTGTGGCGGGCCCGCAGGGCCGGCGCGTCGAGGTCGACGGAGAAGATCGCCCCGAAGGTGTGGCGGTTCGAGACCCGGAAGAAGCAGAGCGCGCTGATCATCAGGTGGACGTCGAGGGGATCGACGTCGGCGCGGAAGACGCCGTCGGCCTGCCCGCGGACGATGATGTCGGTGATGGTGCGGATCACCCCAAGATTGAGCCCGCGGATCGTCTCCGATCCCGACAGGTGCTCGGCCCGGTGGATGTTCTCGATGGCGACGAGGCGGATGAAATCCGGATGGGCCTCGTCGTACTCGAAGGTAAACTCGACGAGGCGGCGGATCGCCTCGGCCGGGCTCAGGTTGCCGAGGTCGAGATCGGCCTCGACCTGCCGGATGTCGGCATAGGCCTTCTCCAGCACCGCGAGGTACAGGCCCTCCTTGCTGCCGAAGTAATAGTAGATCATCCGCTTCGAGGTGCGGGTGCGCTCGGCGATGGCATCGACCCGCGCGCCGCTGAGCCCGAAGGCCGAGAATTCCTCGGTCGCGACCGCCAGGATGTCGGCCTTGGTCCGCTCGGGATCCTTGGTGCGGGGAGAGGCGCGGGGCGTGACGGCGTCCATGATCCAACGGTTCGGCGGGCAAGGCCGAGGCGGCCGGTACGGTGATCTACCATCCCGGCCGCCCCGGCGCATCGACTCGAGACAGGTCTTCGCGCCGACTTATACCAATGGCCCAAGATGCTGACGCATCGGGCCATTGAGCCATCTCGAATTGTCTACGCCAAGCCAGAGGCTTGACGAAAATTCGAGAACGAAACCAAAGGTCGTTTCCAACGACCGTTGGTATTAGGTCAACTCGTCGCCCAGCACCTCGCGGGCCCAGCGGAAGGCCCCGTTCGCCGCCGGCACGCCGGCATAGATCGCGGTCTGGATCAGCAGGGCCTGCAACTCGGACACGGTGACGCCGTTGCGCAAGGCCGGGCGGATGTGGAGCTTGAACTCCTCCTCGCGGCCGAGCGCCACCATCATGGCGAGCGTCACGAAGGAGCGGGTCTTCCACGGGATGCGCGGGTCGCCCCAGACCTCGCCCCAGGCGGTGCGGGTGATGAAGTCCTGCCACGGCCCGGCGAAGCCCCCGGCCGCCGCGAGCGAGCGCTCGACATGGGCCTCTCCGAGCACGCTCTTGCGGTTGGCAAGTCCCGTCTCGAACGCCACCGCGCCGGTCGCCGCCTCGGGCGCCTCCCGGTGCCGGTCGAGGAAGCCGAGGAGATGGGCGGCGGTGGCCGCCGGCTGCTCGACGGAGAGGAGATGGGCGGCATTGGGCAAAACCACCAGTTCGGCGTGGCGGATGCCGTCGCAGATCTCCTGCGCCATGGCGGGCGGCGTCGCCGGGTCGTCGCGCCCGGCGATCACCAGGGTCGGCGCGGTGATGCGGTCGAGCACCGGGCGCAGGTCCATGCGGCCGATGGCGTTGCAGCACACCGCGTAGCCGGCGGAATCCGTCCCCGTGAACTGCCCGCGCACCGGCGCCACCGCGTCGGAGGCCCTGGACGGGAAGTCGGGCGTGAACCAGCGGGTCATCGTCGCCTCGACGATCGCCGCCGTGCCCTTCTCGCGCACCAGAGCGGCGCGCTCGTTCCACGACGCCTCGCTCGGCATGAAGGCGGCGGTCGCCATCAGGGTCAGGCTGATCACCCGGTCCGGGTGACGGCTCGCCGCCGCCTGGCCGGTCATGCCGCCGAGCGACAGGCCGACGACGTGGGCGCGGGGAGGCCGAGCGCATCGAGGAGCCCGATCAGGTCCTCGGCCAGGTCCTCGACCTCGATGCGCTCATCGCGCACCTGCGAGGCGCCGTGGCCGCGTGTGTCGTAGCGCAGCACGCGGTAGCGGCCGCGCAAGTACGGCACCAGCGGGTCCCACATCGCCAGCGACGTGCCGAGCGAGTTGGAAAAGACCACCACCGGCGCACCGCTCGGGCCGGAGAGCTCGTAGTTCAGAAGGGTACCGTTGGCCTCGATCCGGGGCATGGAAACCTCAGGTTATGCGGAATGGAGAAAGGCGGTGAGGCGCGAGACTTCCGCCAGCGCCCGGTCGGCGGTGCGGGCTCCGGCGCGGATGGCGGGGCCTAGATCGAAGGCGGCGTCGAGATCGGCGCCCGCCGTCTCGGGCCGGGCACGCAAGACCTCCCGGAGCGAACCCTGCCCGTCGCGCACCGCGCCGGCGGCCTCCTCCACCAGGGCGTGGGCGGCCTTGGCGCCGGTCACCGGGCTCAACCGGCTCGCGGCGGCGTCGGCGAAGAGGAGGCCTTGCGTCACGTCGAGGTTGCGGCGCATCCGATCGGGATCGGGCACCAGCCCCTGGGCGAGGCCGCGGGCCTCGCGCAACGCGCCGGAGGCGAGGCCGAACAGGGTCGGCAGGGCGTGCCACTCGGCGTGCCAGGCGCCGGCCGGGCGCTCGTGGGCCGCCGCCATCCCGTCGAGCAGGGTGAGGCTCGTGCCCTTGGCGGCGCCGAAGGCGGAGAGGATCACCGTCGAGGAGACGGGGTTGCGCTTGTGCGGCATCGCCGAGGAGCCGCCGCGGCCCGGCACGTAGGGCTCGGCCACCTCACCGACTTCCGTGGTGGCGAGATGCGCGACGTCGGTGGCGAACTTGGCGAGCGCCCCCATCAGCAGGGCGAGCCACGAGCCGGTCTCGGCGATGCGGGCGCGGCGCGTGTGCCAGGGGGCGAGGTCGGGATGGAGGCCGAGGGCCGCCGCGAAACCGTCGCCGACCGCTTCTGCCGTCTCGCCGAGGCCGGCAAGCGTGCCGACGGGACCGCCGAGCGAGGCGGTGAGCACCCGATCGCGCAAGGAAGGCAGCAGGGCCGCCACCTCGGCGATGCCGAGCGCCCAGATCGCCGCCTTGAAGCCGAAGGTGACGGGGGCGGCGTGCTGGCCGTAGGTGCGGCCGACGCACGGCGTCTCGCGGTGCTGGCGGGCGATGGCGGACAGCCCGTCGAGGATCGCCTTCAGGTCGGCCGCCACGAGGTCGAGGGCGTCGCGGACCTGGAGCACCAGGGCGGTATCGGCGATGTCCTGGGTGGTGGTCGCCTTGTGGAAGGCGGGCTCCAGTTCGGGGGGCAGCGCGCCCTGCACCGCCTTGACGAACGGGATCACCGGCACGCCGGACACGGCGGTGCGCCGGCCCAGAGCCGCCGGATCGAGCGCCTTCGGGGGGATCGCTTCGATGGCAGGGCTGAGCGAGGCCGGCACAAGGCCGGCCTGGCCTTGCGCCCGCGCCAGGGCCGCCTCGGCCCGCAGCATCGCCGCCACCCGGGCCTCGTCGGCGAAGACGGCGCGCATCGCGTCCGTGGCGAAGAGGGGCCCGAGCAGGGCGGAGTCGAGGGCCGAGAGTGTCATCGGATCAGGCCACGGGCTTCAGGTGGAGCGCGGCGCGGGCCTCCGCCGGGGTCGCGACCTTGCGGTTGTGGCGGGTCACCATCTCGGCGGCCAGCGAGACCAGCTCGGCATTGCTCGCCGCCAGCCGGTCCTTGGTCACCCGGACGTTGTCCTCGAGCCCGGTGCGGACCGCGTCGGCCCCGCGGGCGAGCGCCCAGCCCATCACGCGGGCCTGCTCGCGGCCGATGCCGGCGGCGGTCCAGGTCGCGCCCGGGATCACCCGGCGGGTCTCGGCGAGCAGGATGTCGAGCAGGTGCTCGTCGGCCGGCATCGCGTTCTTCACGCCCATCACGAACTGCACGTGGGGATGGGCGTCCATCAGCCCCTCCTCGATCAGCCGCTTGGCACCGTGGATGTGCGACAGGTCGAAGATCTCGATCTCGGGCCGGATGCCGTGCGTGCGCATCGAGCCGGCGAGGTCGTTCACGAGCGTCGCGTGGTTCTCGTAGACGATGGTCGGGAAATTGACCGAGCCGGTCGAGAGCGAGGCCATGTCGGGCTTGTGGACCAGCGACAGCCCGCGCGCGCTCGGGTCACGGCCGCGGCCGCCGGTCGAGAACTGCACGATCATGCCGGGGCAGTGCTTGCGAACCCCCTCCTGCACCGCCGCGAACTTGTCGGGGTCGGAGGAGGGCGACTCGTCGTCGTTGCGGACGTGGATGTGGACGAGGGTCGCGCCGGCCTCGAAGGCCTGGTGCGTCGATTCGATCTGCTCGGCGACGGCGGTAGGCACCGCCGGGTTGTCCTTCTTGCGCGGGACCGAGCCGGTGATCGCGACCGCGATGACGACGGGGTTCATGGGGGTCTCCTTGGTTGTTCGAATTTGCTTGTCGTGACGTTCCACCCTCCGGGTCATTCCGGGGCCGCGCAGCGGAGCCCGGAATCCAGACACTCAGGTGTTTCAGAAGAAAGCGGAACGATCACCGCTCCATCCTGAACGTCCCGCGGCTCGGGATTCCGGGCTCTCGCCTGCGGCGAGCCCCGGAATGACCCGGAGGGCTTCAAACCCTGGCGCTTCGTTCTCGTATTTCCGAACGCCTCACACGTCGAAGAACACGGTCTCGTTCGGCCCCTGCAGATGGATGTCGAAGACGTAGACCGCCTTGCCGTCCCGCTCCTCGCGCTTCGCCAGCAGGGTGTCGCGCAACGGCCCGCGCTCGACGAGGTTCAGGACCGGGTCGTTGGCGTTGGCCTCGGCCTCGTCGGCGAAGTAGAGCCGGGTCTGGAGGCCGATATTGATGCCGCGGGCGGCGATCCACAGGTTGACGTGCGGCGCCATCGCGCGATGCCCCTTCCGGCCCTCGACCGGGCCGGGCTTCACCGTGTCGAAGAACCAGACACCGGTGTCGAAGTCCGAGCCGGTGCGGCCCCAGCCTCGGAACGTCTCGTCGAGAGGCTTGCCCTCCTGCCGGTCGGCCGGGTGGTTGTAGCGGCCCACGGAATTGGCCTGCCAGATCTCCAGGAAGGCGTCGCGCACCAGCGAGCCGGCGCCGTCGAAGACCCGGCCCTCGATCCGGATGCGCTCGCCCTTGGTGTCGGGCCCGGCGAGAACGTTGGTGAAGTTGGTCTCGAAGATGTCGAACCCGGCCTGGTGCGGGATCAGCCCGATATGGACGTAGGGCCCGGCGGTCTGGGACGGCGTCTCCTGGAGACGGACGGGAAGCGGCTGGACCATGGTCTCAGTTCCCCTGAAGCTTGTTCTCGAACAGCGTCTGCTGGCGGCCGCGCAGCACGATGTCGAACTTGTAGGCGAGCATGTCGAGCGGCACCGCGGCGCCGAGGTCGAGGGGGGCGATCAGGCGCTCGGCGGCCGAGCGGTCGGGGATGCCGAGCACCATCGGGTCGCGCCAGATCAGCGGGTCGCCCTCGAAATACATCTGGGTGATGAGGCGCTGGGCGAAGCCCGAGCCGAACACCGAGAAGTGGATATGCGCCGGGCGCCAGGAATTGAGGTTGTTGCGCCAGGGATAGGGCCCGGGCTTGATCGTGCGGAAGTAGTAGAAGCCGTGCTCGTCGGTGATCGTGCGGCCGCAGCCGCCGAAATTCGGGTCGATCGGCGCGAGGTAGCGGTCGTTGCGGTGGCGGTAGCGCCCGCCCGCATTGGCCTGCCAGAACTCGACCAGGGTGTGGGGGATGCCGCGCCCGTTCTCGTCGCGGACATGGCCGTGGACGAAGATCCGCTCGCCGATCGGCTCGCCCTCGCGGGCGTAGTTGAGGATCAGGTCGTTATCGAGGGCCCCGAGCTCGGAATGGCCGAAGGTCGGGCCGGTCACCTCCGACAGGGAGGATTGCAGCGACAGCATGGCGCGACGCGGCGAGCGCAGCACGCTGGTCTTGTAGTCCGGCGTGAAGGCCGGTGGGTGGATCGAGCGGTCCCGTTGCAGGAACTCGCTGTCGGCGTGGGTCATCGTCTCCTCCTGGGCGCTCCTTTTCGGAGCGTGCGGGTCGTGCGAGGGTTGATCCTCGGTGGCTCGGGCGGCCCGGTCGTTCGACGCGCCCACGGGACTTACCATCGTCCCGGGAGCCGAGCCATGTCGGGCGGTCATCCGGGCGTGACGGCGGCCCGGCCGCCGAGCGCCCCGAGATACTCGGAGAAGGCGCCGACCGAGGACAGGTCGGCGGCGGCCGCGATGAGCTCGGGCGCGATCGCGTCGCGTTGCGCCTCGCCGAGGCGCAGGCTCGGGCCGGCGACGCTGAGATTGCCGATCGCCCGGCCGGTCTGCGGATGCACGATGTTGGCCGCCATCGCGGCGGCGCCCGGCGTGTTGGTGTCCTGCACCCAGGCATAGCCCCGGGCGCGGGCCTCGTTCACCAGGGCCATCAGGGCGGCGACCGTGCGCGGCGCGTTGGGGCCGCATTCCTCCGGCGCGCCGAGACCCTGGCGCATGACGAGGCTCAAGCCCTCCTCGTCCGAGAGGCTGGCGAGCCATGCGATGCCGGTCGAGGTGGTGGAGAGCCGGGCCTCGGTGCCCATGTCGCCGTCGTAGCGCAGGCCCGTGCGGGCGCCTTGCGCCTTCGCCACCCAGACCAGGCGCGGGTAGTCGACCACGGCGAGGCGCGCCAGCTCGCCGCTCAGCCCCGCCAGGCGGTCGAGCACCGACTGGGCGATGTCGACGACGCCGGTGCGCGAGAGATGCTTGAGGCCGAGCGTCGCGAATTTGGTGGTGAGGAGGTAGCGGCCGGTCTCGCCGTCCTGCACGACGTAATGATGCTCGGCGAGCTCGGCGAGCAGCCGGTGCGCGCCGCTCTTGGGGATATCCAGCGTCTCGGCGATGGTCTGGAGGGGCAGCCCGCGCGGATGGTTCGCGAGGAGTTCCACCAGGTCCAGGACGCGCCGCAGCAGGGAGCCGGCCATCTGTCGTGCTCGCATTCACGTTCGTAAATCTGGAACGCGGTTCTGGATTTGAACTCGGTTCCGTTCTAAGTCAAGGGAGTGGACGGGAGAGGAAGCGGGCATGCGCGGCGCGGGCCAGCACGAGACCCTGATCGGCATCGCCCTGATGGTGAGCGCGGTGGCGGGCTTCGCCTCGATCGACGCCTCGGCGAAGTTCCTGAGCGGGACGATGAGCCCGATGCTGATCGTCGCCGTGCGCTACCTCGTCAGCTTCGTGATCGTGGCGGCGTTCCTCGCCGCGCGGCGCGACATCGTCGGGCTGATGCGCACCCGCCGGCCGGGCCTGCAGGTCCTGCGCTCGCTCTGCCTCGTGACGGCGACGATGTGCTCGTTCGTGGCGCTCCGCTACCTGCCGCTGGCCCAGGTGACCTCGATCACCTTCGCCTCGCCGCTCGTGGTGGCGCTGATCGCCGGTCCCTTGCTCGGCGAGCGGGTCGGCTGGCGGCGCACGGTCGCGGTGCTGGTCGGCTTCTCGGGCGTGCTGGTGGTGAGCCGGCCCGGCGTGTCGGGGATGCATCCGGCGGCGTTGCTCGCCGTGGTGACGGCACTCGTCAACGGCGTCTACATCGTGGTGACGCGGATGCTCGCCGCCCACGATCCGCCCGAGACCACGATGTTCTATACCGGCCTCGTCGGCTCAGTGCTGACGGCGCCGGTCCTGCCGTTCCTGTGGGAGACGCCGGGCGAACCCTCGACCTGGATCGGCATCGCCTCGGTCGGCTTCTTCGGCGCGCTCGGGCACTGGCTCCTGATCCTGGCGCACCGCCGGGCCCCAGCCTCGACGCTGGCCCCCTTCGCCTATGCCCACCTGCTCTGGGCGGTGCTGCTGGGTTTCCTGATCTTCGGCCATCTGCCGGACCGTTGGACGGTGATCGGCGGCGGGATCGTGGCGGCCTCGGGGCTGTACCTGCTCTACCACGAGCGTCCGCGGGTGACGCCGCCGGGGGAGGAGGGGGCGGTCTAGTGCGCGGCGTATGCAGGGCGAGAACCGGCCGCGGTGGGCGGCCGCCATGCCGGCCTCGCTGCCGCCTCGCCGCGCTCGGCCCTGCGCTGCCCGTGGCAGCCATCCGCTCGAACGGCCACGCGACTCCGATCGGACGTCGCCCGAGCCCGACCCCGCATCGGCCGTCCCCGCCCATCCGCAACGACGCCCAGCTCACGCAGACAGAATCATGTCCGTGACGGCCGTAAGCCCGTGCGGGGAGGAGTCGGAGGTGGGACAGGAGGCACCGTCCAGCTTTAAGCGACACCGCCCCTACACCTGAGAGCCTGTTTGATTGACTCAAGCACTTATACCAATGGCCCAAGATGCTGACGCATCGGGCCATTGAGCCATCTCGAATTTTCTATGCCAACCCAGAGGCTTGACGAAAATTCGAGAACGGAACCAAAGGTCGTTTCCAACGACCGTTGGTATTACTCCCACACACGACCTCATCCTGAGGTGTCAGTCGATTGAAAATCGACTGACCTCGAAGGAGGGCTTCAGCGATCGCGAAGACTTCTGGAGCCCTCCTTCGAGGCTCCTTTCAGTCGCACCTCAGAGCCTGTTTGAGCAGCGTTATTTGACAAAAACTGAGAAAAATCAGCAGATATCCTACCCTTCCACCTCATCCTGAGGTGTTAGTCGATCGCAGATCGACTGACCTCGAAGGAGGGCTCCAGAAGCCTCTGCGATCCCTGGAGCCCTCCTTCGAGGCTCACTTCGTTCGCACCTCAGGATGAGGTTAGCGGGTAGGATGGTCCCGTCTGTCTCAAATATTTGATAGAAATCCTGCTCAAACAGGCTCTCAGGATGAGGTCGCGAGAGGGATGCGAAAGGTCGTTGCAGCTAAATTTTCGCAAGTCAAACAGGATCTGAAACATTTTCCGACCAAGCGGATGCCGGTTCGTTGTAGAAAACGCGGCGAACTCGAAGACTTCGAGAAGCTTCGCGATTGCCGCGCGATCGTGAAGCGTTCCAGCCCCCCGAGAGGAAGGGGAGAGCACCGAATTTCAACATCGGTTGAGCTTCACCCCGGCCGCCGCTCCATCCCGGCCCAGCGCCGCCGGGCGCTCCAGGCATAGCGCGAATCGCCCTCCAGCAGGTGCAGGTGGTCCTGCAGCCGGTTGCGCTCCAGCCAGGCGAGGGCCGCCTCCAGCTCATCGACCGTCATCGCCGCGCGGCTCTTGTTGTTGAAGAGGCGCTTGAGCACCGCGTTGTAGCGGTGCGGCAGGGGGGCGCCGGGCCGCCCGCGCAACTCGGCCTCGTCCTCCACCGCCTGCGCCGTCACCATGGCGGCCACGCGGGCGCGCAGGGCCCGCTCGACCCGCGACGGCGGCACCGGCGCGGCCTCCGCCGCCTCGGGACGGGCCATCGCCATGGACGGACCGGGGCGCAGCATCGCGTAGCGCAGGCCGAGCGCGTTGCTCTCCAGCGGCACGATGCCCTCGTCGGCATCCCGGGACAGCGGCCGCGGCTCGGGCGAGGCCGCTCCCGTCGGGCGCTTGCGCGGGCGCGTCGCGGTCGCCTGCTCGGTCTCGATCCGGGCGCGGAACTGCGCGAAGAGCGGGTCGTCGGGGTGGAAGACCAGGGCGTGCTGGTCGGCATAGTCGCCGGCATGGGGATCGACCCGGGTTGCCCGGGCGATCATCTGCTCGAGCCAGGGCCGCGAGCGGATATGCGTCAGCGCAGCCACTACGGCGACCTCGGGCGCGTCCAGCCCCTCATAGGCCATCGCCACGGTTACCAGTACGGCGGGCTCCGGCGTGAGCCGGAAGGCGGCGAGCGCCGCATGGGCGTCGGCCTCGGCCGAGGTGGCGATCCGCACGTCGCGGCGCGCCTGCTCCTCCGGCATCCAGGCCTGGATCATCGCGTGGTAGCTCTGCGCGCTCGCCTGGTCGGGCGCGACGACGAGGAGCTTGCCGAGGCCGCGGACGGCCTCCGTCGCGGTCAGCCCGCGCTTGCGCCGGCGCTCCGCCCGCAGGCGCCGGGTGGCGTAGAAGGCCTCGCGCAGGAGGTCGCGGGCGAAACCCGTGCGCAAGGCGGTGAACAAAGCCGGCCGGGTCGTCGCGCTCGGCCCCGAGCCCGACAGCCGGTGCGGGCCGACCCGGGCCTGACCGCTGGTCCGCCCGCCCTCGAGCCAGCTCGCCTCGCCGTCCAGAGCCCCGAAATTGACCGGCAGTACCGCCTTCTCGGCGAGCGCCTCGGCGCGGGAATAGCCGATCACCGCCCAGCCCGGGGCCTCGATGTCCGGCACCTGCGCCCCGTTCTCCGTCCGGTAGGGCAGCCACAGGATGCGCCGTCCATCCGCCCGCGCCAGGGTGCCCGACAGGAGGAGCCGCAGGCGCGCCTCGCGGAACAGCGGCAGCAGGGCACTGCTCCAGGCCGCCGCCTCGCTGCCCGATTCACCGTCGGACAGGGCCGGCAGGTGATGCACCTCGTCGACGACCAGCAGGGTGCGGTGGCGGCGCATCTCGGCGAGGTGCAGGGCGGGCGCCGCCGCCACCGCCTGGTAGGTGGTGACGTAGCCGGCCAGCCCCCGGCTCGGATCGGGGGAATTGTCGGCCGCCCGCACCGAGAGCGCGTGGCCCAAAGCCGCCCGCCAGGCCGGATCGGCGAAGGCTTCCTCGGCCTGCAGCCGCAGGGAATCCCGCGGCACGACCCAGACCACCCGGTCGACGAGGCCGGCCGCGATCAGCTTCGACGCGGCGATGACCGGCAGCAGCGACTTGCCGCCGCCGGGCGTCACCGCCGCCAGGATGTCGGTGATGCCGGAGGCCTCGCCGCGGGCAAGCGAGGCCACGAGTTCGGACAGGCTGCGCTGGTGGCTGCGCAGGGGGCGGGACGGGGCGCTCACGCCGGGAGGGAATCACGGACCATCCCCGGACCATGCCGGAGCCCGGCCCCCTTGTGAATCCGGGGGACAAGCAGGATTTCCGTGTTCCCCACACCGGAAAACGGTTGCGCTCCGGGCGCCGATCAGCCGCGCCCGCGCTCCAGCAGCCGCGACACGACGCGCGCGGTGAAATCGACCATCGGGACGATGCGGGCGTAGTTGAGCCGGGTCGGCCCGATGACGCCGACGACGCCGACGATGGTCTGGCTGCCGTCCCGGAAGGGGGCGGCGATCATCGACGAGCCGGAGAGCGAGAACAGCTTGTTCTCCGAGCCGATGAAGATCCGCACGCCCTCGCCGCCCTCGGCGCGCGACAGGAGGTCGATCACGTCCTTCTGGCTCTCCAGGTCGTTGAAGAGCAGGCGGATGCGCTCCAGGTCCTCAGCCGCCCGCAGGTCGTCGAGGAGGTTGGCCTGCCCGCGCACGATCAGCTGGCGCTCCTCGCTCGGGCCGACCGAGCGGGCGAGGCCCGCATCGACCAGGCGCTCGGTCAATTCGTCGAGCTCCTGCTTCATCGCCGTCCGGGCGGCCTCGATCTCGCCCCTGACCTCGCCGAGCGTGCGACCTCGGATGCGGGCGTTGAGGAAGTTCGAGGCCTCCTGGAGCGCGCCGGCCGGCAGGCCGTGCGGCAGGTCGAGGAGGCGGTTTTCCACCGAGCCGTCGTCGGAGACCAGCACCACCAGGGCGCGCCCGGGATCGAGGCGGACGAACTCGATGTGGCGCAGGCGCGGGTTCTGCTTGGCGGTGACGACGACGCCGGCCCCGCGCGAGATCCCTGAGAGCAGCACCGAGGCCTCGGTCAGCGCGCTGTCGAAGGTGTGGCGCGAGGCGGCGGCGCGCATCTGCGCCTCGATCCGGCCCTTCTCCTCCTGGCCGACATCGCCGAGTTCGAGCAGCGCGTCGACGAAGAAGCGCAGGCCGTGCTCGGTGGGAAGCCGGCCGGCGCTGGTATGCGGGGCGTAGATCAGCCCGGCCTGCTCGAGATCCGACATCACGTTGCGGATCGAGGCCGGCGAGAGCGCCATCGGCAGGATGCGGGCGAGGTTGCGCGACCCCACCGGCTCGCCGGTGGCGAGGTAGCTCTCGACGATCTGGCGAAAGATTTCCCGCGAGCGCTCGTTGAGCTCGGCAATGGCACGGGCCTGACCGGAGCCGCCGGGCAGGGGTGGGAGGTCGCGCGTGTTCATCAACCCTACGGGAGCCATACGACCGCCTACTGTGATGGCCTCGGACGTCCGGCGCAAGCGGGCGCGACGCCGCGCGGGCGCACATTTCCGGTCGTCGCCTGAACGAAGGCCGACCCGCCGTCTCAGGCCGCGTTCAGTCCCCCGGCGCCACTCTCGTCTCCATGGCCGCACGAGGATGCGGCGGGACGAACCGGAGGCGACCATGCTGACGTTGCGCAATCCCCTGGCGGCCGGCAAGCGGCTTTGGGTGGCGGCCACCCTGGTGGCCGGCGGTCTCCTCGCGGGAGGTGCCGCCGAGGCGGCCCCGTTCGCGCCCGGTGCCGCATCGGCGCCGTCCGCGGAGGTGATGCAGGTCCAGTACGGCCATCATCACGGCTGGGGCCACGGCCACCACCATGGCGGCTGGGGCCGTCACCACCATCACCACGGAGGTTGGGGGCATCACCGCCGCCACCACGGCTGGGGCCACCACCATCATCACCACCGGCACTGGGGCCATCATCACGGCCGGCACCATTACCGGGGCTACGGGTATTATTGAGGTGGTCGCCGCCCACACGGACCACGAACCAAGAGGTTGATCGAAGATTACTTCTTGAGCGCGGGCTTCCCCCTCCCCCTCTGCGGGGGGGTGGCCTGCGCAGCAGGCCGGGAGAGGGGCAGCGCGACGCTGATCCAGTGGGAGCCTGCCAGAATGGTCGCGACCTTTCCGGAAGCGTCGCCCCCTCTCCCGACCCACTCCGTGGGGCACCCTCCCCGCAGAGGGGGGAGGGGAAATCAGTGCCAGAGCGAGAACCGTTTTCGACGACGGCATCCCGCGTAGATGATTGCCGCCTCGCCGCATCCGCAAGGGATGGCGGCGGTTTAATCCCTCACACCACCCTGAGCGGCTTCTCCAGCACCCGCAGCACCTGCGCCAGGTCGTGTCCGCGCTTCAGGATGCGCCCGGTCTCGGCGATCACCGCGTAGGCGCCCTGGCGGCGGGCGAGGCGGGGGTCCTTCTCGATGCGGTAGAGCGGCCGCTCGGAGGTGCGGCGATGGATCGAGAACACCGCCTTCTCGCGGGTGAAATCCATCGTGTAGTCCCGCCACTCGCCCTCGGCGACCATCCGGCCGTAGAGGTTCAGGATGATGCGCAGCTCGTCGCGATGGAAGGACACCTGCGGTGCAGCGCGCTGGGACGAGACCGGGAACGGTACAACCTGGGCGCTGGCGTTCCAGCTTTCGGCCGTCTCTCCTTCGCTCATCGTCTCTCCTGCCTGTCGGGGTGATTCGCGTCCGGGGACCGGATGCGGGATGACGAGCCGGCGAACGACCCGCCTTGCGACCATGATGGGATGGCACCGGCGGCCCCGCAAGGGTTGCGCCGGAGAGACACCGAGCCGGCAACAAGCAGCCACACAGCAAAAATACCCGGAAACGGCCGCCGATGCCCACAAAGCGCCATAATCGCGCCGCGCGCCGGCCTTGATGCGCGCGTAGGGGTGGGTCGACCTCATGGCCCGGCTCGTTGGCCGCTCCGGTACCCAGCCCCCCAGCCCCCGCGATGCCGGCGGGCCGGGCCTCCTCCGAGGTTTCGAGACCCAAACGACTTCAGGGCCGCCTCCTCGGAGCGCGGTCCCTTTTTTGACGCGAGCCCTTACGGCTGCATCCACATCTGGACGGCGAGCGCGCGGGCGCGGGCGACCCGGATGTGGTCGAGTGTCGAGAATCCGATCGTCAGGGCTCCGGCCAGGAGCACGACGGGCAGGGCGAGCGCCAGGTAGGGATTCTGCCGCGGCGGCGTGGTCATGCATCCTCCTCGTTTTTTTTCGGGTGCGCTGTCCGTTCCGGAACGCGCCCGCCCCCAATTGGTGCCGGCGGACCGGCCATCCGGCAAGAGCGCCCCGTCCCCCCAGCCCTGCCTCACCCCGCGAGCGGCGCGAAGAAACAGAAGACGGCGTCGCCGCGATGGCACCAGTGATAGCGCCCGTCCTGGCTCGGCCGCACCTTCGCCGATGGCACGAAGATCCCGTGCGTCCGATAGCCGCCCGGCACCTCGACCGCATCGGTGACCGGCTCGCAATCCTCGTCCGAGCAGCACTCGAACGGGTACCAGGAATGGGCCGGCTGGACGAGGGAAAGCGCGGCGACGGCGAGGGCGACCTTCATGGGCGTCGGACCTCCGGCGGCTGGGCCCCTGAGAAGATTTCGCAAGAGGAGTGGCCGGTTTCGCGACACCACTTTGCGACGATACCAGAATCCCGGATCGACGAAGCGTTGGCAAGCTCCGGGTGCGGCGGGGCCGGTCCCGTGCGGCTCTGCCTCGCCCCGCCATGTCGGGACGAGGTCGAGGATGGGGGGCGCACCGCCGGACAGCGTCGGCACGCCCCGGGTTTGGGCCCACGAGGCCTGCCCGAAGTCCCGCCCCGGCGCAGGTTCTCGCCGCGGGACCGGCTCAGCCGCCCGCGCTCTCGATGCCTGCCATCCCGCCCGGAGCGTAGCGCGCCCCCGCCGCGGCGCCGGGGGCGAACAGCCCATCGAGGGCGGCGATGTCGGCCGGGCTGAGCGCGAGGTCGGCGGCCGCCGCGTTCTCGGCCAGGCGCTCGGGCCGGCGGGTGCCCGGGATCGGGACGACGAGGGGTGAGCGGGTCATCAGCCAGGCCAGGGCGACCTGCCCGGCGGTGACCCCGCGCGCGCGGGCGAAATCGCCTAGCGCGTCCGCGAGGCGGCGGTTCCGATCCAGGGCCTCGCCCTGGAAGCGCGGATTGCCGCGGCGAAAATCGTCCGGCGCCAGGGCCTCGACGTCGACCGCGCCGGTGAGGAAGCCGCGGCCGAGCGGCGAGTAGGCGACGAGGGCGACATCGAGATCGCGGCAGGTCTCGATCAGGCCGGCTTCGGGCTCCCGGCTCCACAGGGAATACTCGGTCTGCACCGCGGCGATCGGGTGGACCGCATCGGCCGCCCGCAGGGTCTCGGGCGAGACCTCCGACAGGCCGAGCGCCCGCACCTTCCCGGCTTCGACGAGGCGCGCCATGGCGCCGACCATCTCGTCGATCGGCACCGACGGGTCGCGGCGATGGCAATAATAGAGGTCGATGGTCTCGACGCCGAGGCGGCGCAGCGAGGCTTCGCACGCGGCCGTGAGATAGGCCGGACTGTTGTCGATCCGCCGCTCGGTCGAGCCCTCCCGGCGCACGATGCCGAACTTCGTCGCCAGGACGATCCGGTCGCGGCGGCCCTTCAGCACGCGGCCGAGCAGCTCCTCGTTGCGCCCGAGGCCGTACGTGTCGGCGGTGTCGAGGAAGTCGTAGCCGAGGGACAGCGCGGCCTCCAGGGCGGCGGGGGCCGCCGCCTCGTCGGTCGGGCCGTAGAATTCCGAGAAGCCCATGCAGCCGAGGCCGGGGGCGGTGACGGTGAGGCCGGAGCGGCCGAGGGAACGTCGTTGCATCGCAGCACTCCTGGGCGGACCGCACCGATCTGGCGCTCCGGCACCCATCGGATAAGCTGCGCCGTTCCGCATGAACCGATGAGCCAGGCTCACCAATGGTCCGCGACGACCTCTCCGACCTCGCGGCCTTCGCGGCGGTGGCCCGGCACCGCAGCTTCCGGCGCGCCGCCGCCGAACTCGGCCTGTCGCCCTCGGCGCTGAGCCACGCCTTGCGCGGGTTGGAGGAGCGGATGGGCGTGCGCCTTCTCAACCGCACCACCCGCAGCGTCGCCCCGACCGAGGCCGGTGCCGCCCTGCTGCGGCGGCTCGGCCCCGCCCTCGACGACATCGCGCAGGCGGTGGCGGCGGCGCGGGCGTCCGCCGCGCGGCCCACCGGCACCTTGCGGCTCAACGCGCCGCGTAGCGCCTGCCGGCTGGTGCTGATGCCGCTCCTGACCCGCTTCCTGGCCCTGTATCCGGAGATCCGCGTCGAGGTGGCGAGCGACGACGCGCTGACCGACATCGTCGGCGAGGGCTTCGATGCCGGGATCCGCTTCGGCGAGCGCCTCGCCCTCGACATGGTGGCGGTGCCGGTGAGCGGGCCGCAACGCTTCGCCGTCGTCGCCGCGCCCGCCTACCTGGCGCGCCGGAGCGTTCCGGCCGTACCGTCGGACCTCGCCGGGCATGCCTGCCTGCGCCAGCGCTTTCCCGGCGGCAGCCTGTTCCCCTGGGAGCTGGAGCGCGACGGCGTCGCGGAAGCCGTCGCGGTCGACGGCCCCTTGATCCTCGGCGACCAGGACCTGATCCGGCTCGCCGCCCTCGACGGGCTCGGGATCGGCTTCGTCTTCGAGGGATATGTCGCCGACGACCTCGCGGCGGGCCGCTTGGTGCGGCTGCTCTCGCCGTGGTGTCCGCCCTTCCCGGGTTTCCACCTCTACCATCCCGGTCGCCGGCAGGTGCCGGCGCCGCTCCGGGCCTTCCTCGACCTGGTGCGGGAGGCGGGGCGGTCCGCGCCGCCCGGAGCCGGGCCGCCTCCCGCCTGCCCGTGACCGGGCCGTCACGCGCGCGGCGGGTCGAGCAGCACCCAGAGCCGCGCGATCCGCCCGTCGACGATCTCGGCGGCATCCATCCCGGTCACCGCGACGGGGCCGCCCTCGGGACCTGCCGTCCAGCGCAGGGTGCCGAGGCCGTGATGGCCGACGGCCCTGCCCTCGGGAACGAACCGGAAGCCCGGTCCGAAATGATCGAGCAGCCGGCCGGCCACCTCGGAGATCGCCGCCCGGCCCCGGACGGGGCCCGTCGGCTCGAACATCACCGGCTCGGCGACGAAGAGCTCGTCGAGGGCGGCGGCTCGCCCGGCCGGGTCGCGCTCGTTGAAGACGCGCGCGAGGTTGGCGCGCAGCAGACGGTCGTAATCGGGCTCGCCCGCGGCAGGATCCGTCGTGGTGTCCGGCATGGTCCGTCCTTTCCGCCCGCGGGATCAGGCCGTCACGAAGGCGAGGAGATCGGCGTTCACCGTCTCGGCGTGGGTCGTGAGCATGCCGTGGGGCAGCCCCGGATAGGTCTTGAGCGTGCCGTTGCGCAGAAGCGTCACGGATTTCCGGCCGCTGGCGTCGATCGGGACGATCTGGTCGTCCTCGCCGTGGAGCACGAGGGTCGGCACCGAGATCGCCCGCAGATCCTCGGTCTGGTCGGTCTCGGAGAAGGCCTTGATGCCGTCGTGATGGGCCAGGGCCGAGCCCATCATGCCTTGACGCCACCAGTTGCGGACAACGCCCTCCTGGACCTGCGCCCCCGGCCGGTTGAAGCCGTAGAACGGCCCGGCCGCGACATCGAGGAAGAACTGTGCCCGGTTGGCGGCGAGGGCCGCGCGGAACCCGTCGAAGACCGCGAGCGGCAGGCCGCCGGGATTGGCCCCGGTCTTCAGCATCAGGGGCGGCACGGCACTGACGAGGACCGCCTTGGCGACCCGCCCCTGCGGCTCGCCGTGGCGCGCGACGTAGCGGGCGACCTCGCCGCCGCCGGTCGAATGCCCGATATGGATCGCGTTCGTCAGCCCGAGCCTGTGTACCACCGCCGCCGCGTCCGCGGCGTAATGGTCCATGTCGTGCCCGCCGGGCGCCTGCGACGAGCGGCCGTGGCCGCGCCGATCATGGGCGACGACCCGGTAGCCGTGCTGCAGGAAGAACAGCATCTGCGCGTCCCAGTCGTCGGAGGAGAGCGGCCAGCCGTGATGGAACACGATGGCCTGCGCCTCCCGCGGCCCCCAATCCTTGTAAAAGATCTCCACGCCGTCGCCGGTGGTCACGAAGCCCATCGAGACTCTCCTGCCGCGGGGCCGATGCACCCTGCACCGGTATGTCAGACCCGGCCGGCAGGGTCTAACATATCGGGAAGCCTGTGAAGGGGGCGCTTCGCGGCGTGCTCAGTCCGTCTCGTCGGTCGGCTCCTCCGGCGACGGCTCGGCCGGTGTGGCCTGCTCGTCGGGCTCGTCCGCCTCGGTCGGCTGGGGCTGGTAGGCGGGCTTGGCGGGCTTGTTCCTGCGCGCCGCCGGGGCCGCCTGATGGGTCGGCATGTCCGCCAGCCGCGCGATGCGCGCCTTGAACTCTTCGTTCGACGGGCTGCGGGCCGAGCCGGTGATGAACATCTTGGCCATGGCCAATCCTCTCGTGCGGGAAAGCGGACCCGCCGGAGGCGCCTCTGCCCGCGATCGGTGCCGCTGGACAGATTTGGCGATCATATCGGAAAGGATATGGCGCAGCCGAAAGCTCGAGCTTCCGGATCCACGACAGTCAGCCGATGATCGTCCGTTCGACGATGAACGGTTTCATCGCCGCCGGCAAGCTGCATTCGTCATGAGGACCGCTCGGCGCGACGGCGCCTTTGCTCGACCGGATATCGGGCCCGGGGGATTTTTTCGACGACGCGGAGGCCGGTTCGTCACGGACGACGCGGCACGATCGAAAACCCGGATCGGCATCCGGTCGCAACGCGACCGGCCGCTGCTTTAGCGGCGGCGCGGATCCGCGGGGCGGAAGGCGCGCTCCACGGCGGCGGTGGCGCTGGCATAGGCCCGCTCCTCGCTGTCGTGCGGCCGGTCCGACCGCTCCAGCAGCTTGCCGTGCTTGCGGATCGCCCAGCCGAATTTTCCTTTCGGGCTGCTCAGCGGGGCCACCTCGATGGTGAAGGGATAGAATTCGTTGTCGCTCATCCGTGGAACTATGGCACGGAACCCCCGCGGAGGACAAACTGTCCGCCGGCCGAATCCGCCCCTCTCTACCACCCATTTGCCGCCCTCGACGCGGCGCCCCGGCCCGTGCGATAGCCGGGGCCGTTCCGGTGTCCGGTCGGCAGGACGAAGCGGCCGATGCCCGGCGGAACCGCCCCGCCTGCGTTGCGTCCCGACACTGCGTGTTCCGACCGCGGAACGCGACCGCTCCCCGGCACGGCGCGGTCCCGATGGAGTCCGATCCTTGATCCCCTGGGTTCACCTCGATACCAGCGCCATCCCCGGCGAGACCGCTTCCTTGCGCCTGATGCGCCGGGGCGACGAGTTCGCGATCGTGGTCGATTCGATCGAGCTGATGAACAGCCGCCGCAGCGGCTCGGAGCGGGCGCTCGCCAGCCTCGCCTGCGGGCGCCTGCGCGAGACCCGGGCGCCCCGGGTGCTGATCGGCGGGCTCGGCATGGGCTTCACGCTCCGGGCGGCCCTGTCCGAGCTGGCGCCGGACGCGCAGGTCGTCGTCGCCGAGCTGATCCCGGCCGTCGCCGCCTGGGCGCGGGGACCGCTCGCACACATCTTCGCCGGCAGCCTCGACGACCCCCGGGTGGTGCTGCACGAGACCGACGTCCACGACCTGATCGCGGCGAGCCCCGGCCGCTACGACGCCATCCTGCTCGACGTCGACAACGGCCCCGAGGGGCTGGTGCAGCGCAGCAATGACCGGCTCTACGACGTGGCGGGCCTAGGGACCGCCCACCGGGCCCTGCGCCCGGGCGGGCTGCTCGGCGTGTGGTCGGAGAGCCCCGACCGCAAGTTCAAGTCCCGGCTGCAGCGCGGCGGCTTTGCGGTCGAGGAGCACAAGGTCCGCTCGGCCGGAAGCGGCGGGCGGCACGTGGTCTGGATCGGCGAGAAGATGGGCGGGGCAGCCGCGGCGCCCGGGCGGCGTGATCCCAACGGTCGTTGAAAACGACCTGTAATTTCGGTCTCGACTGGTCGTGAAGCTTCCGGCTCGGCGTCGAGACTTCGAGATGGGTCAAACGCCCGGTGCATCGGCATCCGAGGCAGTCGGTCTTGGAGGCAATGCGGTGCCGCGATCCGACGGCCGCCGCCGCGGACCGGGCGGTTGCCGGGCGATCGATCGATTTGCGTCGCCACCGACGGCATGCAACCTTGGCGGCGAGGGGCGGCGGGCCGCACCGGACTCGAGCCTGACATGACCGTGCGCGGCCCCACCCTGTGCCTGGGCGGCTCGACCTCCGGGCCGCGGACAATCCCGGCCTGGCGCGAGGCCGTGGCGCCGTTCTGGGACGTCGAGATCCGCAAGGAGGACACCCAGGACTTCCGCGGCCGGTCGGACGTCTATCACCTCGGCAACGCGATCGTCGGCCTCACGGCGGCATCCGGCCTGCGCAACGAGCGCTCGCGCGGCCTCGTCGCCCGCATGGGTGTCGATCACGTCGCGGCGCAGATCCGGATCGAGGGCCGGGCCCTGCTCCGGGCGGCCGGGTGCGAGACGCCGATGGAGCCCGGGGACGTCGCGCTCCTCGACCTCGCGCAACCCCTCTCCCTCGACTCGACCGATTACCGCGCCGTCACCGTCATCATCCCGCGCCGCCTCTTTCCGGAGGGCGGAGCGCGGCTCGACGAGGCGCACGGCGTGGTCCTGCGCGGCGCCGAGCCGTTCGGACGGCTCGTCGGGGACCACTTGCGTGCCTTCGGCGAGACCATCCCGCGCCTAGCCCCGGCCGAGGCGCGCGCCGCCGCGCAGGCCACGGCCCTCCTCCTGTCCGCGGCGGGCGCGGCGAGCGGGGCGGCCGCCGACCGCGCGGTGCTCGCAGCGCGCGCCGGTCTTCCTCGCCATCCGCAGCCACATCGATGCCGAGATCGGGTCCGCCGACCTGAGCGTGGACCGGATCTGCCACCGCTTCGGCGTGTCCCGCAGCGGGCTCTACCGCCTGTTCGCGCCGCTCGGCGGCGTGGCGGAGTATATCCGCCGGCGCCGGCTCGCCCGCGCCTACCGGGAGCTTGCCGAGGGAGGAGGGCAGGGCGCCCGGGTCTCCGAGATCGCCTATCGCTTCGGCTATGGCAGCCGGCGAGCTTCGCCACCGCCTTTCGCATGGAATTCGGGATGAGCCCTGCCGAGGTGAAGGCCGGGGCGCGGGCCGACGTCGCGCCGGCCGGCCGGCCCGTGCAGCCGGAGCCGCCCGCCGGCGGCTGGGACGCCTTCTACGACTGGGTCCTGATGCTCGATGCCTGATGCCGGCGGCCCGAGGTCGGCTGCGTCCGACTGTCGGCATGACGCGGGATCCGGGGGATCACGTCCGGATCGCGCGTGACCGGCCCGCGACCGCGGCGCCTTGCTCCGGCACGCTCGAGCGAAGGCGCTGTCCTCGTCGCGACGGCGGTTGCGCAGGGGTCGCCGATCGATCGGACCGCCGATGGGGATTTTCCGGCGGATCGCTCGAATGCCGCCGATCGGATGCAAGGCGGGCTTAACGCCGGCCGGCGATCGTGGCTTCCACATCCGGCCGCGCGATGCGGCGGCGAGGGGAGACGGCGATGCGCGCGGATCTGACGGTCGGGCTGGTCGTCCTCGGCATCCTGGCGGCCGTCGCGCCCGCGGAGGCGCGGGGCCGGCGCGGCGGGACCGGCATCGTCTTCGTGTCGCGCGGGGGGCAGGCCGGGACGGCGATGCCGCCCGCGGCCCCGGAGGAGGAGCCGCGGCTGCGGACGGCGGCGGCCGATGCCGGCGGGCCGGAGCCGATGACGACCGGCACCACCATGCCGGTCGCCGTCCGCGAGCCGGCTCCGAGGCCGGCTCCCGCCCCGGTCCCGGCCCGGCCCTGGTGCAGCACCGGCCGGGTCTTCGGCTCGGGCGCGGCTTTCTGCGCGATCAATTGACCGGCGTGGAGAGGCGCGCGACGTTGTTGCGGACGTGCTCGCGGTAGCGGTCGATCACCGCCTCGGCGTGCCGCCGCCGAGCAGGGTGCTGGTCGCCTCGAGGGCCGCGCCGATCTTCTCGCTCACCAT